>RDXG01000256.1 GCA_004292785.1 Bacteroidota bacterium
ATAAATCAATTTATGCCCAAAAACATCATATTCTTTGCCATTTAGGTCGAACAAATTGCTATAATGAAACAAAATATCTCTTTCCACCAAAATATTCTGCCTGTCGCGCGCCACGTATTTGCTTGTAAAAACGGCAATCGTATAAACTACTCTGTCCGTTTTGTACTCCCTCGAAGTCCGTTGCATTTCGGCAATTGCCATGTTGTGATAAAGCAAAAAACGGTCAAAATTATAGTCATAATCCACTTTTTGAATTTCTACCACCACTCTTTTGTCTTTACTTTCTGCAAAAATATCGTATTTAAAATCGATATAAGAAATTTTAGGTTCAAAACGTTTTTCAGTTTCTACGGTTTCCGCTTCAAAATCGATTCCAAAAAGGTCTTTAACAAGGCATTTAAGCACAAATTTGTCCGTAAAGGCTTTTTTGAAAATGACTTCATTGTCTAAATTGGCAAGCATATTTTTTGAATTAAAATTAATTTTTTCTTTGCAAAGATACAAAATTACTCTCAAATTTTTTTGATCAAAACCTATAAAATTTAGAAAAATTATAGGTTTTGTTTTAACGAAAAAATTACTAAAATTATTTGGTTTTAATTTTTTCGATCAAATGTTTTCCAACTTTTACGCCTTGCAAAGAACCATTTGTAATTCCTGACTGATAATGAATTCCGCCATAAAAACGGCTTTGTGCCGCTTCTTCTGCCGCATGACTAAACGATTTGAAATTTCGGGCAGGCAAACCATATTCTATTTCCGTAGAGTCGGAGTAGGCAAAATTATCTCCCAAAACCTGAGTCAAAGTAACCGCCGCCGCATTAGAAATTACGCTGTGTCCGCTGGTATATTCAGGAAAAGGCGGAGTTTGCAAAAGTGGTTTCCATTCAGGATCAAGCAATTTGTTGATTAGCGTTTCAGGTCTTACTTTTTGGCTTCTGTATTTTTCGTCCCAACAACTAATAAAACCATCCGCCAAAGCCATCGACACTAAGGCATAAGTTTCTGCACTTTTCATGAAATTTGCATTGATTTTTTTGCAAGCCGTTCCGACAATATTTATCCAATGACCGCCAGGCGTAATTTTTTTTGTGGCGTAAGAAATATGCCCCGTAGTGTGCATCACAAATGGGTTGCAATCCCAAAATTTAGCAATTTCAATCTGTTCTTCTGTCGTTTTTTTAGAACTTTCATAGACCTCTATAATTTCTTTATAAAAATCACTATTTTTGTCTGTGTTGTATTCAAAAGGTTTGATTGGTGCATATTGTGCGGCAGAATCGAGGGCAAAAGGCAGAATTTTTGACCAATAAGGCTCTATTGCGTCCATGTAAGCAGGCGGAGTAGGAATCCACATTCCATTTTTGGGAACTAAGGTATATTTTTGACCTCTAGTTTCTTTGTAACCATCTTTTGCGGCGCGCGCCATGACGCTTTTTGCCACCGAATCGCCAAAAGCCAAAGAACGATCATACACTTCCTTCGGGATTCCTAAATTTTGATATTCTTTCAATATTTTTTCTGTGAAAGTGTCCATTTTATCTTCCGAAAAAGTCAAAGTTTTGCCAACCGACAAAAACGCTTTGATGCTTGCCAAAGGATAGCAATATTCTTGATTTGCTTCAGGTTTAGCCATTTTTTTTAAGCCATTTACCTGCCCAACTAGGGTTTTGTATTCGAAAAAATTAGGCAATAAAGCCTCGTAAGCGGCAATAGCGGCGTGTGCATAAATTCGGCTTGCCACAGGAGGAGAAAAAATATCATGTACAATTACATCGGTAAGTTGTTTGACAGATCGATGCAAAAATTCGGGATTTTGGGCTGTTTTTTGGTAGTCAGAATCCGATTCTTTTTGGCAAGAACATATAAAAAAAATACAAAATGTTAAAACAAAAAAATATTTCATGACAGTGATTTTTTTAAATTTAATAATTGCGCAATATTAATCATTTTTTTGTATGTTTGTGAACTTAGAAAAAAATCCAAAAGTTATGAAATTTCAATTTACGAGCATTAAGCGAAAAATTTTTACTTACGTGATGTTGGTAAGTCTTTTGCCTATTTTGGCGGTAGGTTTTTATGCCTATTTGGTAGCAGAAAGCGAGCTAGAGGAGCAGGCTTTTGCGCAACTAACTTCTATTCGCGCTGCAAAAAAGCGTCAAATTGAAAATTATTTTCAAACTTTAGATCAAGAAATGAAATATTTGGCTTCGAGCCAATTGGTCAAAAATTCGATCAAAGAATTTAAGCAAACTTTTCATGACATTCCACCAGAACAATCCAAAAAAAACGTTGTAAACACTACTGTTGATCATTTTTATAAAAATATTTTTTGGAACAAACTCAATCCCATCGAACAAAAAAGAAATGATGTGCAAACACTCATTCCAAAATATCCGAATACGCTTTTTTTGCAATCCAAATATTTGAAAAACAATCCAGAACCCAATTTGGACAACACTTTTTATGACGAAGTGCATAAAAAATACGACAAAGAATTTACGGAAATGAGGGGAGATTATGGCTATTACGACATTTTTTTGATTGACGAAAAAACAGGACACATTGTTTATACCGTTGAAAAAGAGATCGATTATGCCACAAGTTTGCTCGATGGGGCATTTAGGCAAAGCAATTTGGCAAAAGTTTTTGCGGAAGTACAAAATTCGGATAACAAAGATTTGATTGCCTTATCAGATTTCGATTTTTATGCACCTTCTTATTATGCACCTGCTTTGTTTATGGCGGCTCCTGTTTACGAAAAAGGCGAAAAAATAGGCGTTTTTGCAATTCAAGTGCCTATTGACCATATCAACAACGTCATGACAGGCGAAAAACATTGGAAAGAAGACGGTTTGGGAGAATCAGGAGAAACTTATTTGGTGGGCGAAGATTTGCGTATGCGAACCGACTCGCGCTTTATTTTGGAGTCGCCAACAGATTTTATTAAGCTGATGCAAGACCTTCATGTGCCAGACATGGAAACCAAACTCATGGAACATTACAAAACCACCATTTTGTTGCACAAATGCGAAACCATTTCCGCAAAAAAGGCTTTAAAAGGTATGATAGGCACTGAAATTGTGTTGGATTACCGAAATATTCCTGTGCTTTCTTCTTATTGTCCGCTAAATATTCGTGGAGTGCGTTGGGTTTTGCTTTCCGAAATTGATGAAGAAGAGGTTTTTAGACCTGTGATTGCACTTAGAAACAAATTGTTGATGGGAATTTTGGCAATGTCTTTCCTGATTTTTTTGATTGTCGGTTTTGTTTCTGATAGCATTTCCAAACCAATTTTAAATTTGTTAAATGGTACTATTGAGGCAGGAAAAGGCGATTTTAGGGTAAAAGTGAAAGCAACCACAGAAGACGAACTCAAAACGCTGACCATTTCTTTTAACACCATGCTCGAAAACCTAAAAATAAAACATGAAGAACTCGAACAAAGTTTTGCAGAAATTAACCAGCAAAATGAAGAAATTGCGGCGCAAAGAGATAGCATTGAAATTCAAAATCAAAGCCTGAAGGTTGCTTTTACAGAAATTAATCAGCAAAAAGAAGAAATTGAAGCCCAAAGAGATAGCATAGAAATTCAGAATGCGGAACTTCAAAAAACTTCAAAAGAAATTCATGAACAAAATCTAAAAATTCAAGAACAGCGCGATCATTTGATTGCAATGATCGACAAAATTAATTTCCAAAATACAGAAATTACCGCCCAACGCAATGAAATTGCCAACAAAAGCGCGCAATTAGAAATGGCAATTTCGCAGTTGCAACGCAAAAACAAAGACATTACCGCAAGCATTACTTATGCCAAACGGATTCAGACTGCCATGTTGCCTTCCAAAGAATTTATTGGTCATTTTTTGACCGATTTTTTTGTCTTTTTTGTGCCAAGAGATATTGTTTCAGGCGATTTTTATTGGTTTCAACCACGAGATGGAAAATTGGTTTTGGCGGTGGTAGATTGCACAGGTCATGGCGTTCCTGGTGCGTTGATGAGCATGATCGGTGATGCGGTTTTGCACCAAGTAGTTACAGAAAAAGGCATTTTGTCGGCTGATTTAATTTTGAACGAACTTCACAGCCGAGTCAGAATGGCGTTGAAACAAAACTATTCGGATAGCAAAGATGGCATGGACGCAGTGATCACCATTATTGATCAAAGTGCCAAAAAAATGGAATATGCAGGGGCAATGAACCCGTTTTATTATGTGCAGAACAATTATTTTCACGAAATTAAAGCCGATAAACGCGCTGTTGGCGGAAAGCTAATGTTGGGCGAAACCGCCAGAATATTTACCAAGCATACCATCGATATTTCAGAACCGACTACGATTTATTTGTGTTCTGACGGCTATCAAGACCAATTTGGTGGCGAATTTGACAGAAAATTTATGGTCAGAAAATTGAGAGAATTGCTATTTAGCATTTCCGACAAAAGCATGAAAGAACAAGAAATTATTTTGTTAGATACCTTTTTGAATTGGAAAGGCAATCAAAACCAACTAGACGACATTTTGATTTTTGGAGTAAAAGTGAGTTAATAACATTTACTCTACCTAATCTTTTCTTTCTTTTAAAAAAATAGTTTTTTTGGTTTGTTTGTTCTCAATGAACAGACTCCAAAATTGTTGAGTAGTTTTTTGAAAACAGAAATTTTAAAAGAAATGTATGATATTTTTAAAAAATTTAAACTAAAAAAAACATTTTTTATGCCTTCTCATGCCTATTTTGAGGACATTCAAAGCTAAATTATTAAAGCATTGCCAAAGCAAAACAACAAATTTTGCTTGCAATGGCATGGTTTACAGATGCCACAATTTTAGAAATTTTGTGCCAAAAAGCTCAAAAAGGCGTTAAAATTTGCGCTTTGACATCTTAAAAAATGTCATTTCTTTGCAATATTCAGAAGATAAAATGAGATTAAATAACTTCAATAGTAGCGATCTTTTTTTTGCTTTTTGTCCAAAAATACAAAGGCGGAATAAGCAATGGCGTAAAAATTAAAGTGCTAATTAGTCCACCAATGATCACGGTTGCCAACGGTCTTTGCACATCCGAACCAATGCCGCTAGAAATTGCAGCAGGAATCAAGCCCAAAATAGCCAAAATCAAAATAGACAAAATTGCCTTAAATTCTTCTTTTGCAATTTCTTTAATTACGGACATTTTTATGTTTTCTCTGTTTCCTGTGCGATTGAGTGAAGAAACCAAAATTACTCCCGCCATAACCGAAATCCCAAAGATAGACACAAAACCCACTCCCGCAGAAACGTTAAAATAATATCCTCGCAAAAGCAAAGCCACTATTCCGCCTCCCAAAGCAAACAAAATACAAGTCATGGTAATTAAAGTGTCTTGAACGTCTCGATAAAGAGCAAAAAGCAAGGCAAAAACTAAAAAAATAGTCAAAGGTATGGTAATGATTAATTGTTTGCCTGCTCGATCCAAATTTTCGTATTGACCGCCATAAATGATGGTGTAACCTTTGGGAACGCTTATTTTTTGCTTCACTTTTTCTTTTAATTCTTTCACAAAACCGCCCTGATCTCTGCCTCTGATGTTGGTTCTGACTGTAACCATTCGTTTGTTGTTGTAACGGTAAATGTTGGTTTGACCTGCCACAAATTCTATGTCTGCCAATTCACTCATCGGGATCAAAGCACCAGAAGCCGAATGAACCAATAATTTTTTAATTTCGTCAATATTGTTTCTGTATTGTGGCAAATATCGCAAAAGAATATCGTATCTTTTTGTGCCGTCATACAAAACAGACACATATTTTCCGCCAATGGCTGCCTCGATCATGTGCTGAATATCTGAAACATTGATGCCATATCGGGCAGCTTGCTCTCGGTTTATATTGATTGCGAGTTGCTCTTGTGTGCCTTCTTGTTCAATATTTACGCCTTTTCTGCCTTCCATAGTTTTCATAATTGCCACAATGCTGTCGGCTTTGAGCCGCATTAAAGTTAGGTCGTCTCCAACCACCGAAACCGCAAGATCGGCTGCGCTGCCTGTAACAATTTCCATGACTTGATCAATAATTGGTTGCCCTGAAGTAAATTTTACACTTGGAAATTCCCTTTCCAAATCGTTGGTTATTCGATACAATAATTCTTTTTTCGAAATGGTGTCTGTCCAAAGTTTGTACTCTTTTAAACCGACCAAAATTTCGTTTCTGTTGGAGGGAAAAGGATCAGTTCCTTCGTCATTTCTACCTGTTTGCGTAATTACAAAGGCAACTTGCGGATATTTTGAAATAATTTCGCGTATTCTTGGGGCATATTTTACATTTTCTTGAATGGTTATTCCTGCGGGAAAATTTCCTCTTAAAAAAATTGAACCTTCATCTAATTCGGGCAAAAATTCTGTTCCCAAAAACAGTCCACATCCAATAAAGAAAAACACAATTCCAAAACCAATAAGAAGCGTTTTTTTGTAGAATTTTGAAATAATATTAAGAATTTTGTCGTACATTCTGTCAAAAAAATCGAGAAAAAAGTTGTGATGTTCTTTGATGTCTTCTTCTTTTGAAATTGTTTTTTGAAACACAAAAGAAGTAAGCACAGGAATTACGGTAAGCGCAAAAATCATCGATCCAATTACAGCAAAAGACAAAGTAAGCGCCATCGGGGAAAACAGTTTTCCTTCGACTCTGGTCATCAGCAAAATGGGCATATAAGCCAAAATAATGATGCTTACGGAGAAAAATATTTCTTTGGCAACTTCATTTGCAGAGTCGGTAGTGAGATCGATGATTCCTTTTTTGCGGGATTCTTTGCTTGCTTTTTGGAAATTTCGCATCAAATGTTCGACCATCACTACTGCTCCATCTACAATAATTCCAAAATCGATAGCTCCCAAAGAAAGCAAATTTGCAGGAATATTACTCAATTTCATAATGATAAAAGCAAACAAAAGCGAAAACGGAATGGTTAAAGCCACCACCAAAGCACTGCGAATATTTCCCAAAAACAAAATCAAAATGATAATTACAATGCTGATTCCCTCAAAAAGCGTTTTTCCTACGGTTTGTAAGGAGTTGTCGATCAAAAAACTACGGTCATAAAGCGGTCTGATGGTAACTCCGTCGGGCAATTCTTTTTCTTGTAATATTGCTATTTTTTCTTTCAAATCTCTCAAAGATTCACTTGGATTTTCGTATCTTCTAAGCAAAACAATGCCTTCTATGCCACTATTTACTACTATTTTTTCTTTTGGAATATTGTAGCCCAAAATTCCGCTTGGTGGTGGTGGAGCAATTTCTACACTTGCTACATCTTTGATATAAATTGGCACTCCTCCTTCTGATTCTAAAACGATATTTTCAATGTCTTTTTCGGTTTTGATAGTTCCAAGTCCTCTTACGGCAAATCCTTGTCCGCCTCTTTCTAAAATATTTCCTCCTGCATTTTGGTTATTTTGTTCAACAGCTTTTTCAATATCAGAAATGGTCAAATTATATTTTCTTAGATCATTTGGATTAGTCAAAATATGAAATTGTTTTAGGGGGCCACCAAAAGTAACCACATCTGCCACACCTTCGGTTTGCAAAAGATAAGGCTTGATCACCCAATCTTGCAAATCTCGGAGTTGCGTAGGCGAATAATTTGGTGGAGATTCGACCACATACCTAAAAATTTCGCCAACGGCAGTAGAAAGTGGAGCTAATTCTGGATTTACGCCTACAGGCAATTCTACGGAAGCCAAACGTTCCATGACTTGTTGACGGGCAAAATAATCGTTTGTGCCATCTTTGAAAGTAAGTTGTACCACCGAAAGCCCAAAAATGGTTCTACTTCTACGATCCAACACGTTTGGAGTGTTTTGCAAGGCTCTTTCAATGGGAACGGTTACTTGTTGTTCTACTTCTTCTGTGGCTCTGCCCACATATTGCGATACAACAATAACATTGGTGTCTGCGATGTCGGGATAGGCTTCAATTTTGAGCAGAGTAAAGCACCAATAACCTATGAGCATAATCAAAAAACTGATGCCAATTACTGCCCAACGATTATGTAAGGAAAAGATAATTATTTTTTTTATCATAACAATTTTTTGTTAAAATCCAAAATTTGCTTAATAGTGGATGTGAGTTGCGCAAAACAAAAAAGCCTGTAGAACGGATTTTAATCCGTTTTCTTTGTATTTTAACGGGCTAAAGCCCGTTCTACAACATATCACAACTCACATTAATAGCCAAACGACAAGCCTTTAAGTTGCATTGCACCACTAACAACCACATTTTCTCCGTTTGTCAAACCGTTAAAAACAATGATTCTGTCTCCAATTTGCTGACTCGTTTTGATCTCTCTGCGTTCAAATGTATGCGCATTTTTTTTGACAAAAACATAATTTTTGCCTTGTACAGTAATGATCGAATTTTTGTCGATGCTGATAAAATCGCCTTCATTTACGCCAAAAGAAAGCAAGGCAAACATTCCTGCCCGCAATTTGTTGTTCGGATTTTCTAAGGTAATTCTCACTTTGGTCATGCGGCTTTCGTTGTCCATCACGTCTGCAATTCCGTTCACGACTCCAACAAAAATCTCGTTGGGATAAGCCGTAAATTTGATCGAACAACTGGTTTCTATTTTTACTTTTCCTATTTGGTTTTCGGACACGTCTGCAATTACCCAAGCGTTCCCTGCTTTTGCATCAATTAAAGTTTCAGGATTAAAACCTGCCAATTTGAGTTTGGTACTATGTTCGATGATCAAACTTTTGCCTGCAATGAGTTCTGCTTCTGCCCTTGCTTTTTCAGATTCTGCAATAGATTTGTCTGATTCTGCCAATAATTTGTCTGTTTTTGCGTCTGTTACGTCTTTTCCTGTGGCTGCTCCGTGTGTGGCTAAATCTTCAAATCGTTCTATTTCTATTTGTTTTTGTTTGATAATTGCCTCTTTTTGTTTGATAACTGCCTCTTTTTGGCTAACAACGGCTTCTTTTTGGCTAATTGCAGATCGATGATTCAATAATTCTGTATAATTGGAAGTAAGTTCAGGATTGCTAAATAAAATCACACTATTGCCCAAAACCGTAGCCGAAACTTGTGCAGGAGCAGTAATATCCGCAGAAATGGTGCGGTTAGAAACTGTTTCTGTACTAAATATTTTAACACTTACCGTATCTGGGATGGTGATTGCTGTTCCATCTTGGCTCACCGTAGGCGACTGGTTTTCGAAAGTAACAATTTCTTTGCGAGTGCAAAAAACTAAAAATAAACAGACGAAGACTAAGTATTTGCTTTGCATATTTTCTGTGTTGGTTTGTTAGGTTTAAAACAAATTTAAAGATTATTGATCAAACCCAAAGCATTGATCAACTGAATTTGACTCTGACGATAGCGTTGCAACACACTGTAATATTCCAATTCGGTTTCTATCCAGCTACGTTGTGCTTCCAAAAAATCGATAATCGTGGTGCCGCCTCTAGTGTAGGCATATTTTACGTTGATCAACACTTTATCTGACTGTTTGATGATTTTTTGAAAATCCTGAACGTTTGCCTTGCTGGTTTCGTACAATTCTTTTGCGTTTAAAACTTCGGTTTCGATGCTTTTTTGAGTGGCAAAAATACGTGCATCAAATTGTTCTTTTTCTATTTTTGCCTTTTGGATTTCACCTTGATTTCGGTCAAAAACAGGCAAAGGCAAAGTAGCATAAAATCCCAAATAAGGAACTGAATTTTGAGGATTATAAATGATTCCAACTTCGGGTTTGGGAAACGCCAAAGATTTTTGAAGTTTGATATTGCTTTCTGATACTTTTTGGGCAGCAACCAAAGCCTGATAATCGTTTCTGTTTTGAAAGGCTTTTTCGATCAAACTATCCAAAGCAGTCGAAACATTAATTTCCAAATCGTCTGTTTCGTCAATGGCTATGCTGTCCGTAATTCCTGTTAATAATTTTAATTCATTGCCAAGATTGCTGTGTTCTTGTTCGATGCTGTGCAACTGAATTTCGTACCTTTTGACCAAAAGATCGGTTCTAAACAACTCTGTTTCTGTAATAACTTGTTTTTGGTATCTGTAATTATTGACCTCTGCCAAAGAATCGATGTTTGCCAAAGCCTTTGTAATCAGACTCATTTTTTTTTGAACCGTAGAAATTTCGATCCATTTGTTGGCGGTATAAGTCAATAAAATATGCTGAAAATCCTCGTATTGTTCTTGTTTTAGGGCTACATTTTTGTTTGCTAACTCAATTTTGTTTTTTCGTAAACCTGCTATTTGCAAAGATTTGGTAAGTTGCCACCAAACCTGATCGTTTCGTGAGTCTGACCAGACTGTTCCGTTGCCAAAAGCAGACTTTTGCACAAGTTGTAAAAATTGATTATTTAAAATAGGATTTGGGCGCAAACCTGCCGTTACAATGTCTTGTTTGGCAATATCAACATTCAAAAATTCTGCCTTTAAAAGCAAATTGTTTTCTTTGGCAGATTGCAAAACCTTGCGCAAAGTAAAAGAACTTTGAGCATTTAAGTTATGCAAAACATTGAACAACAAAATGAGGACAAATAAATACGCCATTTTCTATCTTTTTTTTCAAAGGTATGCAAATAAAATAAATGCGCAAGAAGTTAAGAAAAAAAATAACATTATTTAGGATACGCCCAAAGCAAAAAATCGGGAATGGCTTTTGCCCAAGTGGATTGATCGTGCTTTCCGCCTTCAATTTCCAAATATTTAATGTCTTGATCGTTGTAACCTTTTCGTTTTAGTTCTTTGATCAAATCTAAAGTGTCGTCGATGGCATCAATGATTCCGTTGTTATTTCTGTCCGAAGTTTCGTCTTCTGTGCCTGCTTGAAACCACATTTTTAGTCCTGATTTAAAGGTGCTATTTCTGACGGTTAAGTGCATAATTCTGTCATTGTCTTCCTGATAACCTTCTTCATAGGCTTTTCTTCGCCACCAAAGCGCGCCCGAAAACACTCCTGCTCGGTCAAAAACAGTAGAATTTGCCCAAACCACATCAAAAGCCGACAAACCGCCCAAAGAAAAGCCAATAAAACCTGCTTTTGCCAAAGGATTCCCTCGATAATTTTGTTCGATAAATGGTTTTAATTCTTCTAAAATAAATTGGTTGTATTGGAAAGCTTTGCTGCCACGCTGTTTGTAGTCGGGCATTGCCAAAGTGCCATATTCTTGGATTCGATCATGGGCGGCAATAGCAACCACAATTAACTCCTGAATTTGGTTTTGTGCGTACAAATCTTTTAATGTACTTGCCAATTGAAGTGCATCGGCATCCTGTCCGTCATTGACAAACAAAATTTTGTAAGTTTGATTGATATTTTTTTCGTAAGAAGGTGGAAGAAAAATAGCCAAATTGACTGTTCTTTCTAAGTTTTTCGATACGATTTCTTGCATATCTGGATTGTTAAATGGTTTTGAAGTATGGTTGGCGCAAGCCATTAAAAAAAAAATTGAAACAGCTAAAATACTTGTAACTTTCATGGTTTTAGGTTTTTCTCAAAGTTTTGAGTAATTGGTTCGAAAACACAAAATCGTTGAGTAAAGTAACATTTGTACTCAAAATATTTTCTTTGTTTCCTTCCCAAATTTTATCACCATTTGCCATAAACATAATGTAATCGCCAATTTCTAGCACAGAATTCATGTCATGAGTAACCACTACGGTTGTAATTTTGTATTCGTAAGTAATTTCTTGAATCAATTTGTCGATCTTGATAGAAGTTAGCGGATCAAGCCCTGAATTGGGTTCATCACAAAATAAATATTTGGTTTGCATGACAATTGCCCTTGCAATTCCGACTCTTTTTTTCATACCTCCGCTAATTTCTGATGGCATTTTTTTATTGGCATTTTCCAAGCCAACTCTTTTCAAACAAAAATTTACTCGGTCTGCTTTTTCGGTTTCGTTCATTATATCCTGCATATTATCCAGCGGGAAACGGACATTTTCCTCTACGGTTTTGGAGTCAAAAAGTGCGCTTCCCTGAAACAACATTCCAATTTCTCTGCGAATATCCTGCTTTTCTTTGCGCGAGGCTTGCCAAAAATCTCTGCCATCAAACAGCACTTCTCCCGAATCTGGGGTTAGTAAACCTACAATATTTTTGAGTAACACACTTTTTCCTGTTCCACTTGCGCCGATGATGAGGTTACAAAGTCCTGCCTGAAAAGTGCTGCTAATGCCTTTCAAAACTTGTTTTCCGTCAAACGATTTGGTAATATTTTTTAATGTGATCATTTCTCAAAACTTTTTTTTATGCAAATAAAGCATTTTATTTTATAAATCTTTGTTTTTTTGCTTTTTTATGCGAATTTTGTGAAAACTTGCTAACAGTAAACGAAGATGCTTGTTCTTTTTTTTCAAAATCATTATCAAAACAAAATAAATCTCAAAAAAAATCTTAAATTGCAAGGTCAATAAAACCTACAAAAAATGAGTAAAATTAATCCCAAAATAGATTTAGTTTTCAAAAAACTCTTTGGTTCAGAAGAAAATAAAGACATTCTTTTGTCTTTGATCAACGCTATTTTGCCTGTTCATCAACAAGTTGCAAAAATTACACTCAAAAATCCTTACAATGTTTCGGATTATGCCGAAGGCAAATTGTCCATTTTGGACATCAAAGCCGAAGACGAAAACGGCAGATTGTTTGACATTGAAATGCAAATTAGGGGAACGGATTTTTATGGCAGAAGAACACTATTTTATTGGGCAAAAATATTTGGTTCACAATTGGACTACATCAATGATTTTGCAACCGCCAACGAACAAATCACAGAAATAGAAAAATTGGCAGAACTCGAAAAACAAGGAAAATTAGGTTATTCGGGGCTAAAAAAGTGCATTGTGATTAGCCTGATCGATTTTAACTTTTTTGATGACAAAACATATCATCGATTCTATACCTTAAAAGATGGAAAAACCAACGAGCAGCATAAGGATTTGGATTATTTGGATTTGTATTTTATAGAACTCAAAAAATACAAGGGCAAATTAGCCAACATTAAAACCACTCTGGAAAGGTGGATCACTTTTTTAAATATTGCTTATCATTATAATAACAAAGCTTTACCCCAAGAATTGGCTGAAATCCGAGAAATTCGCAAGGCAAGCCAAAAATTAGAAGCCATGTTTCTTGACCAAAAGGAAAAAGGCTACTATGAATCTCAACAAAAATTTTGGCTCGACCAAAATAGCTTTATCCAAGAAGCCTTAGAAAAAGCAATGGAAAAAGGCAAAGCAGAAGGTAAAGCAGAAGGTAAAGCAGAAGGCAAAGCAGAGGGCATAGCAGTAGGTAAGGCAGAGGGCATAGCAGTAGGCAAAGCAGAAGGAGAATTAAAAAAGCAAGTTGAAATTGCAAAAAATGCAATCAAAAAAGGTTTTGACAACCAAACTATTTCCGACTTAACAGGCATAACTGTTGAACAAATTGAACAATTACGCACCGAAATAAAATAAAAATGAAAAATGTTTTAATTTTAGTCCTAATTTTTGGTTTATTTGCTTGTAAAAAAACTAGTTCTTACCAAAATGTAAGCAAATCGGAGCAATTTTCTTTGCAAGAAGCAGATTTTGCATATTTAAAATCCAGTTCAAAGGTTTTTTTCAAAGATTCCAAACAAGAAGTCAAGGCTTCGGTCAATATTCGTCTGAAAAAAGACAGCATAATTTGGCTTTCTATGCGACAGGCGGGCATTGAAGGCGTAAGAATTTTGGTTTCCAACGATTCTGTGTGGATCATTGACAGACTTCAAAATGTGTTTTATGCCTATGATTTTGCAGAAATTAGCGAAAAATTAAAGTTTAAAGTAGATTTTAAGATGCTTCAAAGTCTGATTGTTGGCAATTTGCCTGTCGAATTGGACAAAAATTTTGTTGCCAAAAAACAAGACAATCTTTTTGTAGGAACGCAAAATGTGCAGAATTTGCAAACAGAAATTTCGGTGAGCCGTTGGAATAATAAATTGACTAAACTTTTTTTGTCCGAAACAAATGGAAAAATTTTGTTGGAATATTCTGAATTTGAAAAAAATACGGAACAAATTTTTCCAAAAAAAATACAATTATTAGTAAATGATTCTCAAAAAAACAATGAAATTGAGGCAATCATTGAACATTCGAAAATAGAATTGACAGATCAAGAATTAGGTTTTCCGTTTAATATTCCAAAAGATTTTAAGCAAATCAAATAAAATTAGGTTTATCAAAAATATTTGTTTAAATTTGTTTCAAGATTTTTAAAATAAAGGCAGAAGAATAGACGTTTTCAGAATAAATAATTCTTTATTTTATAAAATTCTTTTATAAATTTTGTTTGTTTAATTTTTTTTTTTACATTTGTAATTATAAAAAAATAACGAATAAATAAGTCTAAATTTTTTTGTTTTGTATCCTCAAAATCAAATCATTACCTTTTCTAAATCATTTGAAACTAAAATATACTCATTTAATTTTTATCCACGAAAAGCACGAAAGAGCCAATCATCAGACCGTTTCCCATGCTGGGTTTTTGAATTGGTATGTTTTTCCGCTTGACCAAATGGCTTCTTGTTTGGGCTTTTCAAGACTACAACTTTATGCACACAATTGACGAGTTGAATTTGCGGCTTTTGTCCGAACTCAGGACTATCGCAGAAGAAATGGGAGTAAAATCGGTGTCGAAATTCTCTAAAAAAGAATTAATTTATAAAATTCTCGACCAGCAAGCAATCATGCCTGACAAACCAGAGGATGGTAGCTCCCTAAAAACATTAAAAATAGTAGAGCGCGACGAAGTAATTCCTGCTCCTTTGCTTTCGGTTGAAGTTGATGAAGAACCACTTTTTGAACGTAGTTTGGTTACAGAAGCCGATTTTGTACCGCCAAAAACGGTTACAGAAGAACCTGTATTACCAACTCCAACACGTGAAGTAGAAAATACAGACCGTAGGCAAAATAATTTTTCCTCGAACACAAATATTCCTTATGGACAAAATCAATTTCAGAACAGAAAAAGGCAAGGAAAGGATTTTGATGGCGTGATCGAAAATGATGGAGTTTTGGAAATTATGCAAGACGGTTACGGATTTTTGCGATCTTCGGATTACAATTATTTGGCTAGTCCTGATGATATTTATGTTTCTCCTTCTCAAATCAAATTGTTTGGACTAAAAACAGGAGATACCGTAAAAGGGCAAATTAGACCGCCAAAAGAAGGCGAAAAATATTTTGCTTTGTTGAGAGTAGAATCCGTAAACGGAAAAACAACCGACCAAATCAGAGACAGAGTTCCTTTTGAATATTTGACTCCGCTTTTCCCACAAGAAAAATTGAATTTGAGCAACAAACCAAACAGTTATTCTACCAGAATTTTAGATTTGTTTGCCCCTATCGGAAAAGGTCAGCGCGGAATGATTGTGGCACAACCAAAAACAGGTAAAACGGTTTTACTCAAAGAAGTTGCCAATGCCATTGCCAAAAATCACCCCGAAGTTTATTTGATTGTTTTGCTCATTGACGAAAGACCAGAGGAAGTTACGGACATGGCGCGCAGCGTTAATGCCGAAGTAATAGCTTCTACTTTTGACGAACAAGCCGAACGACACGTAAAAGTGGCGAGCATTGTGTTGGAAAAAGCAAAAAGAATGGTTGAATGTGGGCATGATGT
>RDXG01000257.1 GCA_004292785.1 Bacteroidota bacterium
TATGGAAAAAATAGGAGAAATTTTGTTGGATTCTGGAGTCCTTTTGTTAGGCGATCTGATACAACTCAAAAAAATAAAACAATCTGTTCATAATGCTAAAAAGCTGTTTTTGCATACAAAAACACAGAAAACCTATACGCAAGGCGTTGATTTCAATAAATTTACAGATGTTTTATTGGACAACAAAACAGTGAATGAACTTTTGGCTGATGCAAGTTTACAAGAACTTAGCACCCAAAATCCTCATGAACTTTCTAGCGAAAATATTTTAAAAGATTTGGAAAAAGGTTTTAAACAAATAGATTTTGAAAATGGCACAGAAGGAAAGGCTTTTGCCGTGCTTTTGCGTGAAAGTAGTTTTCAGATTTACGCACAAATAGGCGAAAAAGGCATCGAAAAACTAATGATTGATTTTACAAAAAAAAGCCTGTGATTGATCACAGGCTTTTTTTGTAAAAATAAAGAAAAAATATTATTGATAAGACAACACACCTGCATTGGCAGACATAAATTTCCAAACGCCGTTTGTGCCTGTTGTCCAATTTGTCAAACTAAAAGTTCCCGCAGTTCCAATCGTAGCTGCCGCTTGAATTTCATACACTTTCACTGCTTGTTTATTGCTATTCCAAGTCAATGCTTTTCTGCTAACACAAGTTTCAGGAACAGAATTGTTGTTGCGTTGCAAAAAATAGGCTTTATTAGTTCCTACCACTTTTGCAGTTCCATCTGCTTCGATCAAAACGGCAGTTTTTTCTTCTACGCCGATTCCTTTTGCGTTCAAAGACCAATCTTTGGTCATTCTAGCCAAAAAAGTCAAATGTCTTCCTTTGCGATCAGGGTTGTTGTAGTGCGTGTCTGTGATCGTATTTGCCAAAAACGAATTGCTTATAAAATCGTTATTTCCGATGGTCATGCTTCTATCGTAAGGATTACTCAAAGCAGTGGCAGAAGTAGCAGAACTATTCAAAGCCGAATAATATTGGTTGCCCATAATCGCACAACCTGCACTTGTTCCGCCTACAGGAACTTTTTTGGTATTGATCAAATAATTGATTGCATCTTCTACAGGAGTATCTTTCCAAAAGTTCACATAATCAGCTTGATTTCCTCCTGCAATAAACAAAGCCTCTGCGTTTCTAATTTTTGCAGCTACAGCAGGGTCTGCCGCAATGGTTCTGGAAGTGATTAGGATAGTTTCGCAAGAATTTACGCCTCCCAAATCAGTGAAAACATAAGGATTATAACCATCTGCACCTGTAACGCGAATAATTACAAAATCTCCGCCACCCGATTTTTGGATCATCCAACGGAAAGCCTCATCTACGTCTGTGCTACCGCCCATCAAAACCGTGCCGCCTGTGGTAACTGTTTGAACATCAGCCGCATCACCTACCAAATAAGAAGTAAATGCCTCTGTTCTGCCATTAGAAGAGCTTTCACTCAATTCTTGTGGAATAATTTGGTTTTCGTCTTTGTTACAAGAAGACAAAAATAAAGTTGCTGCAAAAGCAAAAGAAGCGATTTTTGAGTTAAATTTTAACATAGTAGTAATTTTTTTAGTTTTGTGTGATTTTTTTAGTAAATTTTATAAAGTTTTATCAGAAAAAAGGCAATAGTTTAGAACCACCAATTTTTCTTGGTATTTGTAAATTTTATGTGTTTTTGGTTAAAACTGAAAAATGGCGTGTACAACAAATACTCAAATAATTAACAAACAAGTAAAAGTTCGAAAATAATTTTCAAATCAAATAGTTAGTACACAAGTAATAAAAAAATAGAGTTAGCCAACAAGAAATCTGTGGCAAAAAGGAAAGAATAAAATTAGCATTCAAACACAGGTTGTAAACCTAAGCAACTGAATGACTTACATAAAGGAACTGCGATGCAAAAAGCCAAAACGTTATATAAAAAGCTAAGACCTAACATAACAAGAGTGTTTAAAATTTCTATGATGCAAACTTAATATATAAAAAATCAAAAGTCAAGTTTTTTTTTAATATTTTTTTTATTTTTATTAATAATGTTCAAAAAATTACATTTTATATTTTAATTATTACAAAAAAAAGGACTACAAGTATATTGTAGCCATTTTTTATTTTTTCAATCAAAGGTAAAAATTATTGGTACAATTTCACACCTGCATTTGCAGATAAAAATTTCCAAACTCCATTTGTACCTGTTGTCCAATTGGTCAAACTAAAAGTTCCTGAAGCACCTACAGTAGCTGCTGCCTGAATTTCATATACTTTCACCGCTTGTTGATTATTGTTCCAAGTCAATGCTTTTTTGCTAACACAAAGTTCAGGCACAGAATTATTATTGCGTTGCATAAAATAGGCTTTATTAGTTCCTACCACTTTTGCAGTTCCGTCAGCTTCGATCAAAACCGCAGTCATTTCATCAACTCCAATTCCTTTAGCGTTCAAAGACCAATCTTTGGTCATTCTAGCCATAAAGGTCAAAAGTCTGCCTTGTCTGTCTCTTTGAGAAAAATGCTGATCAGAAATGGTATTTGCCAAAAACGGATTATTCACAAAATCGTTATTGCCAATGGTCATGCTTCGGTCATAAGGATTTCCCAAAGCTGAAGCTGAAGTAATTGTTCCGTTTAAAGCCGAATAATACATATTGCTCATGATTGCACAACCTGCACTTGTTCCACCTACAGGAACTTTTTTGGTATTGATCAAATAGTTGATCGCATCTTCTACGGGAGTGTCTTTCCAATTTTTTACATAATCAGCTTGATCACCACCTGCAATGAATAAAGCCTCTGCATTTCTGATTTTTGCTGCCACAGTTGGGTCTGCTGCAATGGTTCTGGAAGTGATCATTATGGTTTCGCAAGAGTTCACTCCGCCCAAAGTAGTATAAACCCAAGGATTGTAACCATCTGCACCTGATACGCGAATTACCACGAAATCTCCACCACCTGATTTTTGGATCATCCAACGGAAAGCCTCATCAACGTCTGTACTACCACCCATCAAAACCGTGCCGCCTGTGGTAACTGTTTGAACATCAGCAGGATCGCCTGTCATGTAAGTAGTGTAACCAGCGGCAGCTTCTTGGCGACCGTTAGAACTAATTTGTTCGCTTTCTAAAATAACATTATTTGCTTCTTTTGAACAAGAAGTAAAGAATAAAGCACTAGCCAAAAGGCTTAGTGATGCAATTTTGTTGATTTTTAACATAGTAGTTTGTTTTTTGGATTAAAAAATCAAAAATAAAAATAAAAAAAAGAAAAACTTGCTGTAAGTAAGAAAATAGAATTAAAGACATTTTTTTTTGCATAAAATGTTAATTATCAATTATTTAAATTAAAAAAAAAACAATTTAAAACAAAAATTTATTCACATAAACAACTAAAATAATTAACAATTTCGTAATAAAACTAGTTTGGTAAAAAAAAACAAGAAATAGCTTATTAATCTCAAAAAAAATTAGATTTTTGTCAAATATTTATCCAAAAATTCATGAAAAGCAAAACTCCATCTTCTGCCATTGAAATTATTAGCGAACTAAACCTTAAACAAGTTCCTACGGGACAAATTAGTTGTTATTGGTTAAAAATTATTTCTAACGGAATCGGACAATCGATCCGAATACCAATTATGATTGCCAAAGGAACTACTAAGGGCAAAGTGCTTGGAATTACAGCTGTTATTCATGGTGACGAACTAAACGGTGTACCTGTTATCCAACGCCTTTTTTCGCAAATTGATCCAAGCAAACTCAAAGGAACGATCATCGGTGTGCCAGGCGCAAATATTTCGGCTATGCTCCGCCAACAACGAAGATTTGATGACAACGAAGATTTAAATAGAATTTTTCCTGGCAAAGAAATTGGTACAGCAAGCCAAATGTATGCCTATCGTTTTTTGAACCGAATAGTCAAAAATTTCAATTATCATTTAGATCTGCATACCGCAAGTTATGGCAGAATTAATCCATATTACATCAGGGCAGATTTGAGCAGAGAAATTACTTCGCATTTGAGTCATTTGCTTAATCCGCAAATTATTTTGCACAAACCTGCCGATCTTGGAAATTTGCGTTATTCTGCCGAACAATTAGGCATACATAGCATTACGGTTGAGTTAGGAAACCCTGCTTTGTATCAAGAACATTTGATCGAGGCAAATTTGGTGGGCATTGGAAACGTAATTTCGCATTTGGGAATGTGGGAGAAACCGATCATTCAACCCGAAAAACCTGTTTTAGTTTGCCAACGTTCTCATTGGTTTCACACCGACAAAGGCGGACTTTTGGAAACTTTCCACCAACCAACCGACCGCATAGCCAAAGGCGATTTGATTGGCAGAATCAGAAATTTATTTGGCAAAACCATTGCAGAATATCAAGCTCCTTTTGATGGAATTATGATCGGCAAAAGCATAAATCCAATTAGCCAAACAGGCGCAAGGGTGATGCACTTGGGCGTAGAATAGTTTTTTGGTTTTATTAATTTTTTTTGCTAAAATTGCATTTCAAATGTAAGATAGTGTTTTTAATGTAGTATGGGCTTTAGCCCGTAATTAATTGAATATCAATATTTTCACAGGCTAAAGCCTGTGCTACATAATCCGTATTAGTTTTGCGTTGATTACTTATGAAAATTAATGTCCATCATCAAGAAGTTTTAAATGCTTTAAAAACGCTAAAAAGTACATTTTTTAAAACAGACTTTAGTCCGTTAAAATTTTGATTTTCAGTGAATGGACTACATTATTCACAGACTAAAGTCTGTGCTACATTTATTTTTCTGTTTACCTATAATTGGCTTAAAAATTTTCAACAAACAAATGTATAAAATTATAAAATAATGAATTTTCTATTTCCTAGTTTTTTATTTGCGACTTTATTGGTTGCGATCCCAATTATTATTCATTTTTTCAATTTTCAGCGCGCCAAACAAGTTTATTTTACAAATATTGAGTTTTTAAAGGAAATTAAAGCCGTTTCGCGCTCCAAAAATCGCCTTAAAAATATTTTGGTTTTGATCATGCGTTGTTTGTTTATTATTTTCTTGGTTTTTGCTTTTGCGCAACCTTTTTTGCCCAACGAAAACGCAAATCAAATTCAAAATAGCAATTATGTAAGCATTTATTTGGACAATTCGTTTAGTATGCAAAACGAGCAGGGAAACCGTAATTTGCTCGATTTGGGCATTAAATATAGCGAACAAATTACCAATGTTTTTCCTAAAAATACACTTTTTCAACTGTTGTCTAACGGTTTTGAAGGAAATAATAATTTCTTTTTTGAGCCTTCCAAAATTAAAGACAATTTGGCAAAACTCGAACACAGCGCAAATGGTAGAGAATTACAAAATGTTTGGAAAAAGCAAACAGACGCTTTCGCAAAAAATACCAGCGAAAAGCGAAACCAAATTTTTTGGATTTCAGATTTTCAAAAAAATACAGTCGGAAGTTTGGATTTTTTGAAATTAGACAGCAACAATTTGATTTATTTAGTGCCAATTATTGGCGATCAGGTTTCTAATTTGTATGTAGATTCGCTTTGGCTAGAAAATCCTTTTGTGAAAGAAAACGAAAATAATGCAGTTTTTGTCAAAATTAATCACACAGGAAAAGAGGCAGTCGAGGAAAAATTGGTCAAATTGTTTATCGAAGACAAACAAGTTTCGAGTTCTACGGTAAGTTTGACCCCAAATAGTTCGCAAACTTTAAAACTCAATTTTGTGGTAGAATCGGCGGGGGCAAAGGCTTGCAAAATCCAAATTGATGATCAACCTGTTATTTTTGACAACGATTATTTTTTTAGTTTAAAAGTTGCTCCACCAATAAAAATTACGCATTTAACCGCAGAAAACACCGATTTTATTCCGAATGTTTACGGAAATGAACCGTTTTTTGTCTTGCAAAAGTTCAACATTTCGGCAGTTGATTATTCGGTTTTGCAAAATTCGGATTTGGTGGTTTTGCAAGGAATTTCGGAAATCGACAATGCTTTACAAGAGGCTTTGCGTGCTTTTTTGAGAAAAGGCAAAACTTTGATTGTGTTTCCTTCCAACAATATTTCTGTAAAATCTTATAGCGAATTACTAAACATTTCTTTGAGTCAAATTGCTGAAAATCAGACAGATGCAATGGCTTTGAATGTTCCAGAAACTCAAAACCCATTTTTTGAAGGCATTTTCGACAAAACTTCTTCGGCAATTTCGATGCCCAAAGCCAAGCCACAACTTAGTTGGAGTTCTGCTGCTTTTAACATTTTGACTTTCAGAAATAATCAGCCTTTTTTGAGCAAATTTTATTCGCCTTTGAACCAAAATAGCCAAATTTATATGTTTGCAAGCACTTTAAACCCAACTTATTCGGAATTTGCCAAACACGCCCTTTTTGTGCCTGTGATGTATAAATTGGCATTGTCAAGCCAAGCGCAAGCCGAAAATTTGGCGTATTCGTTCAGCGAAAATTTGGCAGAAGTGAGCATTGATTCTGTTAATAAAAACGATTTGTTTAAATTGATAAAAATAGGGGAGGGGCAGAACAACGAATTTATCCCTATCCAAAGAATGAACGAACAGAAATTAACGCTTGATATTCCAAAAATTGGGCTTTCTGCGGGAAATTACAAGATTGTCAAAAAAGAAAATAACCAAATTGTCGGTTTAATTGCCTTGAATTATAACAAATCAGAGTCTTTGTTTGAAAGTTATGATGCTGAAACTTTGCGAACTTTGATCGGTAAACAAAAAAATATTCAAATTTTTGAAACCCTGGACGCAAACAATTTTGCTAACGAATTTCAAGAAAAAAACATTGCCAAAAACCTTTGGAGAGAAATGCTAATTTTGGCTTTGTTGGCTTTATTAACGGAAATTTTGTTATTGCGTTTTTGGAAAAATACTTAAAAAAAAACTATAAGATTTTAAAAATCTTATGGTTTTTTTTCTTAGGAAGGCAATAATTTTTTTGCTAATTTTTCATAAGTATTGACAATCAAACTTTGATAAATTCCCAAAGCATCACCTGAAAGCAAGCCCACAAAAATAAGCAAAGTCAAATCTAGTTTCAGATGGAAATTTGTAAATGATAACAAAATAATATAAACAATTCCTACCGTTTCTATCAACTGAATAACTTTGGTCATAATTCCGCCCCAAAAACCAAAACGATCCCCAATGTACGTAAAAATAACCACGTTCACATAACAAAAAATAAAAGCGATCAAAATATTGACATAAAAAGGGACTTCATTAATGTAATTTCCGTTCAAAATCATTGCCACAATATTGGCATGAATCACAACACTATACATATCAGGCGTAGTTCTGCCAATTTGTTTCTCGTTCAAAGGTGTATAAAATTTGTCTCCGTCCCAAAAAGTGCTGGTGTATTCGTCGCCCAAATAGCCAAACAAAACAATTTTTCCTTTGACACTTTCAGGAGTAAAATTTTCGCTAAAAACGTTGTCAATATCTAGTTTAGCAAACTTTTCCAAATTTCCTGTAAAATTAATATTTTCGTCGATGTTGCCTCTTTCATAAAAAAAATTGGCACGTGTGGAATCGTACATTTCGGCTATTTTTCCAGCAAAACAAGCCTCTAATTGTCCGTTTTTGAGTTTGGCATGAGATTCTACGGTTCGCCAAGTATCAAATTGTTCGTCATTGCTACTAACAATTTTTCCAAAACCAGTTTGTCCATACACTTTAAAAATAGGAATTGGCAGATTCAAACTATCCCAAGTAATGATTCTTTTGTCTTCTTGTGGATTTTTTAAAGTGCTTAATAAAACTAAATTCTTAACTTTTCCTAGTGCCAAAGTCAAAATAGAGTCGCCTTCGTGGCTATCTGCGGATTTTGTCAAAACCTTATTGATCGCAATAACTTTTGGTTCATATTGGTTAATGATTTCTATCAACTGTGCCAATTCTACATTAGAACTTGCCCCAAAATTGACAATAACAATGCTTGTATCCGCGTGCTGCACCAAAACACCACTATCTGCATCTGGGCGAAATTTGGAAAACGCCAAATCGGTAATGTTGTAATCGTGTAAGGCTTTTTCAAAAACACTCAATACATTCACGTTTACTGCCAAACGTTGAATTAGGAAAATTGCCAAAAAAATGGTCAAAGTGCCAAAAAAATAAACCCATTTGAAGATGCTCATATATTTATTTTTCTATTTATCAAATCAGTTTTATTAAAATAAAACTAACATTTTTCAAAAAAATGTTAGTTCTGAAAATAATTATTTCCCTTGAAAATTCGCTTTTCGTTTTTCTACAAACGCGCTTGCTCCTTCTTTAAAATCTTCGGTTCTGCAACAATTTGCAAAAGCATTTGCCTCAATTTGATAGCCATTTACGCCTGTTCCAACCGCATTAATGCAAGAAATAAGCTGTGCTATTGCAATGGGAGCTTTGCCAATAATTTTGCCCAAAATTTCCTTGCTTTTGGCAATTAATTGTTCAGCAGGAACTACATGATTCACCAAACCAATATTTAAAGCCTGTTGTGCATCTACCATATCGGCTGTCATCATCAACTCAAATGCCTTTCCTTTGCCGATCAACTGTGTCATGCGTTGTGTGCCACCGTAACCGGGAATAATTCCCAAATTTACCTCTGGTTGTCCAAATTTGGCATTTTCTGAAGCAACTCTAATATGACAAGCCATTGCCAACTCGCAACCTCCGCCCAAAGCAAAGCCATTTATTGCCGCAATGATTGGTTTATGACAATTTTCTATGTCCGCAAAAACTTCTTGCCCTCTTTCTGCAAATTTTCGGGCTTGTGTGGCTTCTACATTGCTAAATTCTGAAATATCAGCTCCTGCAACAAAGGCTTTTATGCCTGCTCCTGTGATGATGGCGGCTTTGAGTTGATCGTCATCATAAAAATCGCTTATTGCCGCTTCCAATTCGTCTATCGTTTTGACATTCAGTGCGTTAAGTTTGTCTGCTCGGTTGATAGTGATGGTCAATATACCATTTTCAGATTGCAACAACAAATTTTCGAATCCCATGTTTTGGTGTTTTGTTTAAAAATAAATTACTTAAAATTTGATTTGACAAAATTCTAAATTTTTTTGAAATAATATGCTATTTTTTGCTTTTTTTTAAAATAAGTTTTTCTTAGAAATAGCATTTTTTTAAGAAATACTATTTCTGTTTGTTTTTACAAAAAAAAAAATTATTTTGCCAAAAAAAACAATGCTTACAGAACTTCAATGGAACGACCTTATTCGCAGTTTAGAAAATGAAAAATGTATTTTGATTTTGGGAACAGAAACCTTAGTCGATGTGCAAGGAAAAGCCATTTTGCCCCAATTTTTAGATGATGTAGGCTATCCAAACAGTCCGCAAATTCGTTTTTTCGATAACGATTTTTTCTTTTATAAAGATGAAATTTCCAAACGTTTGATCAACGGGGAATTGCAAGATTTTTTGAAAAAACAAAGTTCTCCGCCTTATTTTGACGATTTGGCAAAAATTCCTTTTCATTTGATTCTCAATCTTAATCCCGATTTGCGTTTGCGATCATCTTTCGAAAATCAGGGTTTTGAACTTGTTTTTGATCATTATCACAAAAACAAACCTTGTGCGCCGCTAGACGAAAAACCAAACAAAAACAAGCCACTTTCTGATATTGACTCTTATCGAAAAGGGTCTCTGAGTTTGTATATGCCCGCCAAGTACAGCACCACAGGACAGAAAGAACATATTGTATCTTTTAAGATAGCACAAATCATAGATAATGTGCTAAAAGAGAATCCTGATGCTCTACAACTTTTCCAATTCTAAAACGTTGCCAAACGTCTATTTCAGACGTTAACGTTAGAACTCCGTAGGAGTCAAATATTTATAGCAAGGATTAGCCTTCTTATCGTTTTAAGTTCCGTAGGAACGGCATATTTCGTTTCTACGGAACTTAAAACAAATACATAAAGGTTCGCGGTGTTTTATTGCCAACGTGATTGGCAACGTTAAACTTTTACTTAACATAATAACAAAATTCTACATTTATCAAAAAACTCAAAATAGGGTAGAAAATTTTAACAATTATTAAATTTTAATTTTTTTAACATTTACAAAAAAAAAAGAATTAAATACTAAGGCAAAATATTTTCAGAAAAACGCTTATTTTTCATAATTTTTTTTCTAAAAAAAGATCAAAATTTTGATCGAAAAATAGGATAGACAGAAAACAAAAATAGATAGGGAATAATTAGATTTGTGTATGTACTTTACATAATAATAGTTATTTAACGTTGTTATATATAAGTGTAGCACAGACTTTAGTCTGTGACTGATTCAATATCAGGTTATTCACAGGCTAAAGCCTGTGCTACATTATTGGCATATTCATTGTTTATAAAAGGAATTTCTAAATAAATATTGGCATTTTATAGTAGAATCATTGTTTTTTGATTAGCATTGCTTTTTATTTCAGATTTTATTTTCCTTTAAAAACCAAACTATGCCAAAATGACATAGTTTTTAGCAAGAAAATGGATAAAATGACACAACGAGGCAGAAAGTTCCCCTATTTGCTCAATACCGAAGACAACGACGAACTCATACCGATTCTTTCTCCAGAGGAAGATGACGAAAAAGGTGGAAAAGATGATAGCCTACCAAGTCTGTTGCCAATTTTACCTATCAAAAATACGGTTTTGTTTCCTGGCGTAGTGATTCCGATCACGGTTGGCAGACAAAAATCTATTAAATTGGTAAAAAAGGCTTATCGTTCGGATAAAATCATTGGTGTTGTTACGCAAAGGAACAATAAAGCGGAAGACCCCTCTCCCACTGATTTATATGAAATTGGCACGCTTGCCAAAATTATCAAAATGATCACGTTGCCCGACGGCAATACGACCATTATTATTCAGGGCAGAAAGAAGTTTGCAATTAAAGAAATGGTCAAAACCGATCCGTTTTTTGAGGCAGAAGTCGTTTATTTAAACGATTCTAAGATAGATCACAACAAAAAAGAGGCAAAAGCTTTGATGCAGTCTTTAAAAGATGCGGCTTACAAAATTTTGAACTTAAATCCTGATATTCCACAAGAAGCACAAATGGCTTTAGACAATATTTCGAGCCTTAACTTTTTGATTCATTTTCTTTCTTCAAATGTCAATGCTGATGCAAACGAAAAGCAAAAATTATTGACATTCGAAAACGCAAGAGATCGAGCAAATAAATTGCTAGAATTTATGTTTAGAGACATTCAACTTCTCGAACTTAAACACGAAATCAACAGCAAAGCACATACAGATTTGGATCAGCAGCAAAGAGATTATTTTTTGCGCCAACAAATGAAAGTTTTGCAGGACGAATTGGGCGACGGACAAGAAAAAGAGATGGAAGATTTGCGCACAAAAGGCGCGAAAAAAAAATGGTCAGCAAAAGTTGCAAAGCATTTTACAAAAGAATTAGACAAAATTGCGAGAATCAATTCGGCTTCACCTGATTATGCTTTGGCTTTGAATTATGTCGAATTTTTGGTCGATTTGCCTTGGAACGAATACACAAGAGACCATTTTGACCTCAAAAAAGCAAAAGAAACCTTAGACAAAGATCATTTTGGGCTAACAAAAGTCAAAGAACGAATTATAGAATATTTGGCAGTTTTGAAACTCAAAAACGACATGAAAGCACCAATTTTGTGTTTTTATGGTCCGCCAGGAGTTGGAAAAACTTCTTTGGGAAAATCCATTGCCAAATCTTTGAAACGAAAATATGTAAGAATGTCTTTGGGCGGTTTGCATGACGAAGCCGAAATTAGGGGACACAGAAAAACGTATATCGGAGCAATGGCGGGAAAAGTTTTGCAAAATATCAAAAAATCGGGTTCTTCAAATCCTGTGTTTGTGCTTGACGAAATTGACAAAGTAGGCACAGATTTTAGAGGCGATCCTGCTTCTGCCCTACTCGAAGTCCTTGATCCTGAACAAAACGGTACTTTTGCGGACAATTATTTGGAAGTAGATTACGATTTGTCAAAGGTTTTATTCATTGCCACCGCAAATTCTTTGGATACTATTCAACCTGCTTTGCGTGATCGAATGGAAATTATTGAAATCAACGGTTATACGGTTGAGGAAAAAATTAACATTGCCAAAAAATATTTATTGCCAAAATTAACAAAAGACCATGGACTGAAAAGCAAAGATTTTTCGGTTAATAATGAGGCTTTGCGATCTGTGGTTGAAAATTATACCAGAGAATCGGGAGTTAGAAATTTGGAAAGAAAAATCGGAGCTTTAGTCAGGAATGTGGCGAAATCGGTGGCAATGGAGCAGGAATATTCCAAAAAAATAGGCATAGAACAAGTGGCAAAAATTTTGGGCGCACCTATTTTTGACAACGAACTTTACGAAGGAAATGAAGACGCAGGAGTGGTTACAGGTTTGGCTTGGACACAAGTTGGCGGAGAAATTATGTCAATAGAAGCAAGTTTGAGCAAAGGAAAAGGCGGATTGATACTTTCAGGGCAACTCGGTGATGTGATGAAAGAGTCAGCGCAGGCAGCCCTCTCCTATTTGCGTTCTACCGCTGATTCTCTGGGTTTGGATCACAGAGTTTTTTCGTCTTACGATTTGCACATACATTTTCCTGCGGGAGCAGTGCCAAAGGACGGACCGTCTGCGGGAATTGCCATTTTGACAGCTTTGGCTTCGATTTATACGCAAAGAAAAGTAAAAGCGAAATTGGCTATGACAGGCGAAATTACTTTGCGTGGAAAAGTGTTTCCTGTAGGTGGCTTAAAAGAGAAAATTTTGGCTGCCAAACGTGCTGGTATTCAGGAAATTATCGTTTCTGCCAAAAACAAAAAAGACATCGAAGAAATTGAAGAACATTATAGAAAAGGTTTGCAAATTCATTATGTAAACAAAGTCGAAGATGTACTAAAAATTGCTTTGCTTGACGAAAAAGTAGCGAACCCGATGGAATGGAAATTGGAAAATTTGCCTTTGATTAGTCAAAATTAAGGTTTTTGTATAAAAAAAGCAGATGGTTTTGAACCATCTGCTTTTTTTTGTTTTAGTCTGCTTCAACATCATTATCTGCCAATGACAACCATACAGGTTTAGCAAATTTGAGTTTTAGCCACACTTCACCATCAACTTCTTTGAGTCTTTCACCGACTCCAACAAAATGTTTAGCTCTTTCCAAATCTCTGTTAGAAAGTCTGGCGTGAACATCACCTCCAGGAGATTTATACAAGACCAATTCTGAATCATCATTGCGTCCTACATAAATTTGACTACCCACAAGGTAATCGTAATCTTCTATCGAATCCGATTCTTCATCGTCATCAGATGAACCAAAGCTAGGATCAGAATCTTCTTCCTCCTCGTCTTCATCTACAGCTTTTCTTCTACCTCTTGGACTAGAATCGTCATCTTCTTCGTCCTCATCTACTGCTCTTCTTGGCATATTCTTATAATATTTTGAATTAAATTTTAAGTTTGTCAAAAATAAAAAATAAAAATCAAAATAAAAAATATTTTTTAGGATTAATTTTTGCTAATTTTTTGCGCAAAAGCAACAATTTCCTCAATAGTTTTGTCTAAATCTGCTTTGCTGTGCAAGGCATTCAACACAATTCTGGTAATTAGCGGACTGTCTTTATTTGGATAAGCAAAAGAAGGAATCAAGATTTTTCGAGCCAACAAAAACTCATGCAATTTGTGTTCTAAAACATAAAAAATTGGGTAATTGGCTTCATAAGTGAACAAATGATTTACTTTATTTTCAACCAGTTTTTCAACAAAATATTGGCAATTTTCCATCAAATCTGCGTGTTTTTGTTGATATAAATGTGCAGATTTTCCAAAAGCATACAAATACGCAGGCAAAGTTGGCGAAGCTCCTCTAAAAAATCCAACATCTTTCATGCTTTCAATAACTTCTTTGCAGGTAAAAATGCAACCTGTGGGCATTCCTAAGGCTTTTCCAAAAGAAGCCAAAACTATGAGTTCTACATTTTTAGGGATTTCGGGCAACAAAGTCAATACTCCTTTTCCATGTTTTCCAATAACTCCAATTCCATGCGAATCGTCAATAAAAAGCCATATTTTTTTGTTTATTGGCAAGTTTTTTACCCAATCAAAATTGTGTGTTTTTCCTTTTAAAGAAGCCACAGAATCAGTAACCACAATGAATCCTTCATTTGAGCTTTGACTTATATTTTCAATCATTTTTTCTGTCCATTTTTCAAAATTATCTGCCAAAGGCAAAGTTTTGTCTGTGGGCATTTTGACTGCGGGATGCGTGTTTGGCGAGTAAAGCACTTGATAATCAGGATATTGACTTGTTAGCCAATGAATTGCTAACTGTCCTGCCAAATAACCTGATGAAAGTGTTAAAACCGCTTCGCAATTCATATATTCAGCAATTTGCTTTTCGCCTTGTTCATAAATGGCTAAACCTAGCGTAGAAGTGCGAGAAGTGCCATAATTAACTCCATATTTTGTAATTCCTTCCCAAACATAGTTCTTAAATTCTTCGCAAGCGGGCATTCCCAAATAGGCTGTACCTGCAAAAAAAAGGTATTCTTCGCCTTCGATGAGGGCGGTTCGGTTGGGGCAATATTCTGTTTGAAACATTTTGAATTTTTTTTTAAACAAAATGATTTATTTTTGGCAAAATTATTAGAAAAAAAATAGAAATTGCATTTTTTTATGAGTACATTGTAAAAATTAATCCAAGCAATCAGAAAAATGTTTAATCGTATTTTAGCAAGTATCGGAATCGGCTCTGCCAAAGTGGACACACAACTGAATGAAGAAAATGTATTTGCAGGCGAAAAAGTGTATGGAAAAGTGGTCATTGATGGCGGAAAAACCGACCAATTGGCTAAGAAAATTACGCTTTTTTTGCGAACTTCTATGCGCCACGAAGATAGCGACAGCCCAGAAACTTTCACCGTTTTGGAACACAATGTAAGTAGTAATGATGTTCAAATTGAGGCAAATAAAACCGATAGCATTTTGTTTAGTTTTGTGTTGCCTTACCAAATGCCCATGACCGTAGGCGATACGATGAGTTGGATAGATACCGAAATTGACATCAAACTTTCTACCGATCCAAAAGACAAAGATTTTATTGAAGTTTTGCCACATACTTCTGCACAAAAGATATTTGATGCCATTTATCATTTGGGTTTTGTGATGCAAAAAGTAGATGTGATAGAACGAAACCCGCAAATGCAAAGCCCGTTGCCTCTGATTCAAAGTTTTTTGTTTACGCCTGAAAACACAGGTTTTAACAAAATTAATGAGTTAGAAATTGTGTTTTTGCCCAATGCACAAGGCATAGAACTTTTTATGGAAAGAAACCGATTGACTAATTTACACAACGGTTTTAACGATTCCGACCAATTCTACCAATTTTTTAGCCACCAAGAATTGTTTACAGATGTGGCAAATTTGGCTAAAAAAATGCAAACAATTATTGCCATAAATGTTTGATTTACATTTTTTTATGTAGAAACGAGTTTTAACCCCTTTGTTTGTATGCTACGGGTTAAAACCCGTTCTACGAAAAGTTTTTAAAAAACTCCTGCCAGCAAGCCTCCTGCCAATTTTGTGCTTTTGACCAATCTAAAAAGCGTTTGCGG
>RDXG01000178.1 GCA_004292785.1 Bacteroidota bacterium
TTATTGGGAAAATAATACATCTCGTTGTGGCGATTCATTGCGAAAATAACCAACACTTGTAAGATATTGATTATCAATATATTTACAAATCCAAGTGTTATTTTATGAATAAATTTCAACAGAATAAAACAGGCGACCTCGAAACTACTTTGACGGAAAAAGTTTAACGAAATGAAAAAAGGGTATAGTTATGAAACTAAGTATTGTTATTCCAGCCTACAATGAAGAAGGTTCTATAGCAGAAACTATTACAACTTTGTACGCAACACTCGTAAAATACGAAATACCTCATGAGATTGTGGTAACCAACGATAATTCTAAAGATAACACGGAGAATATTCTGAAAGAATTACAAACTAAAATACCAACATTGGTGTATTATACAAATACAGGTCCAAATGGTTTTGGGTATGCAGTCCGCTACGGTTTGGAACGTTTTACAGGTGATTGTGTGGCTATTATGATGGCTGATTTATCAGATGACCCTGAAGACTTAGTAAAATATTATCAAACTATGCAATCGGGCAATTATGATTGCGTTTTTGGTAGTCGTTTTATAAAAGGCGGTAAAGTCATAGACTATCCTAAACACAAATATTGGATTAACCGCCTTGCCAATTTTATTGTACGTATTTCTGTTGGAATGCGTTATAATGATACTACCAATGCTTTTAAGCTTTATAAGAAGGAAACTATGGAGGGACTAAAACCTTTTTTATCTCCACACTTCAACCTCACACTAGAATTGCCTCTCAAAGCGATTGTACGCGGCTACTCCTATACAGTGTTGCCTAACTCTTGGACAAATCGCAAACATGGGATTTCAAAACTAAAAATTAAAGAAATGGGTAGCCGTTATTTCTTTATTTTAATGTATTGCCTCATAGAAAAATTCTTCTCGCGTGGGGATTTTAAGAAAAAATAATTCTAAAAAATAACATTGAATATATTAGATTTCTTGTGAAAGTATTTTTTGTGTCTGAAACAGTGGTTTGTCAGGTTGAGCAAAACATCTCGCCTACGAATGACGATTTGTGAGCTACAAATGTTTCTTCACTTCGTTCAGAATGACAACATAGATGCAAAAATATCTATTGATGACTTTCACAAGAAGTCTATTACAAAAATCATAAAAACAAAGACATGGGCAAAACCATATATTTTTCAGGTTTGAACGGATTGCGGGCTATCGCTTCGCTTGCCGTAGTAGTTTCTCATACCACATTGGCGTTAGGACTTTTTCATCTTAGTCCCTTTATTTTTGGTAAAAGCGCAGATGGCAACCCACAAGGCTTGTTATTAGCAGGTTTTGGTGTTACTATTTTTTTCACGTTGAGCGGTTTTTTGATAACCTACCTTTTACAAGCTGAAAGGGATAAACAAAACATAGACATTCGGAAGTTTTATGTAAGGCGCATTTTGCGAATATGGCCTTTGTATTATTTGTATTTGTTAGCAGTGCTTTTGTTTATGTTTGCAAACAATATGCCTATCAATTTTACGTCCTTATGGTTCTATATTTTTTATTCTGCTAATGTTCCCTTCGCACTGGGAGGCATCATAAACCTATTAGCGCATTATTGGTCTTTGGGTGCGGAGGAACAATTTTATTTATTTTGGCCTTGGCTCAACAAGGCATTTTCTACCTCAATACTTGTGTATGTCCTTGTTTTTTTGGCTGGGTTACTCTTAGGCACAAAATTTTTACTACATCTTTTAATGCCCGCCTCTGTTATTAAAACGCTCATCAACGCCACAGGCTTTCATTACATGATGTTAGGAGGATTAGGTGCTATTTTATACAAGAACCAATCCCAAATTTTCTTACGCTTGTTTGACAATAAAATTACCCAATTTGTCTGTTGGATAGTTATATTTTTATTGGTTACAAACAATTTTCATGTTGCTTCTATTATAGACAATGAGATAGTGAGTATAGTGGCTTTGGGACTTATCATAGGGCAAATCAATCAAAAAAATAGGCTTGTGAATTTAGAAAATAATGTATTCGATTTCTTAGGAAAAATTTCTTATGGTATCTACGTGATACACCCTTTAGTTATCCAAATATTAGCATTTGTCTTAAACCCCATCGCCTTGCCTGCCCCTTATCAGTATGTAGTAGTTTATTCATCTATATTGGGAGTAACGATTGCTTTAGCTCATGTGTCTTACCAATATTTTGAACGATATTTTTTGTCATTGAAAAAACAATTTGTGGTGATAGACAGTGCCTCTAACAAACACGAAAAGTAATTTTATGGGTGTTTTGTTCTGTTTGGGTAAGGTTGTGTAGTATTTTACTATAGAACCTTACCCTTTTTTTTATGAAACGAATCCTATTGTTATGTGCCTTGATAGGGGCAAGCTTGCCTACCCTTGCACAAACCGCCCCAACAAATGTTGCTTTGGTAAAAAGCCCCGAAGCAAACATTTTATACAAAGACTGCCAAAACGAGGTGTATTTTTTCTTTTCCGAAGCTCAAACAGGCAAGGATTGGACATACACAAGCGAGCAGGCTTCCCTCGAATTGCTGAAACATCTGCAAGACTATGACGTGCTAAACATCTCGCCTACCTATGTAGGCAAGGTCGTTGTTACGGCTAAAAGTGGTGACATTACCCAAAACTTCGAGCTGAATGTGCGCCCTGTGCCGCCTCCGCGTGTGTATTTGGCAGGATACGCCACCCAAGAAGAAACCAACATAAGCAAGCCTGTAGAGCTTGAGAAAATCAAACAAGTAGTAGCCAAACCTGATGCAGACTTTGCCCAAATCTTGCCTACCGAAGCGCAATATGATGTTTTCAATGCTACTGCTTCTGTGTTCAGAAATGGCAAAAGTATAGCCTCTTTGCAAACATACAATGGCAAATTTGATTGGGCGAATATAGCCTTCAACGAAAACACGAAGGAGAAAAAAATACTTTCGGGTGATGCTATTCAAATCACAGTGAACAAAATTATGCGCAACA
>RDXG01000258.1 GCA_004292785.1 Bacteroidota bacterium
GAACTACGCATTTCTTAAAGAACTGCGTAGTTCTGATGGTTTTTAGTATAGAATTTACAAAACTACAAAATTGTTTGTAAAAAAATTGTAATTTTGGGTTTAAAGAAAAAAACTAAAATTTACCTTAAATACATGAAAAAGTATCTTTTTTTAGCTTTATTTTTTGCAGCTTGTACAAATAAAGCCGAATTAAAATCTGAAAATACAGAAAATATCGCAGAAATTTCTGTTAAAATTCCAACAGAATTATTTAAAGCAGTAGATTTAACAAAGCCAAATTTGTTTGTAGAAGGCATTGAAGGTCCTGCTTTTTATGATGGTTTTTTATATGCAGTCAATTTTCAAAAAAGCGGAACAGTTGGCAAAGTAAACCCTCAAACAGGTGAATGTGAATTGTTTGTAAATTTGCCCGAAGGAAGCATTGGAAACGGGATTCGATTCAATAGCAAAGGCGAAATGTTGATTGCAGATTACAAAAAACACAACGTTTTGAAAGTGAACATGAAAACCAAAGAAATAAGCATTTTTGCCAACGAAAACAAAATGATTGGCAACAGTCCAAACGATTTGGCAATTAGTTCGACAGATGTAATCTATGCCAGCGCACCAAATTGGGCGGATAATACAGGAAGTTTGTGGAAAATTGATACCGAAGGAAAAGTGTTTTTGCTCGAAAAAAATATGGGAACTACCAACGGAGTTGAGGTCAGTCCCAAAGACGATTTTCTGTATGTCAATGAAAGCGTGCAACGCAAAATTTGGAAGTATAATTTAAGCCCCAAAGGAGAAATTAGTAACAAAAAACTGCTCATCGAATTTGCTGATCACGGTTTTGATGGAATGCGTTGCGACAATGATGGAAATTTGTATGTTTGTCGTTATGGCGCAGGCGAAGTGGCAAAAATTTCGCCTGAAGGAAAAATTTTGCAAACCATCAAATTGACAGGAAAAAATGTTTCTAACATTACTTTTGGCGGTCAAGATGGCAAAACTTGCTTTGTAACTTTGCAAGATCGCGGAAACATAGAGATTTTTCGGGTAGATCAAGCAGGAAAATTTTGGAAAGCCTTGTAGGTTTTCCTTTTTTTCTTTTAAAAAGTTTGTTCTTCCACAATTCGCTTTGTGGTTCAATTTATTATTCTTTCAAAAAACCATATTCATAAATTTTAGGCTCAATTTTCTTTGCCAAAACTTGCAAACTTTTGCGCAAATCCGAAATAAGTTGGGTATATTTTTCGTCTGTGCTTTTGTTGTGCATTTTGCCTTTTTCGTTTCTGCCCTGAAAATACTCTCGAATGTCGTATAAAGAAGCATTTACATTGGCTTTTTGCCTTCCCCAAAATACAACTTCTTTTATTTGGGCGTGATAATATTGCCAAAGTTTTTTGCCTGATTCAAAAACGGCTTGCGCTTCCTCCGAAAATTCCAAAGATTTTATCAAATTAGGTTTTTTCTTAGGCAAAAGCGAAAGTGAAGCATCTTTGATTTTGCCTGCAATAAAATCAGTCATAAAATTGCTGTCAAAATCATCTTGCGCGCCAACTTCATATTCTGTGAAAGGAATCCAATGATTTGTGCCATGTTTGGAAGAAACCATATTTTTACCGTGAAATAAGGAATAAACAAGGCAATTATTTTGAAATTCCTTATTTTTTTTCCATTTTTCATTAGGACACAAAAACTGATCTCCATTGTTAAGCCAAGTAAGCTCTATACATTTACGAACCGCAAAATAAACACAAATAGAAATAAGGTTGTCTTTTGTAATGCTATATTTAGTGGCATTATTTAAGACTCCATTTTTATTAGTTTTTTGTGTGTTAATTAGGTAACAATAATTATTATTTTGGAAATCGGGACCATTATTTCCTGTATATCCAATAATATTATCTTTACTTTTGACGTGTTGTTTGCTTATCCATTCTGTTATTCTCTTGATACCCAGATGAATGTAAAAATTTTTCTTTCCTACATTTTTAGCATATCTATCGTAAATATCGGTCTTTATTTGTTTGGAATCTTGTTTATTTTCAAAATCCCAAATCAAAAAACCAATAGGAAAAGCACCATTTACATTGTCAAAAGTATTCGCAGGAACAACAAAACCCGCTTTATATTTGGGATTAAACAATTCTCTAAAATGCCCAAAACCATCGCCATTTACGTATTTCAACGTGCTAAAACTAGCCAATTTGCAATTAGGAATTTCTTGGCTAATTCTAATAAAAAATTGTGCAAATAATTCACGTATTGCCAAACCTAATTGATTTTTGTATTTATCCCAAACGTTATTTTTTATTGAAACATCTGTTTTATTTTTCCTTGCGCCGACCACAAACACACTTCCCGCCTCTGCGTAAGGCGGATTGATATAAATTATCAACTTCTTCCGTTTTTCAGAATCATTGATCACATTTTGCAAACCTTTAGGCAATTTGTCAAAAGAATCATTCAAAAAATCGAATTGAAAAACGTTTTTTTCTAATAAATTTGCACCATTCAGAATCCGATCTTTGATCACATCAATATCCTGTCTGTCCAAAGTAGAAGCCCAAATATTTTGTTTATTTGTCAAACCCGCCAACAAATTTCCTGTGCCTGCCGCACAATCCCAAATATAATATTCGTCCTGCCAATCCGTACCCAAAACATCTGCCAAATATTTTTGAGAAAGTTCGACCCAAATTTGTGGAGTGTAAAAACTGCCTTTGCGCTCACGCACATCCTGCGGCACAAGCAAATCTCTGCGTTCTACAATGTAATCCCAATATTCCTCACGAGGAGGGCGTTCATATTTGTTCCAAAAAATTTGATGTGCCTTTTGTTTGTCTATAAAACCTGTGTATTGACTAGAAAACATACCCAATTTGTTAGGCGTTCTTTCCAATTCATAGCGATTTGTTTTGAGTAAAACATAGAGTTTTTCCTTCAAAGTTTCATTTTCAAGCGAAAGCAAATCAGCAAGGTAAAAATCACCATCAATAATATTGACTTTTTGGGCTTCTTCCCAAATAACAGCAATGGTCGGTTTTACGGTTTGTAGCCATTTGTTGTAAATGCTAATGAAATTATTTTTGTCAATTCTGATTTTTTGATTTGCAAATCTGCCTGAAACAAAATTGATTTTGATAAATTCACGCAATTCCAGCTCATCTGTTTTATAGGAAAATTGCAAGGAATTTGTCTCAATGATTGCACGCGCTTTTTCCAAAACCATTTTAAATTCCTTCGTTTCGTAATTCGAAGGTGTTACGTTCCAATTAAAATCGTTTAAATAAAAAATTTCTTGAATGTCATTATAAGGAAGAAAAGCAATTTTTTCGGCATCAAAAGCTCCCAAATAAGCAGGAGGCAGAGTCAAATCAAAAGTGCGCGCTTTGCCAACGGTCAAAATGAGTTGGGTAATTGAATTGAAAATATCGGCTTTCCCTTTTTTGGCTTCAGCCCAAAGCACAGATTCAGTTTCTGAAATCTGAAATTCTTTTTTGATGGTTACAGCAAAATCGATGTTACCAATGATTTGCGTAGAGTCAAAATCTGGAAAATACGCTTGGGCAATCTTATTTTTTAATTCTTCTTCTCTAATGTTTTCGTACATTTTTTTTAATTTTTGTATGAGGCAGTTAAACAAAAAAAAACTTCCCAAAAGCCCTTAAAAACCTTTGGAAAGTCTGATATTTTTTAAACCAAAATTTTGATCGGGTCTTCGAGCAAAGTTTTTAGCGTTTGCAAAAACGAAGCACCAACTGCCCCATCAACAACCCTGTGATCGCAAGAAAGTGTAACTTTCATTACATTTCCGATCTGAATTTGACCATTTTTTACTACGGGAACTTCTTTTATTCCGCCAACAGCCAAAATACAAGCATCTGGCGGATTCACGATTGCCGTAAATTCGTCAATGCCAAACATTCCCAAATTCGAGATCGAAAACGTGTTTCCTTCCCAATCTGACGGCTGTAATTTTTTGTTTTTTGCTTTTTGCCCCAATTCTTTGGTTGCAGACGCAATTTGTGAAAGTGAAAGCGTATCGGCAAAACGAACCACAGGCACTAACAAACCATCAGGAACTGCCATCGCAACGCCAATGTGAATGTGTTGATTGTAGCGAATTTTGTCGCCTCGCCAAGACGAATTGATGTCGGGATTTTTGCGAATTGCAACCGCCGCCGCCTTGACCACCATGTCGTTAAAGGAAATTTTGACCGCAGAAAATTCGTTCATGCTTGTGCGGGCAGACATGGCTTTGTCCATGTTAATTTCCATTGACAAATAGAAATGCGGAGCAGTAAATTTGCTTTCAGAAAGTCTTTTGGCAATTACTTTGCGCATTTGCGAAACAGGCACTTCGGTAAAACTTTCTTGCCCAGAAACTACGCTTGCAGTGCTTGTAGTGGCAGTTTTTGGCGTTTCTACGGCAGGTTTGTAAGATTCTACATCTTTTTTGATAATTCTACCATTTTCGCCTGAACCTACAATTTTTGTAAGATCATAACCTTTTTCTTTTGCCAAACTTTTAGCCAAAGGCGAGGCTTTGACTCTAGAATCGGAAGAGGAAACTTGCGGAGCAGAATCGCTTTGAGAACTTGCTACATTTGCCGTTGGCGTGCTAACAACTTCATTAACAAGGGCTTGCGTTTGAGCAGGAGCATTTAATAATTGTTTGTAATCGGCATCTTTTTCGCCAATGATCGCCAACACGCCATCGACAGGAATTGCGTTTCCTTCTTCTGCGCCTTTGTAAAGTAGGACTCCGTTTTCGTAATTTTCGAGTTCCATAGTAGCTTTGTCAGTTTCTACTTCGCCCAAAATATCGCCTGATTTTACGGTATCACCTACGTTTTTCAACCATTTGGCAATCGTTCCTTCGGTCATGGTATCACTCATTTTTGGCATTCGGACAATAACCGCTTTGACATCGATTTTTGCAACTGAAACCGTAGCTTTGCTTTCTTGTTTGACTTCTGCCACAGGTGCAGGAGTTACGGCAGGTTTTGCGCCGCCTACCAATCCCGAAATATCTTCGCCTGCTTTGCCAATAATGGCGATCAAACCGTCGACTGCGGCGGCTTGTTTGGCATCGACGCCGATGTGCAACACCACGCCATCGATATAATTTTCGAGTTCCATCGTTGCCTTATCGGTTTCTACTTCGGCTAGTACGTCCCCTGCTTTGACTTTATCCCCGACTTTTACCAACCAAGCGGCGATCACGCCTTCGGTCATGGTATCACTCATTTTGGGCATTCTGATAATTTCTGCCATAATTTTCGTTCTTGTGCTATTGAGTATTTTTTTAATTTCTGATAAAATTCGAAGGCATTGCCTCTGAAAAACGATCAAATATATAGATTTTATTAATAAATCCAAAAATAAGCTAAGAAGATAAGAATTAAAAATAATTGAATGAAAAATATTTTAACCTTAGCGAAGGGTTCGTTTTAAACGAACCCTTCGCTCTAATTTAGTTCCTTTCAATTTTACCATTTACTTTCAATTTCACAACTTCAATATTTTCAAGTCCCTCATTATCAACTACTTTGATGGCAATTTGATGTTCGCCTGCTTTGAAAAGGTATTTTTGAGTTCCTGTTTTATCCAACAAAATTTCAGGGTTAAAAACCTCTTTAAAATTAAAATCCCAAGCAAAAAACTCAACTCCTGCCTCGCTAATTGCTTGCGCCGAAAACTCAATTTCTCGCAAATTTTTATTCAAACCTAAATCTTTTAAATCGATTTTTAAGGTCGGTTTCTTGGCAATCGGAACGATATTTTCTACCAAAAGCAATTCAATCATCACGTTTTCTTCCATTTTTAGCCTTGCTATTTCCTGAACCGCACCTTTGCCAAAAGAAAAAGCGATCAAAAAACCCACAGCATTGCCCGAAGATTTGTGTTTTTCAAAAGAATTTTTGTCGAAACGTTGAATTGCAGAGAAAAAATTATCGACCACATTTCTGCCAATATTATCACTTCTTTTAACCTGAATCGGTTGGTTTTCACGAGTTCTGCCATCAATTCCCAAATCAGAACGTTGTTTGGCATTTGGGATTCCGCCAAATTGCGTAACAATAAAACTTTCGAACTCAAAAGCGTCTTTGTAGCGAAGCGTGTCAAAATCGTATTTGTGAAGTTGCACAGAAAATGGTTTAGAAAACAGGCTTTGTTGCTTGTTTAGCCTAAATTCTGTAACTTTTACCGCCTGCACAGACTGATCAATTCCAATCCAATTTCTGTTAAGTCGGTCTGCAACGGCAATCGTAGTTCCGCCGCCAAGAAAACAGTCTAAAACGGTATCGTTTTCATGAGAAGCCATTTTAACAATTCTTTCTAATAAATATTCAGGTTTTTGGGTTGGATAACCAATAATTTCGGATTGATTTTGACCTACGGGCTGAATATCTAGCCAAATATTATCGGCTTCACTGCCACTATATTCGTCTAAAAAGTTTTTTCGTCTTGGCTTTCCGTTTTTGGTAAAAAATAATTTGCCTTGATTGTCTAATTCAGTCAATTTTTCGAGCATCATCATCCAACCGTGTTTTGGCGTATAACCTTTGTATTCATAAATCAAATTTTGGCGCGCCATCATGCGAGGAAGTTCGACAGGTTCTGATTTATAACGCCTACCATTTTCGTCTTCTTTGTCATAACGCAACAATAATTCTTCCATAGAACCATTAATTCTGGGCGTAATAAATGTGGCTTTATCACTTTTGACGTAATAAAAAATAGAATCGGTGTTTGTTGCAAGTTTTGACATTTTAAATTGAGAACCTTTTTTTGTAAAATTTCTTTTCCAAATAATTTCATTTCTAAAATTATTTTTTCCAAAAATTTTATTCAAAACATACACCTTAATTTCTGCATTTGCATGATAATCGCAATGCAAAAACAACGATCCTGTGGGTTTCAAAACCCTATAAATTTCTTGTACTCTTTCTTTTAGCCAAGCTACATAATGCTCTACGCCGCCACTAAAACGGTCTTCGAAAGATCGAATTTCTCCTTTATCGCCCCAAACTACCTCGTAAGTTCGGTTAGAAAAAAATGGTGGATCAATGTAGCAAAGATCAACGGATTCGGATTCAATTTTTTGTAAAACTTCGAGGCAATCGCCTAAGATTAATTTGTTCATGTGATTTTGTTTTGTAACGTACCCTTCAGGGTGCGTTGTAATTTACTGAAAATCAATATTTTATCGCACCCTGAAGGGTACGTTACAATAATTTATCGTTTCAAAATTCAATTTTTTGTAAAAATCGAGGCAGTCGCCTAAGATTAATTTGTTCATAAATTTGTAAGCATTTGTGTAAATTGTTCTTCAAAAACAGGGTTGTAATCTTTGATAATTGCCCAAATTCTGTCGGCAGAAATGCCAATATAATTGTGTGCAATAATGTTTCGCAAACCAATAATTTTTGACCAAGGCGTTTGCGCGTATTGATTTTTTAGCTGTTCAGAAATTTTGGCGGCAGACTCTCCAATGACGATAAAATTCATCAAAACTGCATCAAAACTTTCCTGATGTTGATACCATTCTTCCGAATTTTCGTAAGGTTTTACAAAAATTTCTATTTTTTCAAAAGCCTTTAAAATCTGTTTAATGTACTCTTTATCTCTATCTAATAAAAATTGCATGGTGCAAAATGTTTGTTTTAGCGTATTCTTTAATGCTTTTTACTTCCCCCAAATCAATATTTCTGTGAAATTGTTTTTCAAACCAACTTTTCAATTCTTGCATTTCAAAAAAATTTCCTTTTCCTGCCTCAAAATCTACTAGCAAATCCACATCACTATCGGGATTTTGTTCGTTTTTGGCAAAAGAACCAAACAAAGCAATTTGGTTTACATGAAATTTTGTAGCCAAAAAATCTTTGTGATCTTTCAAAAATTTCAAAATATTTTCTTTGTTCAAAGGCAAATAAAGCGAATTTACTTCTGATTTTTCAAAAATGGCATTTTGTTTTTGTAATCGCAATTCTGTAACTTCTATTGCTTTTTTGCTTTGATCAATGCCAATCCAATTTCTGTTGAGTCGGTCTGCAACGGCAATCGTAGTTCCGCCGCCAAGAAAACAGTCTAAAACGGTATCGTTTTCATTAGAAGCCATTTTAATGATTCTTTCTAATAAATATTCAGGTTTTTGGGACAAATAACTACTTTCTGAAATACCTTTGAGATCGTTCCAAATATTATCAATTTTAGAATTTGTATTTTTGTTAAAAATATAATTTTCAGATTTTGAATACCACCAAATTGTATCCGTAATGATATTCGAATCGCTTTTTTTGCATTCTTTTTTATTGTTTCTTTTCCAAATAATTTCATTTCTAAAATTATGTTTCCCAAAAATTTTGTTCAAAATATAAACCTTAATTTCTGCATTTGCATGATAATCGCAATGCAAAAAAAGCGATCCTGTGGGTTTCAAAACCCTATAAATTTCTTGTACTCTTTCTTTTAGCCAAGCTACATAATGCTCAACTCCTCCGCTAAAACGGTCTTCAAAACTTCTAATTTCTCCTTTGTCGCCCCAAACTACTTCGTAAGTTCGGTTAGAAAAAAATGGCGGATCGATGTAACAAAGATCAACGCTTTCGGATTCAATTTTTTGTAAGACTTCGAGGCAATCGCCTAAAATGAGTTTGTTCATGGTTTTGTTGTCTAATCATTTCTGCTAAATTAAAAAAATATTTTTTAACATTCCAAATCTTTTTGAAAATAAAAAAATACAATTAAGTGCCTGTTTTATCCATGTTTCAAACTTTTATAAGGTTTAAAACCCTATAAAAGTTGATGTTTTTTACTGATTTACCCCCAACAAAGCCAACATAAACGAATATTGATAGGCTTGCTCTTTCAAAGGTTGAAAACGACCCGAAGCTCCACCATGCCCTGCGTCCATGTTTGTTTTAAAAATCAACACATTTTTGTCGGTTTTGCTGGCGCGCAATTTGGCAACCCATTTGGCAGGCTCCCAATATTGCACCTGCGAATCGTGAAAACCCGTCATCACCAACATATTTGCATAATTTTGCTTGCTCACATTGTCATAAGGCGAATAAGACATCATGTAGTCAAAATAGGTTTTGTCATTCGGATTTCCCCATTCGTCATACTCAAAAGTGGTCAAAGGAATACTAGAATCAAGCATCGTGTTGATCACGTCCACAAAAGGCACAATAGCAAGAATACCTTTGTACAAATCTGGTCGCATATTGGCAATAGCACCCATGAGCAAACCGCCTGCACTTCCGCCTTGCGCAAAAAGTTTGTCTTTAGCACTGTATTTTTCTTTGATCAAAAACTCTGAACAATCAATAAAATCGGTAAAAGTGTTTTTCTTTTTTAACAATTTGCCATCTTCATACCATTGTCTGCCCATTTCCTGACCGCCGCGAATATTGCAAAGCACATACACAAAACCTCTGTCCAACAAACTGATAATATTGCTACGAAAATACGCTTCCGTAGAAATTCCGTAAGAACCGTAGGCATATTGCAAAGTCGGATTTGTGCCATCTTTTTTGAAAGTATCTTTGCGATAAACCAATGCCATCGGGATTTTTGTGCCATCTTTGGCGGTTGCAAAAACTCTTTCTGTGGCATAATTCGAAGCCTGATAGCCGCCCAAAATTTCCTGCTGTTTGACCAATGTTTTGTTTTTTGTGTTCAAATCATAATCAAAAGAAGAGGAAGGCGTGCTTAAAGATTGGTAATTGTAACGCAAAACCGCTGTGTTCAATTCAGGATTCGAGCCAAGACTTGCCAAATATGCGGGTTCTTCAAAACTCAATTCGTGTTCGGATTTGTCTGCCCATTTGATAACTTTTATTCGGTTCAAACCACCTTTTTTTTCTTGTAAAACCAAATGATCTTTAAACAAAATCACGTTTTCTAGCAAAACATCTGCCCTGTGTGCGATCACTTCTTTCCATTTGCTTTTGTCCGAAAGTTGCGCCAAATCTGATTCTAAAAGCCTAAAATTTTTTGCCTCCCAATTACTTGTGATATAAAATTTGCCATTTGCGTGATCGAGATCGTACAAATGATCTTTTTCTCTGAGCAAAGCAACTTTAAATTTGTCATTGGGTTTGTTGGCATCTAAAATCAAAGATTCGCTTGACAAAGTGCTGCCTGCACTGATCACCAAAAATTCATCTGATTTGGTTTTGCCAATAGACAAATTATAGGTTTCGTCTTTTTCGAAATATACTTGTGGGTCTTTTTTGGAATCTGTGCCTAGCGTGTGTTTATTCACTCTTTCTGCCCGCAAAGTATTCAAATTTTTACTGGTATAAAAAAGTGTTTTGTTGTCGTTTGCCCAAACAAAATTTGGATTTGCGCCCGCAATTTGATCTTTCAACAATTCGCCTGTTGCCAAATTTTTGAAATAAATGGTATAAATTCTGCGGCTGACCGTATCCACTCCGTATGCTAAGGTTTGTTGATCTGGGCTAATTGTCCAGTTTCCGATGGCAAAATAAGGTTTGCCTTTACCCATTTCGTTTCCGTTGAGCAAAATTTCTTCTTTGCCTTCCATATTGCCTTTTCTACGGCAATAAAGGGCATATTCTCCGCCTTCTTCGTAGCGCGTATAATAAACGTAATCCTTGATTTTTACAGGTGCAGATTGATCTTTTTCTTTGATTCTGCCTTTGAGTTCGCCAAAAAGTTTGTCTTGCAAATCTTTGGTATGCCCAAGCATGGTATCTGCGTAGGCGTTTTCGGCTTTCAGATAATCTGTAACTTCAGGATTTTCGCGCTCGCGCAACCAAAAATAGTTATCTGTGCGTTTTTGCCCATGATTTTCTAGTTCTTTGGGTGCAATTTTTGCCACAGGAGGAGCAATTTCAGGGAATTTTACCATATTTTCTTTTGTGTTTTCTTTTTTTTCGGAACTGCAAGCCATTGCAAAGAATAGCACACAAGTCCAAGCTGAAAATTTATTCATTTGATTAGAAATTTAAAGGAATTATTAATAAAGTGTAAGAAATTATTTTTGTTTGTGCTTTCTGAAAATATTTCAAAAATTAGCAAACAATAGTGTTGCAAGCTTCTTAAACCTTGCAACACTATCAAATTATTGCACGAAATCATTATCAAAAATCATATTTATTCCCCCGATCAGATTTTGAATAATTTACACAAAGAAGTTCATCGGGTTTTGCGCCAAAAAGAAACCAATACCAACGATGGCATGGACATGGTGATTATTGCAAGTACGGCGAACATTCCTGTTCGCTACGAAATAGAGCAAACAAAAATGTTTGCTGTACTAGAATATGCAGGCGCAATGAATCCGCTTTATTATGTTCAAAACAACGAATTGAAAGAAATTAAAGCCACCAAACGATCCATCGGAGGCAAGCAATCGGAAGAAGAACGCTTTTTTGAAAAACACCAAATTAGGGTTGAGGGGCAAAAGGAAAGAGAAGAGAGAATGAAAAGCTCGAATCCCTCAACTCTCTTCTCTCAACTCTCGCCACTGACAACGATTTATTTATGTACTGACGGCTACCAAGACCAATTCGGAGGAGAGCAAAACCGTAAATTTATGGTCAAAAAATTGCGTGAATTGTTGTTTAGTGTTTCTGAAAAATCTATGCCTGAACAAGGGCAAGTTTTGGGCGAAACTTTTGATGCTTGGAAAGGCAAAGAAGCACAAGTAGATGATGTTACGATTGTGGGTTTGAGGCTTTGACAAAACATTTTGCTTTTTACGTTGGTTATATTTTGGGAAAAAATACTATACATTTACACTTAAAACTTTTTAAAGTAACTCTTATGAAAATTGCCATTTTTTTATTGTGTTTTTTTGCTTTTTCGAATGCTATTTTTGCTCAAAACAAAAAGATAATTGATAGTCTTATGACGGTCTATCACACAGCCAAACACGATACAACAAAAATCTTGACGACTCTCGAAATTTGTTCTCAATATAGATATAATTTAGCTGATACGGCTTTATTACTTGCTCAAAAAGCCTTACAACAAAGTGAGGAACTGAATTATGAGCAGGGCAAAGCATTGGCTTATGCTCGTATGGGCTTGGCTTATCGGGATAAAAATAAATATATAGAATCCTTAGCAGCTTTAAAGCAAGCAATCCAACTTTCTGAGAAATTAAGAGATAAAAAAAACATGGCTTATTGTTTCCACAATATAGGAGTTGTTCATGAAAGACAAGGCAATTATTTTTTGGCTTTAGAGTTTTATCAAAAAAACTTGGATATTGTTAAACAATTAAATGATAAGAAAAGTATTGCTATCACTTTACATACGATAGGGGTTGTTTATGAACACCAAGGCAACTACCCTTTGGCTTTGGCATATTATCAAAAAAGCTTGAAGATATGGGAAGAGTTGAAAGACAGGTTAGGTACTCGCATCCCTTTGGGTACTATAGGGGTTATTTATGAAAGACAAGGGAACTATCCTTTAGCCTTAGAACATTATCAAAAAAGTTTAAAAATTGCCGAAGAATTCGACAATAAACAAGGCGTTGCCATTGGTTTACGATCTATCGGAATGTTTTATGAAAATCAAGGGAATGACTTATTAGCCTTAGAATATTATCAAAAAAGTTTGAAAATCAATGAAGAACTAAAAAACAAACGATACATTTCCATTAGTTTAGCTAATATGGCTACTATGTACCTGAAACAATCTAATTATTCTTTAGCGTTGGAATACTTTGAAAAGAGTTTAAAAATTGCCGAAGAAATAAAAGACAAAAGACAAATTTGTTTTGTACTTAATGGTTTGGCAAAACTTTTCCAAAAGCAAAAGCAATATGATAAGAGTGTAGATTATGCTCAAAAAGGGTTGTTAATTGCTCAAGAAATCAATGCTTTATTCGAAGTAAAAGAATTGAACTACACCCTTTACGAAAGTTATAAGAGCAAAGGAGAATATGCCAAAGCACTTGAATACTATGAATTTTATAAAACGAATAATGATAGCCTTTTCAACGCAGACAAGTCAAAAGCAATCGCCAACTTGGAGGCAAAATCCGAAATAGACCGCAAAGAAAAAGAAATTGAAATTTTGAATAAAAACAAAGAACTTGACCAAAAAACAAAGGAGGCACTACAAAAAGACCTTAAAGTACAACAAATAGAAGCAGAAAGACAAAAAAATGCCAAACTTATTCTAGAAAAACAAGCAGAGGCAGACCGACTTTTTGGACTTGCAAGGCAAGAAAAAGACAAAAGAAAACAAGATAGTCTTCAAAACATAGCCCAAAAAACACAGCTAGAAGCAGACAATCTAAAAGCAAAAGACAAACAATTTAAAGCAGAACAGGCACAAAAAGACATCGCCCAAGAAAAACAACGCAATCAATTTTATTGGATTATTTTTTCTGCCTTTGCAGGGCTTGTTTTTACAGTTGTGATTCTATTTTTGATTTCCCGTTCTCGCAAAAAAATCCAAAATGCCTACGGTGCATTAGCCGTTTCGAACGCCCAAGTCCAACAAGCAAAAGAGGAAATAGAAGTCCAATCCGACGAATTGCAACAAAGTCATCAGGCACTTAATTTGGCATACATTGAAATTCACAAACGAAACGAAGACGTAACTGCCTCGATAAACTACGCCAAACGTATCCAAAATGCTATTTTACCCTTCGATGAACGGTTCGGAGAAAGTTTGGGCAAGGACAACTTTTTTATTTTGTTCAAACCCAAAGACATTGTTTCGGGTGATTTTTATTGGTTCGAGGAAATCCAAAAGTCTGACCTGCAAGGTCTGACGCAAACCATCAAATTCGTAGCCGTTGCCGACTGCACAGGACATGGCGTGCCAGGGGCTTTTATGAGCATGATCGGCAATCAATTATTGCACGAAATCATTATCAAAAACCATATTTATTCCCCCGATCAGATTTTGAATAATTTACACAAAGAAGTTCATCGGGTTTTGCGCCAAAAAGAAACCAATACCAACGATGGCATGGATATGGTGATTATTGCAATTAGCCCAACAAAAATTGAATACGCAGGCGCAATGAATCCGCTTTATTATGTTCAAAACAACGAATTGAAAGAAATTAAAGCCACTAAACGCGCCATTGGTGGCAAACAATCGGAAGAAGAACGCTTTTTTGAAAAACACCAAATTAGGGTTGAGGGGCAAAAGGAAAGAGAAGAGAGAATGAAAAGCTCGAATCCCTGTTCTCGCACCTCTCAACTCTGTGCCCACACAACGATTTATCTCTGCACTGACGGCTATCAAGACCAATTTGGTGGGGAAAAAGATAAGAAATTTATGGTCAAAAAATTGCGTGAATTGCTTTTTAGTGTTTCTGAAAAAACTATGACCGAACAAGGACAAATTTTGGGCGAAACTTTTGATAGTTGGAAAGGAAATTATGCACAAGTTGATGATGTAACAATTTTGGGGATTAGGTTGTAAAATAAAAAAGATAATTTTAGATTTGTCTTGAAAAAATAAATAAAATATTACTTTTGCAAATATTCCAACTATCTAAAAAATGAAAAGATACCTACTCTTGATACGCCACGCTGAATCCGAAATATCGAGCATGGATGGTAGCGATTTTAACAGAAATCTGACTGTTAAGGGTTTTTCTGACGCTTCGCTTTTGGGCGAGGAATTACAAACAAAAAATTTTCAAACCGATTATATGGCGGTTAGTGCTGCTTTGCGCACTAGCCAAACAGCTCAAAAAATAGCTGAAAAAATAAATTTTCCCTCAGAGAAAATATACTACGATCAAGCTTTGTATAGTCCTTCAGCCGATTTTTTGTTTCATTTTTTAACAAAAATTGCTACAAATCACCAGCAAGTTGTCATTATCAATCATAATCCTGCTGTAAGCCGTGTGGCAAGTTATTTGACAGGCAAATATTTAAATATGTCCACAGCAACGGCAATTTGCTTGTCTTTTGATTTGGAAACTTGGGCAGAACTAACGGCAGATATTGCACAAATTGCATGGGTTTTAAATAGTTAAACAATATTTACACATTTATAAACAAACTTACACATTTATAGCAATTTGAACATAAAATGTATAGGTTTTTAAAAATATCATCAAATAATCCTTGTTTTTCAATCAAATTCGTTTTATTTTTGGAAATGAAAAGCCTTAAAATCCGTTTGGAACTCAATGATAAACAAGCTACTCTCGCCGCTAAACACGCAGGGGTGGCACGCCATGCCTATAATTGGGGACTCGATGTCTGTAAAAAGGCTTATCAAAACAAAGAAAAACGACCTTCCAGTATTGATTTGCACAAAAAATTAGTAGCCGAAGTCAAATCTCAAAATGCTTGGTATTATGAAGTTTCCAAATGCGCACCCCAAGAGGCTTTACGAAATTTAGACAAAGCCTACCTCAAATGTTTTCGAGAGAAAAAAGGACTGCCTGTTTTCAAAAAGAAAGGAATTAGAGACTCTTTTTATTTGGAAGGCAATATTGAAATCAAGGGA
>RDXG01000179.1 GCA_004292785.1 Bacteroidota bacterium
TAATGACAAAAGAATGTCTTTATTTTCTTCTGAACCAAAGAGTTTTTTGAAAACCAAATCTATTTTTGGATTGATTCTGCTCATTTTTTTGTAGGTTTTATTATTGTGCAAATTTATAAAATTTTGTAGAATTTTTTTTGTTTTAAGGTTGTATTTTTTTAATAGCTACGTATTTTTGCTTCGCAATTCAATTAGCCTAAAAAATAGAAACTTTGCTATTTGCATAAATTCTATTTTTATTAAAAAACAAAAAATTCTTAAAAAATATTAATTTAACAAATTTCCATGTAAAACTTTCGTAACATTGTATCGTTTTGGAAAATATCTTAAACAAAAACAATTATGGAAGAAATTAATTTTTATTTGGACGATGCCAAAGAATCAATGGAAAAAACGATTCTGCACACCAATCAAGAATTATCAAAAATTAGGGCGGGCAAGGCAATGCCTTCCATGCTCGATGGTTTAACAGTGGATTATTATGGCTCGCATACGCCAATTTCGCAGGTTTCGTCTATAAACAACCTTGATGCTCGAACTTTGGTGATTAAACCTTGGGAAAGGGCAATGGTTTCTGAAATTGAAAAGGCGATCAAAAAAAGTGATTTGGGAGTGCAACCACAAAATGACGGAGATCAAATCCGTTTGAACTTTCCGCCTCCAACCGAAGAAAGACGCAAAAATTTGGTCAAACAAGCCAAACAAGAAGTTGAGAACGGCAAAGTAAGCATCAGAACCATTCGCAAGGATACCAACGATGAACTTAAAAAATTACTCAAAGACGGCGCACCCGAAGACGCTATCAAAACCGCAGAAACCAAAGTGCAAACCTTAACCGATGCCCACATCAGAAAACTTGATGAAATTTTGGCAAGTAAAGAAGTGGATATAATGAAAATTTAATTTTCGTTTATGAATAAAAAAAAATGTCCGACAAATGTCTGACAAATTTTTTAAAAAAAATAACATTTCTTTGTGAAATGTTATTTTTTAAACTTTAAACCCAATAATTACAAAGTGTCCGATAAATGTCTGAATAATCCCTTCAAAAAAATATTTTCGTTTGATCAACTTTTTTTAACATTTTTACGTTATTTATTTCAATTCTTATAAATTTAACTCTCTGCAACATGATCAGGTTATTCTTTTTTTTATGCATGGCATTTGGATTATGCCTCAATTTATTTGCACAAGACACCATTTCTATTCTTGATGCGGTTGCCAATCGCCAAATAGATATTAAGTTAGAAGGTTCTGGAAACGGTTATTATGGTGAATCTATGATTTTAAAAGCAAAAAATCTTAGCAAAGACGAACTCATGATCAAAGTAGAAAGTGGTTTGAAACTGCTTTGTCGCGAACAAGATAGACAGGACATGATTGTTACTAAAACCAAACATTTTAGAATCAAGCCCAAAGAAATCATTGCTACGCCTTTGTTTGCTATGTGTGGCGAAATTCATGACCGTTCGCCAAACAAAAGGGTTTTTTATACACTCGGACACATGGCTTTGCCTGATGTGCAAAAAATTGCGAAAACCATTGAAAAAGCCGAACAGCAAAACAAAATCGGGCAACACGCTTTGTGGGCGGTTACAGACCAAGCAAGCAAGGAACTTTTGACTGAATACGGCTCAAATGCTGAAATGTTGAAAAAAAGCATTTCTTTGCTAAACCAAGCAAAAGTTGCAGTAAATTTGAATACGCAAAACAAAGATTTGGCAGTGAATAAGGAAAAAGAAGCCCCAAAAACTGTTAGAACCGTAAAAAAACCTACACAAGAAGCAAAACAAGAGCCTATATTGGCGCAACAAAACCCAAGAGATACAGTAATTATTTACCGACCTGCGCCTGAAACAAAAACGCAAGTGTTGGCAAGCAACGAAGAGGATTATGTAAAAATACCTAAAAACGTGGCTTATACAGGCGGAATAAGTTTGGCTTTAGCTTTGGGAGGTTTGGCTTTTATGGCATTTAGAAAACCCAAAAATGAAAATTTGAGTTAAAAAATAGGCTTTACTCACGAACTTTTATAAGGCTTAAAGTCTTATAAAAGTTTTTTTTATAAAATAAATCAAAAAAAACTATGGCAAATTTAATACGTTTTGATTGGGCAGTTAAAAAATTGCTAAGAAACAAAGCAAACTTTGATGTTTTAGAGGGTTTTCTTGCGGAACTTTTAGGTTTTGATGTCAAAATTGAGGAAATTTTGGAAAGCGAAAGTAACAAAGAACATCAAGAAGACAAATTCAATCGGGTAGATATGTTGGTTCGCAGCAATAGCGGAGAATTAATGCTGATAGAAATTCAAAATGATGCTGAAACGGACTATTTTCACCGAATTTTATATGGCACTTCCAAACTAATTACCGAACACATTAAGGAAGGAGAAGGCTATGCCACTATCAAAAAGACCATTTCTATCAGCATTTTATATTTTCGTTTGGGGCAAGGCAAAGATTATGTTTATGAATATGAAGGCAAATTTGTTGGCAAACATTTGAAAGACACTTTAAAACCTAATGTTTGGCAGAAAGGCAAATTTGGTATTCAAGAAGTTGCTGATATTTTTCCAAAATATTACATTCTAAAAGTTAATAATTTTAACGACATTGCAAACACTACACTTGACGAATGGATTTATTTTTTAAAAAATAGCGAAGTACCTGACAAATATAGTGCAAAAGGCTTGAAAGAGGCATCTGAAAAATTGAGAATCGATCAATTATCAGAAGAGGAACGCAAAGAATATCAACGATTTAAAGAAAATCGTTGGATAGAAAAAGATGTTTTGGAAACGGCAGAGAAAAAAGGAGCATTTAAAAATCGGGTAGAAATTGCTAAAAAACTCATCAAACGTAACCTTAGCAACGAAGATATTGCTGAAGATACAGGTTTGCTTATTGAACAAATACATATTTTGCGAACAGG
>RDXG01000180.1 GCA_004292785.1 Bacteroidota bacterium
AATCCACAAGCAACTACTTCCGCAGATTATCAAAGCGAATTGGCAGAAGTCAAACAAGCACAAGCACAACTTTCTGAACAACAAAACGCCACCATAAAATATTGGAGTGCAGGCGGCGTGTTGCGTTGGAACGAAATTATGCGCGAATTGGTCGCCAAATACAACCTTCCGCCTTATCAAAACGAAGATGGCACTTATCCAATTCCGAGTTCCGCAAATCCTTTTCAATATCCTTATTTTCCGTTTAGCAATCCGCCTTATGCGGCGAGGGCTTACGCCTATGTTTCTGTGGCGCAATATGACGCAATGGTAGCGGCTTGGCAGTTCAAAAAGCAATTTAATCGTGCCAAACCAAGTCAAATTGATCCAAGTATTCGATTAATTAGTAATGAAACTCAACTTCCTGCGTATCCTTCCGAAGAGGCAACGATGTCGAGTGTAAGTTTGGAAATGTTAAAATTATTGTTTCCTACGGAAATAGATTTTTTGACTTTGAAAGCCGAAGAACAAAAAAATGTGGCTTTATGGACAGGCAGAGCCGTAAAAAGTGATTTGACAGCAGGAACAGAATTGGGCAAAGCCATTGCAAACAAAGTGATTGCCAGAGTAAAAAGCGACGGCATGGGCGCAGCAGTAGGAAATGTCAGCATTTGGAAAAAACTCGAAGATGACATAGTTGCCAAAGGCGAAACCCCTTGGATTAGTTTGGAAAGTCCAAAAAGACCGCCCATGTTGCCTGTTTTTGGAAAAGTAAAAACTTGGCTTTTTGATGATGCCGAAGTGATCAAATTAAGACCTGCTACGCCGCCTTCGACCAAATCTTTGCAAATGCAACAAGAAATTCAGATGGTTAAAGAAGCAACAGACAATTTGGATCGCGAAAAAATTAGAATGGTGCATTTTTGGGCAGACGGTGCGGGAACTTACACTCCACCAGGACATTGGAACGCCATCGCCGCCGATTTTGTAAATCAAGCGCAATTTAGTGATATTCGCACAGCTCGCACTTTCGCATTGCTAAACATGGCAATGATGGACGCGGCTGTTTGCTGTTGGGATACCAAATATTTGTATTTTTTTCCTCGCCCTTCGCAACTAGATGCCTCGATCAAAACTGTTACAGGCGTACCTAATTTTCCTGCTTATACTTCGGGACATTCTACTTTTTCGGGTGCTGCTGCGACCATTTTGGGCTATCTTTTTCCTTCACAAAAAACTGCCGTAGAAAAAATGGCTGAGGAAGCCTCCATTTCAAGGCTTTATGGCGGAATTCATTACAAAATGGATTGCGAAATAGGTTTGCGTTGCGGAAAAAGTATTGGCGAATATGCCATTCGCAGAGCAAAAATTGATGGAGGGGAATAGTATTTTAAAAAACATAATATCTTTCCAAAAATCTAAAAACTTTTGGAAAGATACAAAAAACTTATTCTTCATACTCCCATTCAATTCTGTTTTTCATGTCTTTTACCACAATTCCAACCGACTTTAAATGGCTACGAATGGCATCGACTTGTCCGTAATTTTTGACTTGTTTTGCCTCTCTGTAAATTTGCAAAAGTGCTTCCACCAATTCAATTTGGGCAGGTTGTTCTTCTTTCAAACCAAAAATATTTTCTATAAAATCCAAATAAGCGGTTTTCATTTCCAGAAAAACTTCATTTTCTAAGGCAGAAATCGAAATAGAATCGGTATGCAAAGAATTGATTTTTTTGAGAATTTCAAACAAAGATGCTAAGGCTTTAGCGGTGTTAAAATCATCGTCCATGCCCTCGTACATACCTGCAATAAATTTGCGAATTTGTGCGTTTAACAATTCATTTTTTTCAATGTTTTCGTCTTCTTTGTATTGCATTTGTTTGATCACTCGCAAACCGTTCATGACTTTTTTGTAGGTTTTTCGCGCCGCTTTTAAGGCATCGTTGGTGATGTCCATTGTGCTGCGATAATGCGTTTGCAACATAAAAAACCGCAAAGTCATGGCACTATATCCTTGATCTAAAAGTGCGTGATTGCCCGAAAAAAGTTCGTGAGGCAAAATAGAATTTCCCAAAGATTTACTCATTTTTTGACCGTTGATGGTCAGCATATTGGCGTGTAACCAATATTTCACGGGTTGTTCTCCGTTTTGTGCTACTGATTGTGCAATTTCGCACTCGTGATGCGGAAATTTGAGATCGAGTCCGCCGCCATGAATATCGAATTGTTTGCCCAAATATTTGCTACTCATTGCCGAACATTCGATGTGCCAACCAGGGAAACCGATTCCCCAAGGCGACTCCCATTTCATGAGATGCTCTTTTGAGGCGTTTTTCCATAAGGCAAAATCTTCAGGATTGCGTTTTTCGTCTTGACTTGTCAAAGTTCTGTAACCTGCTTGTTGATCTTCGACTGTTCTGCCCGAAAGTTCGCCATATTTATGTTGTTTGCTAAAAGATTCTACATCAAAATAAACAGAACCGTTTACTTCGTAAGCAAAACCATTTTTTACAATTTTTTGCGTGGCTTCAATTTGTTCCATCAAATGTCCTGTTGCCGAAGGTTCTATGTTTGGTGGCAAATTGTTGAGCATTTGCATAACTTCGTGCAAACCTACGGTATATTTTTGGACAATTTCCATCGGTTCGAGGTTTTCTAATTTTGCTTTTTTAGAAATTTTATCTTCGCCCTCATCGGAATCGCCTGTCAAATGCCCAACATCTGTAATGTTTCGGACATATCGGACTTGGTAGCCCAAATGGCGCAAATATCGGTAAATGATGTCAAAAGAAGTAAAAGTACGGCAATTTCCTAAATGGACATCACTGTAAACCGTAGGACCGCAGACATACATTCCGACAAAAGGCGGATTTATTGCCTGAAAAAGCTCTTTTTTTCGAGATAGCGAATTATAAATTTTCAATTGGTTTTGCATAAAAGCAAAATTTTGATAGAAATGCAATATTAAGGTTTTTCTTAGGAATTTTCAATATTTTTGGAAAAAATGTATTATTGAAAGAATTTTTACTATTTTTTTGTTTGAAACTTATTAATTTCTTTCATGAATTTTACCTATTTTTGCAATAAAAAAATATGGGATATAGCAATTATAATTTTTTCTAATTACCAAAAATTATAGGTATTTTTCATTCTATTTTAGAAAAATTTTTAGCTTTATAAAAAAGAGTGAAAAATTAATTTTTTTATTGGAATAAATTGTTTTTTTTTGCCTGATCAATTCACTGGTTTTGGCACAGAATACTACACTTCTACCTGAAAAAGGGACATACGATCTCCGATTGTATAGCCAAATTTTGCGCGATTCTTCACAAAAAATGACCATTGATCAAGTTAAGGAATCCCAGACTTTCCAAAATTATGACAAAAAACTAATTCTACAAGAAAAAGGCGTGTATTGGTTAAAATTTAGCATCAAATCCACAGAAAAAGAAAAAAAACAATGGGTGATTGGCATGGACGGCGTGGATCAGGTTCAACTTTTTGCTTTTTCTTTAAATGATTCTTTGTTACAAACTGACGAATCCGCTTTTGCGACCCCTGTTGCTCAGCGAAATGACCCGCATGGACAATTTACTTTCACAAAATTCTATTTGAGTCCAAATCAAACCATCATTTGTTATCTTAGAGTTGAAAATATAACCCAATTTGCAGCCGAAATGATGCCTGCATACATGGAAAAATTCAAATTATATTC
>RDXG01000259.1 GCA_004292785.1 Bacteroidota bacterium
ATAGTACACATTCTTTTTCAGAAAAATTTGTCGCACCTGCCGATCTTCCTGATTTGGTTTTGGATTTTGAGGAAATTGCGAGAAAATGTGGTTTTTAGTTAAAATAAGTATTAATTCAATTAATTTTTTTAATTTGGACAAAATTTAAAGTTCAAACAACTTCATAAAATTGAAAAATCTATATGCTTTCTAACGAGATATTATTTTTTACAGGATTTACCATTTTTATTTTAACAGTTTTGGCTGTTGATTTGGGTTTTTTTTCCAAAAAAGATCACAGTGTTTCTTTCAAAGAAGCAGGAATTTGGACATTGGTTTGGGTTTCTTTTGCACTGGGTTTTTATGTGATCCTAAAAAATTATGGCTATTTGGTGCATGGCATCAATAATTTGGCTGATTTAAAGTTGGTTCACGAAAAATATGCCCCACATTTGATTCTGACCGAAAGTTATGCTTTGAGTTTGCAAAATTATTTGGATAACATTTCCATCGAATTTATTACGGGTTATCTGCTCGAATATTCCCTTTCTGCGGATAATATTTTTGTCATTATTCTTATTTTTCAATCTTTTCAGGTTAGCGAAAAATATTATAAAAAAGTGCTTTTTTGGGGAATTATGGGGGCTATTGTCATGCGATTCCTCTTTATTTTCTTAGGTTCTGCCCTGATTCAACAGTTTGATTGGATACTTTATGGTTTTGCTTTGTTTTTGTTGTATAGTGGAGGAAAAATTTTATGGGAGTCTTACAAAGGCGGAGGAGATGAACAAATTGATACCAAAAATCATCCTGTGGTTCGGTTTGCGTCAAAATATTTTTCAGTTTTCCCAAGATTTGTCGATCAATATTTTTTTATTAAAAAAGATAAGAAATGGTTTTTAACGCCTTTGTTTTTGGTGGTGATCATCATCGAATTTACGGATTTACTTTTTGCTGTTGATTCAGTTCCTGCGGTTTTTTCGGTTACAAAAGACCCTTATATTGTATTTTTTTCTAACATTTTTGCCATTTTAGGCTTGCGTTCTATGTTTTTCTTTTTGAGCAACGTGATGCACCTTTTTCATTATCTCAAATATGGTTTGTCTGTTTTATTGATTTTTATTGGCGTAAAAATGTTGGCGCATCATTATTTAAAGTCCATCGGTTTTGAAACCATTTACTCTTTATATTTTATTTTGGTAGTTTTGGCAATTAGTATTTTAACTTCTTTGCTTTTTCCACCAAAACAAGAAATTAAACCTTAAATTTTTATGAAAACCTAAGTCAGACGCAAGTCGGACAAAATTTAAGAAACTTTATTTTAAACCAGCACAGGCTGAAGTTTGTGTTACAAAACAAAAAATATGTTTTCAGGAATTAAAAATATTTTGTTTTTAGGAATTATTTTGGCTTTAATGGCGGCTGTGGCTTATTTATATGTTTTTGGAAATTCCAAAACGGTAGAAATTACAGAAAACCACCAAACAGTAGTCGAAAAAATTGAAAGTATTGGTAAATTGGAACTTGTCAAATATCAAATAAAAGACGTTTTGGAAATGACAAAATCTACTTATATGTTTTTGCCAACTGCAAAAGTGATTTTGATTGCCAGCGGCGAAGCGGTAGGTTGCTTAGATTTAACCAAAATTAAAGCCCAAAATGTAAAGACTTCAGGCGACAGCATCGAAATTTCTTTGCCTGCTCCCGAAATTTGTTATTATAAATTGGATCATCAAAAAACTAAAATTTATGATACCAAATTTACAATTATTTCAGGGCAGCAAAGCAAATTATTAGAAGAATCGTACAAAGCAGCCGAAAAACAGATCGAAAAAGCAGCTTTAGAGTCGAATATTTTGGAACAAACCAAAATTAATGCGCAACTTATTCTTAAACCCATGCTCGAACAAATGACTAAAAAAAAGGTTTTTTTGTCGTTTGATTTGGCTACAAAAATTGAAAATAAATAAATGGCTTTTTCTGTTATTTACGAAGACAATCACCTGATCATTGTGAACAAAGCAAGCGGAATTTTGGTGCAAGCCGATTACACAGGCGACCCACCGCTTTCTGATTTGGTCAAAGAATATTTGAAACAAAAATATGACAAACAAGGCAATGTATATTGTGGAGTCGTTCACCGTTTGGACAGACCTGTGAGTGGCGTGGTCATTTTGGCAAAAACTTCGAAGGCTTTGGAAAGGCTGAACAAAATGTTTCAAGAACACCAAATTCAGAAAACTTATTGGGCGGTGGTTCGTGATATGCCAAAAAATCCCGAAGGAAAATTGGTACATTGGCTTATCAAAAACGAGGAAAGAAATGTGGTTAAAGCCTTTGATTATGAAGTAAAAGCAGGCAAAAGGTCGGAACTGGATTATCGTTTTTTGCGAAAAGTAGGCAGATTTTATTTGCTAGAAATCAAACCTTTGACAGGCAGACCGCACCAGATTCGAGTTCAATTAGCGAGCATGGACTGCCCAATTATTGGCGATTTAAGATACGGTTCGCCTTTTCCAAACCCTGACGCAAGCATTTGTTTGCACGCCAAAAAAGTAGAATTTGTGCATCCTGTTCAAAAAGTAGATTTAATTTTTGAGGCAAATTTACCCAAAGAACCAACATGGGATTTATGTTAATTATTGGCAATATTTTTTAGGAAAGCCTGCTTTTAAATTCCTTTTCAAACTTGATTCCAATAAAATAAAAAACCTTTATAAGTCTTAAAATCTTATAAAGGTTTTGAAATGTATATCATTTTTTACAAAGCCTCTTCCTCTTTTCCTGCGAGTATTGGCTTTTTGCCTAAAACGCCTTTTTTAGGTATTTTAGTTTCATCAATAGGCACGTCGATCACGTCGGCAAGGATTCTGCCACAATGTTCGCATACAATAATTTTCTTTTTGTCTTTAATGTCGGCTTGTCTTTGTGGGGGGACAATGTTGAAGCAGCCACCGCAAGCATCACGTCTTACGCTTACTACTGCCAAGCCATTTCGTGCATTTTTACGAACTTTCATGTAAGAAAGATACAATCGTTCGTCTATTTGTTTTGATCTTTTTTCGCGATCTTTCATCAATTTACTGATGTCCTCTTCGCCTTCTGCAATAATGATGTCGAGTTCTTTGCGTTTGTTTTCGAGGTCTTTGCTACGATCATCTTTTAACTTTTGTGTTTCAGCAATGAAACCTTCTTTGCGTTTGATCTGAAAAGCCACTTCCTTGATTTTTTTGTCAAGCAACTGCATTTCGAGTTCTTGAAGTTCGATTTCTTTAGCAATGGCTTCAAATTCGCGCCCGTTGCGCACATTGTTCTGCTGTTGCTTATATTTTTCGATCAATTTTTCGGCATCTTTTACTGCCTGTTTCAATCGGACTGTTTCTTTTTCAGTTTCTTTGAGTTCTTCTTGAAGTTTCCCAATTCGAGTGCCATAACCCACAATCTCGTCTTCTAAATCTTGCACTTCTTCGGGCAAATCTCCTCTTGTTTTTTCAATCTCATCAACTTTAGAGTCGATTTGTTGAAGTTTTAAGAGTGCTTCTAACTTTTTGCTGATGGTATTTTCCATGTCAATAGGGTAGTCAAAAAATGAATTGCAAAGATAGCAATTTTTTTGAAACACAAATATATTTTAAGAATATTTTAAATTCATTTTTTATTTCTGATTATGTTTGCTAATTTTGCAACCTCAAAAAAATTTAAAATTCATTTTATGAAAACAGTAGAGATTATAGGGTTTAAAAGAGCAAATCTCGGTAAAAAAGCAGCAAAATCGTTGCGTAAAGAGTCTATGGTTCCATGCGTGTTGTACGGTGGAAAAGATCAAGTACACTTTAACGTTCCAATGATTTTGTTCAAAAATTTGGTTTACACTCCAAAGGCTTTGATGGTTGATTTGAACGTAGAAGGCACTAAATACAAAGCTATTTTGCAAGAAGTTCAATTTCACCCAGTAAATGAGCTAATTTTGCACGCAGATTTCTTGGAATTGAACGACAGCAAACAAATTCGTATGGATATTCCGATCAAATTTGTAGGCGCTGCCATTGGTTTGCAAAGAGGTGGTAAATTGATCACAAAACTCAAAAAAGCAAGCGTAAAAGCATTGCCAAACGATATGCCTGACGTTATTGAAGTAGATGTTACTGCTTTGGATTTGGGTAAATCGGTTAGAATAAGTGAAATTCCAAAAGCTGCTTACACTATCTTAAATAGTCCTTTGATTACGATTGCTAGCATCGGTATCCCAAGAGGCTTGAAAACAGAAGAAAGTGCTGCTCCTGCAAAAGGTGCTGCAAAAGCTCCTGCTAAGGCTGCTCCTAAAAAATAGTTTTTTTTATAAAAAAAATAACGTTATTGATCCAAAATCTGTAACGTTATTTTTTTGACGAAAAAATATTTTTCCTTTCATTCATTAGAAAAATCAAAAAAAACTTGCAAAATTGCGAAAAATTTGATCTAAGATGTCTATCAAAACAGCCAATTTCGTAAAGAGTAGTCCAGAATATCAGCAATGTCCGCCTCCGACTTTGCCCGAATATGCCTTCATTGGTCGTTCAAATGTAGGAAAATCGTCTTTGATCAACATGATTGTTGCCCAAAAAGATATGGCAAAAACATCAGGTAAACCAGGTAAAACACAATTAATTAATCATTTTTTGATCAATGAGCAGTGGTATCTCGTAGATTTGCCAGGTTATGGTTATGCCAAAGTAAGCAAAGAAAAGAAAAAAACTTTTGGAGCAATGATCGAAAATTATTTGCTAGAACGCAAAAGTTTGCGTTGTGTATTTGTACTCATCGACATTCGTTTGGAAATGCAGAAAAATGATCAGGAATTTATGCGTTGGCTCGGAGAATGTGGGATTCCTTTTGTGCTTGCTTTTACCAAATGCGACAAACTTTCTAAAAATGGCGTACAAAAAGCCGTTCAAGCATACGAACAAGAAATGTTTAAAGAATGGGAGGAAATGCCCACTTATTTTGTAAGTTCTGCCAATACCAACCAAGGACAAGAAGAAATTTTGGCTTTTATTGATCAAATTAATCAACAAAAATCTTAAAATTGAAACTTTCCACAAAAAATAAAGTATAAAACTAAAATTTTAAATTAGATTCTATGAATTTGAAAGACATTGCTTCCGTTTCAGGAAAATCGGGCTTGTTCAAAATCTTAAAACCAACACGCACAGGGGTTGTTTTGGAGTCCATTGACGAAGCGAAAAAGAAAACGATCACGAACATGAATTATCGTGTGTCTGTTCTCAAAGAAATTTCCATTTATACCACCACAAAAGATGGTTCTGTGCCATTAACAGACGTGATGCTTGCGATCCAAGAAAAATATACCTATCCTTTGGAAGTTGGCAAAACAGACAAAGAATTGAATGAATTTATTGCCTCTATTGTCCCTAATTTTGATTCTGGAAAAGTATATCCTTCAGACATAAAAAAATTAATTTCTTGGTACAATTTGCTTTGCAAATTTTCTCCGCAAACCTTCACAGACGAAGAACCTGTAGAAGAAAGTAAGGCTTAAAAACCAAAATATTCCATTTCCTTTGGGAAGTGGAATATTTATTTTTATAGAATTTTAAGCTGTATAAATATCTGATTATTAGGAGATTAAAAAAACCTTCAAAGTTTTGAAGGTTTTTTGATTACTTTTTCTTAGCAACTGCTTTTTTAACAGCGGGTTTTTTGGTTTCCGATTTGCTAAATGGATTTAGCGAGTCAAGCAAGTTATCAACTCCTTTTGCTACTCCGTTTACAACTGTGCCTACAGTTTTTTCTAAAATTCCTTTTTTATTTGCCATGTTTTGAATGGTTTAGATGAAATTGATTTGAAAATTTATTGAATTATAACAAGCGTGTTATTTTTTAGTTGAACCTTTCTAGTTTTTTTTATCGAAGGGCAGCAATTTGGATCGTCTTTAGCGTGTTCCAGTTGTTCAGAAACAACAACTCCATTGGCTTGTATATACAAGGGAATGATGCCGAATGTTTCTTCGTCTGTAAGTTTGTGAAAAAACTTGCCCTGTTTTTTGAGAAAAACTGCCCAGCCTTGTCCTGCACTAGCATTACCTGCATTTCCTTTGATTCCGCAGGCATAAAAAGCCAAACCATCTGTTTGTCCATCTCCATCTAAATCCCCAGTAAGATATTTAACCACATAGCAGTCTCTATCAGAACCATTAATTTTTGCTTTTATTTGATTAAAAGCTCCTTCAATAGTTTCACTTTGAGAATATGAATAATGAAAACAAAAAATGAATAAAAGAGAAACAAAAAGATATTTCATAAAAGTTGATATTTTAAAAATTGCCTACTCTATTTGCTTTTCAGCTTCCGCAAACAAAATATTTCTAAATATTTTGTTATGCCAAAGATAAGTTATATGTTTGACTTATAAAAACCAAAAAATGAGTTTTTACTATCAAAAAATGATTTTTTTATGAAAATGAAAATTGGAAACAGATTGTTGGCAATTAGACAAGAAAAAGGTTTGACACAAGTAGATATTGCGGACTTGTTGGGTTTGCCCGAAAGCACTTATGCAAGATATGAAAGAAACGAAACACAAATAGATTATACCAAATTAGTCAAATTTTCGGAAAAACTAAACGTTCCTGTCCAAGATTTATTGCCTGAAACAGTTTCGATCAACAATAACAATCATAATTCAGGGCAAGGAGGAGGAATGATATTTGGCAATCAATATTTTTATTTGGGAGACAGCGCATTAAACTCGGCTTTTGCACAAGAAAATAAAGAATTAAAAGAAAAAATATCAATTTTAGAACAAAAAATAGAAGAATTGATCGAAAATATGAAAAATAAATAACATTTGTAACACAGGCTATGAGCCTATGTTACTTATAAAAATTATAAATTTTCTGAATTGCCCCCAAAAGTTGTGGCAAATTCGCAGTTCCGTAGCGTTGAGAATCTATAAACAAAGTTTGTTCTTCTAATTTGAGAAATTGCCAAGTAAAACCATTCGTAACCGCACCATAAATAATTTTTATGTCGTTTCCTTTTTTTTCATTAAAAAGCCGAGCCGCATACATTTCTGCACCACATTGTCCGTACCAATCTTCCAAAGCATCGCTTTTTGCCTCAAAAACACAAACTACGGGTTCTTCCAAATCCGAAATATCTGCTTTTGAGGAAATTAAAAAATCACAAATTCCTTTTAAACCTTTCGAAGACTCTATGTTAAAAGTTAAGCCTGAAAAAGGTTTAAATTGCTGATTTTGTTCCCACATTTCTGCCAAAATAGGAGCCACAATAAATTCAGATTTAGCCTTTTCATTTTTTAATGGCATTCGCAAATTTCTTTGTAAAATGTTTTTTAACAAATCTGTAGGCATCAAATCAGGAAAAATTCCCAACAAATTAGACAAATTTTTTGGTTTGATTTTGCAAACAGTTTTTAAATTTTCTAATTTATAATATCTGTAAGCACTTGGAATTTTCATGGTTTTGTTGTTAAAAACTATTCCACTATTACTTTTTTCTTAAAAAAACTTTTCGTATTCATGCTTAAAGTTAGGCTTGTAAAACCTCCGCTAATGTGCATCAAACTGCGTGAAACGGCAATTTCAAAATTTTTGACTTTAAGCATTGCTCCAAACGAAAAACCTCTGATTCGGGAGTCTTGTTCTATAGAAAGTTCACCTGATTGCATAAAATTATAGCCTGCGCGCAACTGAAAATTAGGATTAAACAAAAACTCGATGCCTATTACAAAGTGTCGAATCCCTTTTTCCAAATTTGACAATTTTTTTAGACTTTCTTTGCCTTTTGCATCTAAAATTTTGGTGGTATAAGTTTCGTATTCTTTGCCTAATTGGTGCAAATGGTGCGCAGTTACAGAAAAGCGAATCGGCATTTTTTCGGGCTTAAACGAAAATCCAATTTGCACGTCAAAAGGCTTGTCATTGTATCCGTTGGGCGAATAATTGGAAAAATTAAAGCCAAAATTTTTGATTACTAAGCCAATTTTAAAGTCGTTGGTTGGGTGAATAAACGTTCCGCCAAGATCAAAAAGCACACCCATCGACGAATAAGTATCGATGCTCGAACTTACCAATTTTGCGTTCAAACCCATCGAAAAAGGCTTGATTTGATGCGAAAATGAGGCAGTCAAAGCCATATCTTTTGCCGAAAAACCAGAAGTAGGATTTCCCGAAGCATCAAAACCAGAAAAATCTCCGTAACCAACATATTGAAAACCCAAAGCAGATAGAAAAAACTTATTTTTCTGAACGCCATAAGCCAAAGAAGTTTGGTTGATATTTGCATAATAATTGATGTAATTCAAAGACAAAACTCCTTGATTTTCAGCACTTTGCAAAGATGGATTTTGCGTAAAAGCGTTGGCATCTTTTGCGTCTGCACTAATGTTTATTCCGCCCAAACCTACAATTTTTGCATTTGTTGGCATATTCACAAAAGAAAATATTTCTTTTCCGCCAATTTGTGCAAAAGTTGTGAAGGAAAAAGCAAGAAAAATAAGTACGAAAAAATATTTTTTCATGAAAAAAATTAAATATCCAAAATTTCTAAAATTCTGTTAAAATCTTCATCAGACAAAAACGGAATCCGTATCTCGCCTTTTTGATCTTCACCTCTTTTGATTTGTACTTTTGTTCCAAATTTGTTCGACAAATTGCCTTGTAATTGAAAAATTTGAGGATTTTGTGCCAAAACTTTTGGTGGAATTTTGGCAGTATTCTGTGAACTTGTAAGCATGGTTCTGACCATTTCCTCTACTTTTCTGACCGAGAGATCGTCTTTGAGAATCTGGTCATAAATTGCCAACTGCATTTCAATATTTTCCAAATTAATCAAAGCTCTTGCGTGTCCCATAGTCAATTTTTTGTCCCGCAAACCACTCTGAATCACAGGCGGAAGTTTGAGTAAACGCAAATAATTGGTTACAGTAGTACGATTTTTGCCCATTCTGTCTGCTAAATCTTCTTGTCGCAAATGACATTCGCTAATCAAACGTTGGTAACTCAAAGAAATTTCGATGGGGTTTAGGTCTTCTCTTTGAATGTTCTCGATCAACGCCATTTCGAGCATTTGTTGGTCGTTTGCGGTTCTGATGTAGGCAGGAATTTGGCTTAAACCTGCCATTTTTGAAGCCTGAAAACGTCTTTCGCCTGCAATGATTTGATAGGCGTTTTCGTTCAATTTTCGCAAAGTAATTGGCTGAATAATTCCTTGCAAAGCAATAGAATCGGCAAGTTCTTGTAAGGCAATCGGATCAAAATCTTGGCGGGGCTGAAAAGGGTTGGTTTCGATGTTTTCCAAAGAAATTTCTGCCACATTTCCAACACTCATTTGCTGATTTTCAGTTTGTTGTTGCTCTTGTTGTTCGCTTTCGCCCAAAAGTGCGCTCAACCCTCTGCCCAATGCTTGACGTTTTTTGAGTAATGTTTTTTTTTCCATGATCTTATGCCTTGACCGTTTTTATAGCCGATTTTTTGATTTTATTTCTTTTTAAAAGTTCTTTTGCCAAATTCAAATAACTCACCGAACCTTTACTTTTTTCGTCATGTGCAATCACAGGAACACCAAAACTTGGCGCTTCACTGATTCTGATATTTCGCGGGATTAAAGTTTCAAAAACCATGTCCGCAAAATGCGTTCTGATGTCTTGAACTACTTGGTTCGAGTGCAAAAGTCGAGAGTCGTGCATGGTCATCAAAATTCCTTCAATTTGCAAATTTTTGTTGAGTTTTCCTTGCACAATTTTGATGGTACTCAATAATTTTCCCAAACCTTCCATGGCAAAGTATTCGCATTGCACAGGAATCAGGATCGAATCGGCTGCATTCATCACATTCACATTAATCAAACCCAAAGAAGGCGAACAATCGATAAAAATAAAATCAAACATATTTTTTACCTCTTTCAAAGCCTCTTGCATTCGATATTCTCTGTTTTTGATGTCAATCATTTCCAATTCTGCGCCAACCAAATTGATATGAGAAGGAATCAAGTACAAATCTTCAAATTGCGTTTCTTGAATGGTATCTTTTACCGAGAAACCGTTGATCATACATTCATAAATGCTTTTTTGAACTTTATGCGGATCAAAACCTAAGCCCGAAGTAGTGTTTGCTTGCGGATCGGAGTCAATAATCAGGGTTTTGTATTCCAAAGCCGCCATGCTTGCGGACAAATTGATGGCAGTCGTTGTTTTTCCTACTCCTCCTTTTTGATTTGCAATAGCAATGATTTTTCCCATTTTTTCCTTTATGTTTCTTGGTTATTTTCTGCAAATATAGTTTTTTTTGGGAAATAATAAAAAATCTGATGGATTTGTAATTAAGAATTTGCAGAATAACACTTGGTATTTTTATTGAAGTTTAAGTTCAGTTAAAAAGTCAAATATAATTTACAAATTTTGGTCTTGCCAACCAAATTTTCCAATCAAAGGCACAAACCTAAAATTGTCGAAAGTTTCTATTTCTACTTCGCCTTTATCTGCGGTTTTGGTAATTCTCAACATTTCTTGTGAAAATCGATCTCCAACAGGAATGACCATAATCCCGCCTGTTTTGAGCTGTTCTACCAAATTTTTAGGAATTTTTGGCGAACCTGCCGTAACCAAAATTTTGTCGTAAGGTGCAATTGTTGGGTAACCTTGTGAGCCGTCGCCCAAAATATTTCTACATCTTTTGTAACCCAAATCTGCAATCATTTTTTTTGATTTTTCAAATAAGGTCTTATTAATTTCTATGGTGGTCAATTTTGCACCCAATTCTAACAAAATACACGCTTGATAGCCTGATCCTGTACCAATTTCGAGGACTTTTTCGCCTTCGGTCAAGTTTAGTAATTCTGTTTGAAAAGCTACTGTTGACGGTTGTGAAATGGTTTGTCCTTCGCCAATAGAAAATGCTTTGTCTTGGTAGGCGTGTTCTAAAAATGCACTTTCCAGAAAAAAATGTCGTGGTAGTTTTTCTATTGCTTGCAAAACCTGCTCATCAACAATTCCTTTTTCTCGGATTTGTTCGATAAGTTTTATTCTCATTCCCTTATGTTTGAAAGAATCTTGCATGGTTTTTTCTAAAAAGCATATTCATTACGCTAATTTATCGTTTTTATTTGCAAAAAAGATTTTTTTGTGAGGAAATTTTCAAAAAATCGTATTTATACTTTCAAACCGATCAATGTTACGTCGTCTCTTTGCAATTCCTGACCTTTGTGCGTTACAAATAATTCTGTTAAAATATTGTTTTGTTCCTCCAAAGAAAGGAATGCGATTTCGCCTAGTTTTGCGTTCAACCTATTTCTGCCAATTTTTTGTTTTTCTGCGTTGTGCTGATCTGTAAATCCGTCACTGGTCATATAAACCAAATCATTTTTTTGTAACATAACTTCTTGATTACTAAATGCTTGGATTTCTTTCTTTCTAGCTCCTCCAACGGTTTGTCGTTCTCCTTTTAATTCATGAATTTGTCCATTTTGAAAATATAAAATAGAAGTTTTTGCGCCAGAAAAAGTAAGTTTGGTTTGTTCGCCCTGAAAATCGAGTTTGCAAATACTCAAATCCATGCCATCATTGTTTCGATTATTTTCTTGTTTTAATGTGCCAATAATTCCAAAGTGCATTCGGTAAATGATGTCGGCAGGCTCTGTAATTTTTTCTAAATTGACAATAGAATTTAACAAATTACTACCCACAATAGACATAAAAGCACCAGGAACGCCGTGTCCCGTACAATCTGCCAATGCAATAATGACTTGATTCGGATTTTCGGCAAGCCAATAAAAATCGCCTGAAACTAAATCTTTAGGTTTATAAATTACAAAATATTCAGAAAAAATTTCGGAAAGTTTTTTAGCTTCTGGCAAAATAGCGTGTTGAATGGTTTGCGCATAACGCAAACTATCCATAATTTGGTTATTTTTGCTGTTGATAATTTCGTTTGCATTTTTTATTTCATTATAAGCGAAGGCGTTATCGATTCCGATGGCAACATAAGAAGCCAAATTATTTAAAATCTCTAAATGAAGATTGTTGAAGGCATTTTTGCGTTCATTTCTGACAAACATCACACCTGTTATTTTATCTTGAATCAATAAAGGAATGATAATTACTGATTTTGGAGCTTCTGTGATATCAAAATCGGGTTTTTCGTCAAAATATTTTACATAATCTTTGGCATAGTCGTTTACATAAACTTCTTTTTGCTGATCTACACACCATTTAAGCAAACTTTTTCGAGTTCCCAAAGGCACAATATTGCCATCTAATTGCAAACTTCCACCCAAATTGTAATAACCAATAAATTCTAATTCATTACGTTCTTTGTCCAACATTCCAATTCCAAAACCTGAAATATCTATCAGTTGTCGACTACTTTCGTAAGCAATTTTTACAATTTGCTCCACATCTAAGGTAGAGTTTATGTCTTCACCTACTTTTTTTAAGACTTTAATATTGTCATAAGCCTTTGTAATTTCGAGATAAGCATAGGCATTATCAATGCCAATTGCCACATAAGAAGACAAATTTCGCAAGGCTTCTATATGAAAATTATCAAAAGCATTTTTTTCATAGCTTTGTGCGATCAAAATTCCCATCATTTTCTCTTGAATCATGAGTGGAATATAAATCAAAGATTTGGGCAAATGTTCGTTATCACTACGAATTCCCTGCGGAATGTATTGCGTATAATCGTTTTCGTAATCGTTGGTAAAAACCTCTTTTTGATGCAAAACACACCAAACCAATAAACGATGAGTTTCGCTTAAATGAATAGGTGGATAATCTTTAACTTTTTGATTATCAACAAAATAACCCAGAAAATTGATTTGTTCATTGATATAATCGATGGTGGCAACTCCAAAAATAGAAATTTTGATCAAACTGTAAGCATTACTGTATGCCGATTCTACAATTTCGTCAATATCTAGGGTTTCATTGATTTTTTCGCCTAATTTTTTTAACACTTTTACGTTGTTGTAGGCTTGTTCTATTTGTGTTTTTTGTTCCAATAACAAAGCGGTTCGCTGGGCTACTTCTAGTTCTAAATGCTCTTTTTGTAAGGCAACAAATTGTTCTTTTTCTTCTTTTTGATGAAGGATTTTTTGTTGCAATTCGTTGATTCTGTCTGCCAAACCCACAGAAAAGAACAAAATTTGCAAAACTGTTCCTATTTGCGCCGCATGATTTACCCAAGCACTGTTATTAATAAGGTCTTCAAAAGATAAAATTTCAAAAATTGAACCTACTAAAAAAAGTGTGTTTCCAATTAACAAAAAGTTTGCCGCATGAAAACCTTTGACCATTGATACAATATTGAGAGTCAAAATGACTAAAATAGTCAAAATAATAATAAAAATAAGCAGATTGATGTTATAAAAAGAAAATAAATGTCCTAGTGGAATGCTTACATAAGAACAAGCTAAGGCTTTTAGTATTTTATTCCAAACAGGCAAATTGGTTTCGGTTTGTAAAAAAACTTTGTTGAAAATGACATAAAACAGCAAACTCAACATGACTGCATAAAAGGTGGCAAAAATATCGACTTGTGGGTTATCTTGCCAAATATATTCAAAAGCAAAACCCTCGATTTGGAACGAACTTATGCCCGTAAAAAGTAAAAATAAGGAATAAAAAATATAGGTTTTATCTTTTAAATAAACAAAAATAACCAAATTGTAAAACATCATGATCAACATGATGCCAAAGAAAACTCCATGAAAATACTCGCCTTTTTCAAACAGTTCTTTGATAGGTTGTTCGGGATAAATTAACAAATGTTCGATAGAATGAAAAACGTCTTCGTTTTGTATCGATAATTCTGAAAAGTCTTTGACTTTAAGGTAAAAAGTTTTTGTTTGTCCTTGCGCTATTTCAATGGGCAAATACACATATTGAATTCCAAAAAACGAGCTTTTTTCTTCCAAAGGCAACATTCTACCATTTCTGATGAGTTGAACTTGATTTGTAGAATCTACAAAATAAAGTTCTACCAGATCAAAATCGGCGCGAAGCAAATATTTTTGTAGATCAGATTTGTTATGAACTACAAAACGAAACCAATGAGAGTGAATAGGAGAGTTGTAAATAAATTCTATATTTGGAATCTGATGAAATTTTATGTCTCCTGAAAGTACACTTTTTATGTTCCATTCAGGATCGGAATCTACGGTCATCTCTAAGTGATCGAAAACAGAAAAAATATTTTGTTTGTTATCCAAAACAATTTTTTGAGCAAAAACAAATTGACTAGCCAAAACAATTAGCCAAAATACAATTCCCAAATAAAATAGATACGATCGAAACCTAGCCATAATGAAGGTTAAAAGCCTAGTAATTTATAAATTTTAATAAATTTCTCAAAAATAAATGATTTTTTGTTATTTTTTCGAATAAAAAGATACTTTGAACAAAATAAATTTAAGACTTATACAATTTTGCTTAAAAATACTTAAAACTAACATTTTTTAGAAAAATGTTAGTTTTGAATGAGTTGTTTTTATCCTTGCGTTGAAATCAGATATGCCACATAAATAATATATAAGCTAATAAAAATTCCGCCTTCAACTTTGTTTATTTTTCTGCCTTTTCCAATGAATACAAAGGCAAAAAGCAAAATGGAAGAAACAACTGCCAACATAACATCTACATTCGAAGTTTTTGGTTGATAAGGCAATGGGCTAATGGTTGCGCTTGTTCCTAAAATAAAGAAAACGTTAAAAATGTTAGAACCCACCACATTTCCTATTGCAATATCCGAATTCTTTTTGTAAGCCGCTGCTGCCGAAGTTGCCAATTCAGGCATGGAAGTTCCTGCTGCTACAATGGTCAAACCAATGATAGATTCGCTAATTCCAAAACTTTTTGCGATTGCAGAAGCACCTTCTACCATCAACATTCCACCTGCAACTAAACCTACCAAGCCAAAAACTACAAAAACCACTATTTTCCAAATTGGCATAGATTCTTTGTCGCTTACGGGCGGTTCTGCTCCGTTTTTGGCTGAATAAAAAGTATAGTACATAAAAACAGCAAAAAAACCTAACAAAACAATACCGTCAATGCGAGAAATCATAGATTTTTCAGCTCCGTCGATGAGCATATCGTTTGCACAAACGCCTAAAACTACGGCTGCCAACAAACTTAAAGGAATTTCAATCCAAACAGAATTACTTTGTACCGTTACAGGATAAATAACAGCTGCTACTCCTAAAATTAATAAAGTGTTAAAAATATTGCTACCTACCACGTTTCCAATCGCAATTTCGGTGCTGCCACTCAAAGATGCGTAAATACTTACGGTCAATTCAGGTGCAGAAGTTCCGAAGGCAACAATGGTTAGC
>RDXG01000260.1 GCA_004292785.1 Bacteroidota bacterium
TTAGGAACGATAGAACCTTGTTGTACAGTTTTGATCAAATTGTAAATCATTACAATAAAACCTGCCAAATAAAACACTCCACCAATGCCTCTAGCAGCGTACAAAGGAACGATTTTGGTTACCGTTTCCAAAAATATTGGATATTTCAAAAAGCCTTCTGCCGTAAATTCTTTCCACATCAAACCTTGCGTAAAACCTGCCCAATACATTGGAACGGCATAAAACAAAATTCCTAATGTGCCTAACCAAAAGTGAGTAGATGCTAATTGTTTTGAATACAAAGTAGTATTATACAATCTTGGAACTAACCAATAAGCAATCGCAAACAACATAAAACCGTTAAAACCTAATGCTCCAACGTGAACGTGAGCCACGATCCAATCGGTAAAGTGTGCAATGGCATTGATATTTTTTAAAGACAACATAGGCCCTTCGAAGGTCGCCATGCCGTAGGCTGTCAAAGCAACCACCATAAATTTAAGCGTTACGTCCTCGCTAACTTTATCCCAAGCTCCTCGCAAAGTCAATAAGCCGTTGATCATTCCTCCCCAAGATGGTGCGATCAACATAATAGAAAACACAACTCCCAAAGACTGAACCCAATCTGGCAAAGAAGTATATAACAAATGGTGCGGTCCTGCCCAAATATACAAGAAAATTAAAGTCCAAAAGTGCAAAATAGACAATTTGTAGGAATACACAGGTCGATTCGCCATTTTAGGCAAAAAGTAATACATCATTCCCAAAAAAGGCGTAGTTAAGAAAAATGCAACCGCATTATGTCCGTACCACCACTGCACCAAAGCATCTTGAACTCCTGCATAAGCCGAATAACTTTTGAAAAAACTTACAGGCAATTCAAACGAATTGAAAATGTGCAAAATAGCCACTGTTACAAAAGTAGCAATGTAAAACCAAGCTGCCACGTAAATATGTTTTTCTCTGCGTTTGATGATTGTTCCCATCAAATTGATACCAAAAACAACCCAAATTAAAGCAATGGCAATGTCGATAGGCCACTCTAATTCTGCATATTCTTTTGAAGTTGTAATTCCCAAAGGAAGCGTAATTGCTGCGGCTAAAATAATTAATTGCCATCCCCAAAAATGGATTTTGCTCAAAGTGTCGTTAAACATTCTGGCTCTGCAAACTCTTTGCAATGAGTAATAAACTCCTGCAAAAATTCCGTTTCCAACAAATGCAAAAATGATGGCGTTGGTGTGCAAAGGTCTGATTCTGCCAAAAGTAGTATAAGGCAAATCGAAATTTAGCACGGGGAAAACCAACTGAAAAGCCACCAACAAGCCAACGGTCATTCCGACCAAGCCAAAAATAACGGAAGCAATACCAAAATTGCGAACAGTGGTGTTGTCATACTCAAATTTTTCAATCCTCCCTCCTGCTTTTCTGATAGCTTCTGAAGTGTTTGTATGTTCCATATATTTTGATTTTTAAATTTTCGTTTATTAAAATTTTATTAATTCTGTCCGACTTGCGTCTGACTTATTTTTTATTTGCGTCTGACTTTTTTTCTTCATCAAACAAAATTCGAATGGCAGGCGTGTGATCATCTTCGAATTGCCCTTTTTTGAGGCTATAAATGAATATTCCCAGAAAAAAAGCCGAAACAGACAAACTAATTGCCAACAAATAATAGATGATAGACATAATAAATTGTTTTTATGATTGCAAAATACGCCAAAACAATTTGCAAGAAAAATGATAAATGTTTGTGAAAAAGATGACTTTTATCATATTTTTGATTATTTTTGTAGCAAAATTAGTTTGATGAATAGAAAGCCATGAAAAAATCAACACATACAGCAATTCTTTGCGAAAAATGCAAAAGCGTTAATAAATCTTTGATCAGATTCTGTTCCGTTTCAGAATTGGAAAGCGTCAATTATTCCAAAACTTGCATTACTTACAAGCGCGGCGAGGCTTTATTTCAGGAAGGCGCAATGCCGTTGGGTATGTTTTGCATTAGTTCAGGCTCAATAAAAATTGTAAAAGAAGCAAGCGGAGGCAAAGAACAAATTATTCGGATTGCAGGCACAGGCGACTCCATTGGCTACCGTTCCCTAATTATGCACCAACGATATTCTACCAGTGCCATTGCCACAGAAGATAGCAAAGTTTGTTTGATTCCAAGAGAAGAATTTACAAAAATTTCTGCCAACAACAACCAATTTTATGAGGCAATTATGTTGTTACTTTGCGAGGAAATTGAAAATTCACAAAATAAAATGGCAGAAATTGCCTACAAACCCGTCAGAGGAAGAGTAGCAGAAGCCTTGATTTTGTTGGCACAAATGGCAAATCCGCAAGGAATTATTAATTTGACTAGAGAAGATTTGGCGAGTTTTGTGGGAACTGTCAAAGAAACCGTTATTCGCACACTTTCCGAATTTAAGGGCGAACATTTGATAGAAATTGACAAAAGATGTATTAAAGTATTGAATATCAATGGTTTAGAAAGTGTAAGCGGATTGTATGATTAATTTTTCAATATTTGTGTAAAATCATTAAAATACTTTAATTTTAGAAAAACATTACTCAAAAAACTAAAAATTCGAGTTTTTTTCATTGAGAACTTCGTTTGAGTTTTAGAGATAAACAAAGTCAAATGTGCAAAAAAATTTGGAAAGTTGATTTAAACCATAATTTAAAAGAGGTTTTAAAACTCGAAAATATTAAATTAGCAGTAGAAAAGACAAAATTTTTAGATAACAATCCTCAAAAAAGACTATCCAACAGATTTTTTAACTACAAAAGTTTATCAAATCATAAAAAAATAGGATTTTTGACTTCTGTAAAATAAAAATTTCCCAAAATTTTCACTAATTTCGTTAAATTTTTCTTTAAAACACACAGAAATTTCAAACAAATGGCTGATATCCACGCAATTCTGAAAAAATATTGGGGCTATGATCGTTTTAGAACTTTACAAACAGAAATTATAGAATCTGTCTTGGCGGGCAAAGATACTTTGGCTTTGTTACCCACAGGAGGCGGAAAATCAGTTTGTTTTCAAGTGCCTGCAATGGCTTTGGAAGGCATTTGTCTTGTGATTTCGCCTTTAATTGCACTCATGAAAGACCAAGTAGAGCAATTACAAAAACGAAATATTCCTGCAATGGCTATTTTTTCAGGCATGAGCCACCGCGAAATAGATATTGCACTCGATAATTGTGTGTTTGGAAAAATCAAATTTTTATACATTTCTCCTGAACGTTTAAAAACTGAAATGCTTTTAGAACGTGCTAAACGTATGAAAATCAGTTTGTTAGCCATCGACGAGGCACATTGTATTTCGCAATGGGGTTACGATTTTAGACCTGCTTATTTAGAAATTGCTAATTTTCGCCAATTATTTCCCAATATTCCTTGCCTAGCTTTGACTGCAACCGCTACAAAAACCGTTAAATCAGACATTCAAGAAAAATTATTATTTAAAGAAAAAAATGTATTCCAAAAAAGTTTTGCGCGCGCAAATTTGTCTTATTCTTGTTTTAAAGTCGAGGTAAAAGAACAAAAATTATTAGATATTCTTAAAAAAGTAGGCGGTTCTGCCGTAGTTTATGCCAATTCTCGAAAAAAAGCACAGCAAACAGCCGAATTTTTGCAAAAAAACAACATTTCTGCCGATTTTTATCATGCAGGTTTGTCTTCCGAAGATCGAAACAACAAACAAAATGCATGGATTTCGAACAAAATTAGGGTCATGGTTGCCACCAATGCCTTTGGCATGGGCATCGACAAACCCGATGTGAGGGTGGTGGTGCATACCGAACCGCCAAGCACTTTGGAGGCGTATTATCAGGAGGCAGGGCGAGCAGGGCGTGACGAAAAAAGGGCGTATGCGGTGCTTTTGTTTCATCAAAAAGATTTGAATGAATTAGAAAAAAACATTGCGCAAAGCTATCCTAGTGTAGAAAAATTGAAAAATACTTACCAAAAACTAGCAAATTATTATAAAATTGCGGTGGGTAGCCACCACATGATCAGTTATGATTTCGAATTAGCCGATTTTTGTCAAAATTTTCAGTTGAATCCCTTAGAAACTCATCATATTCTCAAACAACTCGAACAGCAGGGTTTTGTGCAACTTAATGATGCAGTTTTTGCGCCTTCGAGGATAATTTTGACCACCAATCAAGAAGAATTGTATAAATTTCAGATTGCAAACGCAGTTTTAGACCCTGTGATCAAGTTTCTGGTCAGAAATTATGGCGGAGAAATTTTTAAACAATTTGTCATTATTCCCGAAAATCAAATGGCAAAAAAATTAGGAATTCCAACAGAAAATTTGCTAAAACAATTAAATTTTTTGGCAGAACAAGGAATTTTAGAATATTTGCCCCAAAAAGAAAAACCACAAATTACTTTTACAACTTCACGTTTTAATTCGATAGATTTGCCGATCAACATCAAGGATTTGGAAGAAAGAAAATCCCAAGCCAGCCAAAAAATAAAGGCAGTGATCAACTATGCAACCCACGAAAAACGTTGCAGAACGCAAATGCTTTTAGAATATTTTGACGAAATTACAGACGAACTTTGTGGCGTTTGCGATCATTGTTTAAACGAAAAGCAAAGCAAAAAAACGTGGACTTATGACCAAAAAGTGTTGGATTTATTAAAAGATAATTCACTAGAAATCAAAGAGTTAGAGGCTAAAATAAAACCAAACCGAAAAGAAGATTTATGGTTACAAATTCAGCAATTAGTATCCAGCGGAGAAGTTGTTTACGATTCTTTGGGAAAGTTGATGATCAATAAAGTTTAAAATATTTTTGCAATCATTCAATAATTTATTTTACTTCGCAAAACATTTTCATTAGATTCTTTTTTTCGATGACTCTTTCAGAAATTTTTGATGCTTTTAATGGTTTAAATATTTTGATCATCGGTGATGTGATGATCGATTCTTATCTTTGGGGCAAAGTAGATCGCATTTCGCCTGAAGCTCCTGTGCCTGTGGTAAATCTAAAAAGTCGTGAAAAACGGCTTGGTGGTGCTGCAAACGTGGTTATGAACGTCAAAGCCTTAGGTTGTAACCCAATTTTGTGTTCGGTTGTAGGCGCAGATTCAGAAGCAAACGATTTGAAAGAGCTTTTGAAAGAACAAAATATTTTGCAAGACGGTTTGATCGAAAGTCCGAACAGAGTTACAACTATCAAACACAGAATCTTGGCAGGTTCGCAACATTTATTGAGAATTGATTCGGAAATGACGCAAGCAATTACTGAACAAGAATCTGAAAAATTGATAGAAAAAGTAAAAGAATTGACAAAAAAACACCAAATTCACGCCATTATTTTCGAAGATTACGACAAAGGGGTTTTGACTTCGCAAAATATACAAGCAATCATTTCTTTGGCAAAAGACAAAAAAATTCCGACAGTGGTTGATCCAAAAAAAAGAAATTTTTTGAATTATGCAGGTTGTACGCTTTTTAAGCCAAATTTGAAAGAATTGAAAGAGGGTTTAAATACTGAAGTTTTGCTTACCGAAAAAAGTTTGACAGAAACCTTTGAACTATTAAATGCAAAAATGCCTGTAGAAAATGTGTTGATCACACTTTCAGAAAAAGGGGTTTTTGCAAAAAATTATTCTCAAAATCATTGGATTGCAGCTCATCCGCGCGAAATTGCAGATGTTTCTGGGGCAGGAGATACGGTGGTTAGTATTGCAGCAGCTTGTTTTGCCTTGCGTTTGCCTTTATTTATGACGGCATCTTTGGCAAATTTGGGGGGAGGTTTGGTTTGCGAATATTTGGGAGTTGTGCCTGTTTCCAAAGAAAAATTGTTTGAGGAGGCAAAAAATATTCATTTTTAGAAAAAATATGTTAAGCAAATTCGATAATTTTATTGTTCATTTCGATGAACGATTCCTAAAAATTGCCAGGTGGGTGAGTTATATAAATTCTTGTATTGCAGGGATTTTATTAATTTATCGTTATGGTTTTTTTCTTTCGGTAGAAGAAGTAAACGATATTTTTTTTCGTTTTGACATCATTTTTTTTCTATATTTATTAGTTTTTGCAGTTCGAATTGGTTTCAGTTTGGACAGAAAAGCCTTTGCCAAAGGAGTTTGGATCGAAAGCGGAATGAATGCAATTATGGTCGTTCATGGCTTGTTTAATTATTTGTTTGATTACAAAATTGTTCTCGAAGTTTTACACTTTTTGGAATTTAACAATGCCGATCTTACTTACCAACATATCATCAGTTTTTGGCTTACCATCTTGATTGGCTTTGTAATTACGCAAGTTTCCACCAAAATTTCCGACCTACAAATCAAGCCCGCTACTACTTTTATTATGAGTTTTGTGATCTTGATTTTAAGCGGTACAGGTTTGCTGATGTTGCCTTCCATGACCACCATGAACGGCAGTATGCCTTTTGTGGATGCACTTTTTACTTCTGCGAGTGCGTCTTGCGTTACAGGTTTGATTGTGGTGGATACAGGAACTTATTTTACGCCAAAAGGGCAATTTGTGATTTTGCTTTTGATTCAGTTGGGAGGGTTGGGAATTGTGTCTTTTGCAACTTTTTTTGCAACTTTTTTGGCAAAAGGAGTCGGGCTAAAACATCAAGCCATTATTCAGGACTTTTTAAGTAGCGAATCTTTGTCTGATGCCAAAAATTTGATGCGACAAATTATTTTTATTACTTTTTTTATCGAATTTTTGGGAGCAGTTTGTATTTTCTTTTCTTGGGACAACGATCTGGGCGAACCCACCAAATTTGCAAGTTTGGGCGACAAAATTTATTCTTCAATTTTTCATTCTATTTCTGCTTTTTGTAATGCTGGTTTTAGCCTTTTTACAGACGGACTCTACAACAATGACAGCGACAAACAAATTCGGCAAATGTATTTGTTGCATTTTGTGATTGGAATAATTATTGTTTTTGGAGGACTCGGATTTTCAACCATTGAAGACGCTTTTTCGATCAAACGAATCAAAGAACGCATCAAAAGCCCTTGGAAACGTTGGAAAATAGGTACTACGGTTGCCATTTATTCTTCTCTGGTCTTGATTGTTGTTGGTACTGTTGGCATTATGATTTTGGAATATCATCAACTCACCGACAGAACCATTATAGAGGCTTTTATTACGGCACTTTTTCAGTCTATTGTAACCAGAACAGCAGGTTTTAATACTATGGATTTTGGAACTTTGCGAGATGCGACCATTATTCTGGTTATCTTTTTGATGTTTATCGGGGCAGCACCAGGTTCTACGGGAGGCGGTTTAAAAGTAAATACTTTTGTTTTGGTAGCACTTTCGGCTTTTGCTAGTATTAGAGGGCAAAAAAATATTACCATTGCCCGCCGAAATATTCCTAGCGATCTGATTACCAAATCGTTTTCTATTTTTATGTTTTCTATTACTTACAACATTATTGCCGTTTTTTTACTTTCTCTCACCGACTCGGACAAAAGCGTTTTGCAACTTTTGTTTGAACAAGTTTCTGCTTATGCAACTGTGGGTTTAAGCATGGGAATTACCGCCAAATTGTCTTTTATGGGCAAAATTATCATTACCATTTCCATGTTTGTGGGCAGAGTAGGAACTTTAACTTTGGCTTTGGCATTAAGTAATAGCGTGCAAACCAATTCGTATCGTTATCCTGACGAACATCTGATGGTTGGTTAAATGATCAAATTTATTTGATAAACTTACATCAAAAACTTTTCTTAGACTTCCTGTAAATATTTTTTGAATCAAATTTTTGCTATCTTTACAAAAGCTAGGCAATGATTTGATTTTTTTTGTTGAATTTCACTTTTTATAATTTACGAATCTCAAATAGTTTATGATTAAATTTATACTATTATTTTGTGGGTTTCTATTGTCTTTTTCAACTTTTGCACAGAAAAATCATGCTCGTTTTGACAGTTTGTTGCAAGTATTAAAAACCGAAAAATCCATTGTTCATGACAATACTTTCAAACAAATTTGTTTAGAGTTAGATCGCATTTCTAAATATGAATACGCCATAGTTTTTGGAGAAAAATTGGTAGAAACAGCAGAAGAAATAAAAAACAAAAAATTACTGATCTGTTCTTATTATGCGCTTGCACGCATTTATGAAACGCAAAATAATATTGTAATGGCAACCAATTCGTATTGGGAGGCTTATCAATTTTGTGAAGAAAACAAGCTAAAAATAGATCAAGCAAAAACGCTACAACTTTTGTCTGAATTGCAACTTACCAAAAAAAGAGATGCCATTGCCTTAGAATATTTGTTGGAAGCTTCCGATATTTATCAAAGTATTGGCTTTCAGAAAGATGCCGCCGAATGTTTTTACAAAATTGCACACATTCATTATCACGCCAGCGATCATATTTATACAATGGATTATTTGCACAAAGTCATTGAATTTGGAGCAGATTCGATAGAGAAACGAACATTAATTAATTCGTATAACACCATAGGTTTGGTTTATCGTGCTGAAAAAAAATATTCCCAAGCAATGAATTTTCACCAAAAAGCCCTAAATGTAGCAATCCAATGCAAAGACAGTGTTTGGATAGGTATTGCAGGCGGAAATATTGGAATAATTTTGCAAATACAAGGACAGAATGAAGAGGCTTTAAAATTTTTAGAAATAGACAGCAAATTGAGTATTCAATATCAGGAATGGGGAAGTGCGGTTACTTCTTTTGTTCGCAGAGGCGATATTTATCACGCCCAAAAAAATGATATAAAAGCCAAAATTTACTACGATAGCGCCTTAAATTTAAGTATAATTCACAAAACTTATGATCAATTAAGTGCATTATATGGCAGTTTGGCGAGTTACTATTACAATTTAAAAGATTTCCAAAAAGCATACGATTTTCAGGTAAAACATACTCAAATTCAGGATTCTTTAGACAAAAGACGTTATCAAACCAGAATAGCAGACATACAAACTTCTTTTGAAGCAGACAAAAAACAGGCAGAAATTGATTTTCTCAAAAAAAATAGCGAAAAAGATCACGTCATTATAGAAAGGCAAAGTTTTATGAATTATATCATTTTGGCTATTCTTACTGGAATTACTTTTTCTTTCCTTTTTTTATTGAGAAGTAATCGCGAAAAAAGAATTGCAAACGAACTTCTAAACCAAAGTAACAATGAAATTTTGGCACAAAAAGACAAAATAGAATCGCAAAAACAGATCATCGAAAAAAACTACATTCAAACCAACGAAAGCATTAGATATGCGCAACAAATTCAGACTGTTATTTTGCCTGAAGATCACAAATTAGCCAATTTTTTTAGTGAGTTTTTTATTATTTTTAAACCCAAAGACGTTGTTTCTGGTGATTTTTATTGGTTTCAACAAATTTCTGAACAAAACGCTATTTTTGCCTTAGTCGACTGCACAGGGCATGGCGTTCCTGGTGCATTTATGAGCATGGTAGGAAATACTTTGCTTCACGAAACCATTAATATTAAAAAAGTAAGTGAGCCTGCCCGAATTTTGCGAAATTTGTATGCAGGAGTAAGAAATTTGCTCAAACAAAAAGAAGGCAAAAATACAGACGGCATGGACATTGCTCTTTGTTTATTTGAAAAAAGAGATGAAACAACTAAAATTACTTTTGCAGGAGCAAAAACCTCTATTTTTTACTTAGAAAATAACGTAATTCAAATGGTTTCTGGAGACAGAATTTCTATTGGCGGAAGAGTAGAAAGAACAAAAGAATTTGAAAATCACGAAATGATTTTGCCTTCAAAAACATCTATTTATTTCTTTTCTGACGGTTTTACGGATCAAAACAACGAATTAAGGAAAAGTTTTGGAACAAATCGGCTTCGAATGTTGGTTTCCGATTTGTCCAATCTAACCTTTGAGCAACAAAAAATAAAAATGCTTGAAGCACTCAAAAAACATCAAGGCAACGAAGCCCAGCGCGATGACATTTCTTTTATTGCTTTGCGTACTTAACCTTATTTTTCTGCATTCATTTGCTCAATAATTTGGCTTACTTGTGTGTTTAGTACCAAAGAATATTCGTTGATTAATAACAGAAGTTTATGTATTTCTTCGGGCAAGCGATTTTCTTCTGCACTAATTTCTATTTCTTTAAGCGTGTGATTAAAATTTTCCACACCTGTATAAGCCGTACAAGATTTGAATTTGTGGGCAGTTTCACGCAGAGAATGCCAATCTTTTTTTTCAAATTCCTGTGTCATTTGTATGGGAAAATCACGCAAATTTTTTTGCAAAATACCAAGCAATTTCAATACAAAAGCCTGATTCCCGTTGGCAATGTCATAAACGTATGTCAAATCTATGGTTTCGTTCATTGTTCACAAATTTTTTGGTGTTTCAAATTATTCCAAACCAATTTGTCCTCGCAAAGTTCCTGTCAAACTTTTCCAAAGGTCATCGAGCTGTTCTTTGTTATTCATGTCTGAATAATCGACAATTTTCAAAAAAACAGTTCCTGTCATTTCATTTTTATTCAAACGAAAATCAATAAAAGAATAATTATTTCTTCCATCTTTTTCGTTAGTAAACTGATATTTGACATAATTGTTGTGCCTATAAGCTGCAATCCGAGCCAAATGTCCTACTCCGTCCCAAAAAATATCGTAATGTTTGTCGTCTATTCTATCTACTTTTTCAGCAAACCAACCGTCCAAACCCTCTGGAGTAATGTAATGAAACAAAGTTTTCAATGGCGTTGAGAACTCAAATTCTGTGGTATATTTATATTTAGCCATGTATTTTTATGATAATCTAGGCAAGGTAGAAATTTTTTTTTAATTTTATTTGTATTTAATATTTTTTTTTTTACCTTTGCATTGTCGTAACAAAACGGCGAGGTAGCTCAGATGGTTAGAGCGCAGGATTCATAACCCTGAGGTCAGGGGTTCAACTCCCCTTCTCGCTACTTATTTATAATTTTAGCCCTAAAAACATTGTTTTTAGGGCTTTTTTATTGTAAAATGAACATTCTTGTTCGTTTTTTGACAAACACCAATGTTTGTGGTACACAATTAATAAGGACTAAAAAAACTCAATTCTTCAATTCTTATAAAATCTTTCATATTTTTGCTTACCAAAGTAAGTTCATAAATGATTGCCGTTGCAGCAATAATGGCATCTACGGTTGGAGTTTGGTAAATTTGTTTGAGTTCGATGGCTTTCTGTTTGATTTTTTGATTTACTTCAAAAATTTTTGCCGTTCCCAAAATTTCTTCTACTTCTTCGATGCTTATTTTTCGATCTGTCAAAATTTTTTTCCAGCCCAAAATTTCAATTTCACTAACTATCGACATTTGAAAAGAATTTTGAAAAATATTTTCCATCTCCTCAATTCTATAAGAGGGAATTTGGTCGTACAAATAATCGATGACGATATTACTGTCTAACAAATATTTTTTTTCCATGATTATTTTAACAAATTATCCATTTTATTTATCAGTTTTCAACGAAAACTACAAAATAATTGAAAGGATTAGAAATTAATAGACAAAAAAATTTGGCAATGCTTTTTAAACACTGCCAAATTTTTTTATAAACCAAGTCCATAAAAATGGCTCTTTTCTCCGTCGTATGTGCCTTCCAAAAGTACGCCTCCTTTTTCTTTTTCTAAGATTTTTGTCAATTCTTCTACGGAAGAAACTTTGGTTTTATTGACTTTGGTAATGACAAATCCTTCTCTGATGTCGGTTTGTGAACGCAATTTGCCCGCATAAATTTTGCTTATTTTCACTCCTGCATCGAGTTTATATTTCTTTTGATCTTCTTTGCTCAAATTTTCAAGCGTTGCGCCTAAAGCATTTGTAATTTCGTTTTTTTCTACTGTGCTTATTTCTGTGTTTCCAGCCATATTTTTTAAGGAAACTTCTAATTTTTTCTCCTCCCCTTTTCTGTGAACAATGACTGTAACCTTGTCTCCTGGTCTTTTTCTGCCGATGGCTTCTTGTAATTCAGGGGCAGATTTAACCATTTTGTCATCAATTTTCACAATGACATCTCCCTCTTTTACTCCCGCTTCTTTGGCAGAACTGTTTTCTTGCAAACTTTCCACATAGACTCCTTCATTGATGGACAAGGCTTTTTCTTTGGCAAAATTTCCATCTAAACTTCTGATTCTGATTCCTAAAAATGCCCTTTGCACTTTTCCATATTTGAGCAAATCTTCGATAACTTTGTTCATCATGTTCACAGGAACAGCAAAAGAATAGCCCGCAAAAGAGCCTGTAGTGCTTGCAATGGCAGTATTAATTCCGATCAAATTTCCGTCAGAATCTACAAGTGCACCACCACTATTTCCAGGATTTACGGCAGCATCTGTTTGGATAAAAGATTCGATGGCAGCATTTTCTTTCAAAATATTAATGTTTCGACCTTTTGCACTCACAATTCCCGCAGTTACAGTCGAGGACAAATTAAATGGATTTCCAACCGCTAACACCCATTGACCTACTTTTACCTGATCAGAATTTCCCAAAGTAATCGTAGGCAAATCTTTTTCATTAATTTGTAACAAAGCCAAATCGGTAGTTGGGTCAATACCAATAATTTTGGCTTTGTAAGTACGATTATCGGGCAGAGAAACTTCTATTTCGTCAGCATCTTCGATGACGTGATTGTTGGTTACAATATAGCCATTTGCACTAATAATCACCCCAGAGCCAGTACCTTCTCGCGGCATATTGTCTTGTCTTTCGAACATTCCATCACCAAAAAAATCACGAAAAGATTCAGGAATTTGTTGCCTAGAAGTTTGAGATTTACGAATAGTAGATTTGATATGAACCACCGCAGGTGTAACTTTTTCGGCAGTTACAGAAAAATCCATGCTTGCGGTTTTTGTCCATTCGTTTCGGGCTTGCACTCCATAATTTTGCTCTTTTTGAATGATTAGCGCAGGTTTTTCGGCTAAAAACTGATAACTTCCTAACGACATCGCACCGCCAACAGCAGCAGCAAGAGTTAATTTTGCAAATTCTTTCATTTTTTTATTGTCTTTTTAGTTTTATATATTAATTTGACAATTTTACATACGCAAGAAGTAAATAAGGTTGTATTTTTTAAGATTTGTTAATATTTTTTAAGTTTTTTTACTTTAAAGTGCTTACAAAAAGTTCGAAATGCTAAATTTTGATACCAATAAGCATAACATCATCTATTTGTTTTTGTTTGCCTTTCCAATTTTCAAAATCTGTTGCCAAATGTGCCTTCTGCGTTGCCAAATCGAATTTACTAAGTGTAAATAACTTTTGTTTTAATTGTTTGACCATAAATTTTCCACCGTTTTCTCCGCCAAATTGGTCTTGATATCCGTCTGAACACAAATAAATAGTTGTCGGATTTCGGTCTAAATCTATGCTGTGTTTTGTAAAAATTCGTTTGGAGTTTTCGTTCAGATAAAGCCCTCCAATGGGTTTTTTATCTGCTTTTATTTCTTTAAATTCCTCATTATGAACCAAATACAAATCATTCATTGCTCCCGCATATTCCAAATTTGTAAAACGATTTTCGTCTTTCCAAAGTGTAATGATCGCAATGTCCATTCCATCTCTGCTCTCTGTTTGATCTTGTTTTAAAACATTTCTGATACCAGAATTTAGTTCTTGCAATATCAATTCAGGAGATAAAATTTGGCGCAAACCCACAATTTCATTTAACAAATCATTGCCAATCATGCTCATAAAAGCACCAGGAACTCCATGCCCTGTGCAATCTGCGGCGGCTAAAATGGCGTATGATCTGCTCGAATGTCCTGTTCTTAACCAATAAAAATCGCCTGAAACCAGATCGCGAGCTTGGTAATAAACAAAGAAATTTTGCGCACCAAAAACCACTTCCATTTGGCTTTGCAAAGGCAAAATTGCCGACTGAATCCGTTTGGCGTAATTGATACTTGACAAAATACCTTGATTTTTCTTTTCTATTTCAATGTTTTTTAGATGCACAATTTGGTTAGCCTGACGCAAATCTTGGGCAACGGCAGCAATTTCTTCTTTTTGTTCGTTAATTTCTTTGTTTTTTTGGGTCAAAAGGTCGTTGCTTTTTCTTTTGAGTTGAATATTTCGATAAAATATGGTTGCCACAATCATTAACAACAAAACAGCAAAACCTGATAAAATGATCAAAAGCCTATTTTTTAAAGCCTGCGCGTCTTTAATTTTTATTTCCTCTGTTTGTAATTCGTTTTCACGTCTTAACAATTCATTTTCCTTTTGTTGCTGTTTGACCTGAAAATTGCTTTCCATTTTTGAAATTTCTTTTAGCCTTTGTTCGTTGTAAGTGCTATCTTGTAAGGTTTTGTTCAACAAAAGGTATTTGTAGGCTTTTTGATAACTTTTTTTTTCGCCATAAATGACGTGTAAAATAGAAGTTGCGCGCAAAGCCAAATCTTTTGCTTGCAACTTGACAGACTCTTGCAAACTTTGCAAAGCAATTTTTTCGGCTTCTGTATTTTTATTTATTTTGTAATAAATATCTGCTAAATTCAGATTTAAAGCGGTTTTATAAAAACCTGTTTTTGTTTTTGCCAAAACGCTTACTCCTTTTTCAAAATATTGTGCTGCTTCCAACAATTTATTTTGTTGTTCATAAACTACCGCAATATCGTTGTAAGTAAAAGCCAAACCAAGTGTATCTTTAAATTCTTCTTTTATCTTTTTTTCTTCTTGATGATAATTCAAAGATTTTTCATAATTTTTTTTTAGTAAAGCTACATTTGCCAAATTGCTATAATCATAAGCCAAATATTTTTGCTGTTTATTTTTTGTGTTGAGTTCGAAAGACTTTGTAAAATAGTCTTCTGCTTTATCCAAATTGCCTTGTATTTCGTGTGTTTTTCCAACTGCTGAATACAATCCAGCTTTAAAATTTGGCGGAAAAAATATGCCATCAGCCAACTCTAAAGCCTTGTAATTAGCATCTAAACTCAAATTGTAATCACCCAAAGAGAAATACAACATACCCAAAGCACGATAAGACCTTGCCACACCAGCTTTAAAATTTATTTGTTCCGAAATTCTTAATGCTTTTTGCAAAAAAATTAATTTTTTTTGGGGCAAAGTATCAGAAGTTTGCGAAATGGTTTTGAAAAGCTGTAAGACTGCAAAACTATCAGGTTGCATTTTTTCCAAATTAATCGATAAAGTATCCCTAGTTTGTGCAAATAAGAAATTTTGCAAAAACAATAAAAAAACGATTAAAAATAAGTTTTTCATGGCTAAATTCATTTTAAAAACCAATATCGTAAGAAATAAATAGAAAGTAAGAAATCGTGAAAGGATTAACAAATTTTAGTAATAAGGAAATCAAATGAAA
>RDXG01000261.1 GCA_004292785.1 Bacteroidota bacterium
TAAGGTGAGCGAATATTACAAATACGCCATCGAACAAGTGGCTACTGCCGACAAATTGACAACTTTGGACATGATCATGAAAATTGACGAGAAAAAAGTGTTGATGAAAGTCTTGGAATACGTCAATAAAGTCAAAGATGGCAATATCATTAATAGAACCAATCATTTGTTTCAACCGACTTCAGGTTTGACTTTTGTCAAAAAATAATTAATTTTGTGTTTTCAAAAAAAACGTTGTCAATGGTCTTTCGACCTTGACAAACGTAATTTTTTACATAAAAATCATACATTTAAACAAAATTATTATGACAATTCATCGCGAAGGCTACCAAAGTCTGTTATTGGTTACTGTAGTTTTGGGCATACTCTATGCAGGTGTGTATTTTGGTCTTCCCACGCAGGTTCTTTTGCAAAATATAGTGTTGGTGGTCAGCATTATTCTGTTTTTAATTGTCTTGCAATTTTTCAGAAATCCTGTGGTACAAATTCAGGCAAATCCAAACGAAGTGCTTGCACCCGCTGACGGGAAAGTGGTGGTTATTGAAGAAACCATAGAACAAGAATATTTTAGAACGCCTCGCAAACAAGTTTCTATTTTTATGTCGCCAATCAATGTTCACGTAAACAGAAACCCAATTTCAGGAATTGTCAAATATTTTAAATATCATCCTGGCAAATATTTGTTTGCTTGGAATCCGAAATCTAGCACCGAAAACGAAAGAACAACCACCGTAGTTCAGCACGAAAACGGTACGGAATTGTTGTTCAGACAAATTGCGGGAGCTTTGGCAAGACGAATTTGTTGGTACGTCAAAGAAAGACAAATTGTAAGACAAGGCGAAGAATTTGGCTTTATCAAATTTGGTTCGCGTGTAGATATTTTTCTGCCGCTTGACGCAGAAATAACCGTAGGCTTAAACCAAATCACGCAAGGCGGGAAAACGGTTATTGCCATTTTGAAAAAATAATTTTTTAAGAAATAACATTTCAGAAATGTTATTTCTTAAAAATTATTGATTGACTTTTAAAGAATATATTGGCTCAAATCTCTGTTTTTAACCAAATTATTGAGTCGTTGCTCAACCATCTCTTTGGTAATCAGGATTTTAGAATAAGCCGAAATCACTTCTGGCACGTCATACATAAATTCGTTCAATAAATGACTCATGACTGTGTGCAAACGCCTTGCCCCAATATTTTCCACTTCTGCATTGATGGCAAAAGCAATTTCAGCAATTTTTTCGAGGGCATCATCTTGGAAAGTCAATTCCACATCTTCGGCAGAAAGCAAAGCCTCATATTGGCGAGTCAGTGCATTTTTTGGTGTTTTAAGAATGTGATAAAAATCGTCTTTGGTCAAACTATTTAATTCGACTCTGATTGGAAAACGCCCTTGCAATTCAGGGATCAAATCGGAAGGTTTGGACACATGAAAAGCCCCCGCAGCAATGAATAAAATGTGATCTGTGTTCACAATTCCGTGTTTGGTGCTAACCGCGCTACCTTCTACAATAGGCAACAAATCCCTTTGTACGCCTTCCCTACTCACATCAGGTCCACCACCGCCAGAAGATTTTGGGGAAGCAATTTTATCAATTTCATCTATAAAAATGATTCCTAAATTTTCTGCTTTCTGAATGGCTAATTGTTTGACTTCGTCCATGTCAATCAATTTTCCTGCTTCTTCTTCTAACAGAATTTTTCGTGCTTCGGAGATGCTCACCTTTCTTTTTTTGGCTTTTTTGGGCATCATTCCGCCAATCATTTCCTGAATGTTCATCATGGTTACCTCGTCAATCGCCCCGCCAACAATTCCTACATTGTTAGAACCGCCTTCTACTGCTATTTCTATTTTTCGTTCATCAAGATCGCCTCTTTTGAGTTTTTCACGAAATTTATCACGTGTTTTTTCATTGAGTTCTTGGTCTGGACTTAGATTTTCGTTTTCGTAATTGTCCGATTTTAAAGGCGGAATAAGAATATCCAAAATAATATTTTCCACCACTTCGGCAGCTTTTTGTTTGACTTCTTCTGTTTTTTGTGCTTTGACCATGCCCACCGCTTGTTCTGCCAAATCCCTGACCATGCTTTCTACATCTCTGCCAACATAGCCGACTTCTGTAAATTTAGAGGCTTCTACTTTTACAAAAGGTGCATCAGCAATTTTAGCCAAACGCCTTGCAATTTCAGTTTTCCCCACTCCAGTCGAGCCAATCATGAGAATATTGTTAGGCACAATTTCCTGTTTCATGTCGGTTTTGACATTCATTCTGCGCCAACGATTTCGCAGGGCAATGGACACATTTCTTTTGGCTTCTTTTTGTCCGATAATGTATTTATCCAATTCCGCAACAATTTGTCGGGGAGTCAAATATTGATTATTTTCTAACATTGAAATATAAAATTAAAGTATGTGTTGATCTTTTTGAGATTTGATCAAAACTTATTGCAAGTTTATCAATTTCTTACAATATTTATCAAAAAAGTAAAGATTTTTAAATTTAAGTTTTGTTTTTTTATAAAAATCAACAGAAACGAACAAAAAGGTCTATTTTCCAAGAACAAAAAAAAACGATACAAAAGAAATTCGTAAAAAAATAAAAAAATTCTTACTTTTGCCAATCGTTTTATTTTATTAAAAACTTTAAAAAAGACAAATTCCATGACTTACAAAATATTAGTAAATACATTGGCTTGCTTTTCATTGGCTTTCGCGCTTACAGCTTGTAGCGGTGGCGGAGGTTCTGATGAGGTTTCCAAACTCAAAGCTGAAAACGAATCGCTTAAAGAAACTGCCAAAAAAGACAGCCTTTATGTGGCAAGTATGTCCACAGAAATGGATCAACTCTATAAAAGTATTGACGAAATGCGCGCCACCGAAGACAAAATCAAACAAGCAACTTCACGTTTGCAATCAGGTGCTTTGGGCGGAGCAGAAGGTTCTTTAACCATTGACGAAGGAATTGCAGCTTTGGAAAAAAAATTGGCAGAAAATCAACAACGCATTTCTTCTTTACAAAGCAAATTGGGCAAATCCGAAAAAGAAAACGGTATGCTAAAAAAAATGGTTGAAGAATTGAACAAAACCGTTCAAGACCGCGACAAAATGATCAGTGATTTGAAACTTCAAGTTACAGATTTGCAAGCAGAAGTTGCGGATTTCAAATCTAAATACTCGATGTCAGAAGCAGAGAAAAAAGACGCACAAGAGGCTTTGAATGTTGCCAATGACGTAATTAGCACTACTTTTTACACCATCGGAACAAAAAAAGAACTAAAAAACCGCAACGTAATCATTACAAAAGGTTTGATGGGCAACGTGGCAGGTATTCAGCCAGATGTTGATGAAAGCAAAATGACCAAAGTGGATGCGCGTTATCAAGACAAAATTAAAGTTGCCAAAGTAGAGAAAAAACAAGAGGCAAGCGACATCACTATTTTTCCTGCTCCTCCTGCGGGAAGTTATGAAATTACCCAAGAAAACGGAGAATGGGTGATCAACATCAAAAATAAAAATTTCTGGAAAAGTAAATATACTGCCATCATTCTTGACTTTTAGTCGAAAATCGTTGCAAAAATCAAAAAAAATAATGCTCCTGATCAAAAAATCGAAGCATTATTTTTTTATCTAAAAATATTGATCTACATTTAAGCAAACAAAAAACTATGGCACTCGAAAATCGCGAAACCATTAAAAGCTATTTCCGAAAGGGACAAATTCCAAAGGAAGGACACTTTGTAGATATGGTCGATTCTATGGTCAATAAAATTGATGATGGCATTGACAAAAACATTGAAGATGGCTTGCGCCTCTCACCAATTGGCTCTTCGCCAAAATTGATTAGCTTTTTTGAAAGCATAGAAGACAAAAGCCCTGCTTGGAGCATCGAAATTGATAAAGGTAGCTCTGTTTTGACCGTAAATAATTTTACTGGCGATCCTGTGCTTTCGCTTAAACCTGACGGGAAAGTGGGAATCAACACGGCAAATCCGACCAGCGAACTCGACGTAAAAGGATTGGTAGCTATGGAAGGCAGAATCGGAACTTTTGCACAAGGAAAAATTCAGGCTGATGGAAAATGGTACAAAATTTTGGAAAATTTGAGTGGTTGCCATTTGTTGGAAGTAGTGGCAGGAGTTGGCAAAAAGCAACGCGGAAAATATGCCTTAATTTATGCACGAGCCATGAGTACCTACGGAGATTCTAAAAGTTTGATTGCCGTAGATCAAGCATATTATGGAGTGCGTTGTAACCAAATTCAGTTGAAATGGACAGGTACAACCTACGATTATAACCTAGAAATGCGTTCTCGTTGTGATTATGGTGGCGATAGCTTGATTAGTTATTACATTTCCAAACTTTGGCACGACGAATCGATGGAAGATCAATAAACGATTTTGGACAAATTAGAAATGCAAGAACTACATCGAAGTATTTTCAGGACATTGTTTTATGATCCTAATTTTTCATTTTTCAAATCGGTATATCATCTAGAGTCATCGGTCATGAAAGACGAGGATTACAAGGCGGATATGCTTATTTACTTGGATTTTGTGCAAAAATTATTGCCTCAAAAACTTTTGGTAAATATGAAAGAATTGTTTTATATTGCCGACACCGAAATACAAGAATGGGTAAGCAAAGAAATTTCGCCAAAGGTACTTTGTTTGCAAAAAACGGCATTTATTTTAAGCCCTGATTTGTTTGCAAGTATTTCCACCCAGCAAATGTTGGAAGACATTGTAGATCATTTTGATATACAAATACGTTATTTTGAAGAAGAACAAGCTGCCACAGAATGGCTATTGACATGAAAGAATTAACACTGAATTTGACTCTTGAAGAAGTCAATCTTATTCTCAAAGCATTGGGAAAAATGCCTTTTGTAGATGTTTATGAGGTAATTGGAAGGATAAACAAGCAGGCAAACGAACAATTAAAAAAAACAAATAGCGAAAACAAGCAAAAATTGGAATAAATGGAAGCACTTTTTATTGAGAGTGAAAGAATAATCAAGGAAGGCATGGATTTTAAAGCCTTGCGAGCCGAAGGAGTGCGACTTTTACAAAAGTTTTCTGGCAATTTTTGGTCAGATTACAACGAGCATGATCCAGGAATTACCATTTTGGAACAGCTTTGTTATGCACTCACCGAACTCTCGTATCGAGCCGATTTTTCCGTAGTTGATTTACTGGTCGATTCAACAGGCAAAATTAATGAAGACGAACAACTACTTTACAGTGCAGACGAAATTTTGCCTTCTAGTGCTTTGACTACCAATGACTATCGAAAAGTTATTTTTGATAATATCAAAAAAATAAGAAATATTTGGATAGAACCTATGCATTCGGAAGGCAATATGTTGCGCGGTTTGTACAAAATTTTGCTAGATATTCCAGAACAGAGTCAAGAATATGAAGAAGACATAAAAAAAAGAGTACACGAAATATTTTGTCAAAACAGAACCTTAGGCGAAGATGTAGAACAAATCAAAACCTTAAAATTTTTGCCCATCACCGTTCACGCTTCTATTGAAGTCAATGAAGACAACGATTTGGAAAGTATTTTGGCAGAAATCTATCACAATATTCGAAATTATTTTTCGCCTGAACCCAAATTTTATTCCTTAGAAAAACTTTTAGAAGAAGGGCTTAACTTTAACCAAATTTTTGAAGGTGCTTTACTTAAAAATGGTTTTATCAAAGAATCTGAACTCGAAGAAAGAATAAAAATTGTGTTGATCTCGGACTCGGTCAAATTATTAATGAAAGTCAAAGGCATTTTGAATGTCAAAGATTTGGTGCTAAGAACCGCAGATCAAGAGTCGAGCAGCGAAATCATTTTGCCTGAATATACCTTGCCTCTCTTGCAAATTGACGAAGAATCGGGCATATCTTTTTCAAAATCGGGAATTGCTTACAAACCCGACATGAAAATAGTACATAGCAAATTGCAAGATTTGACTTCCATGCACCAAAGAGTCGATGGCAGCGAACAACAAGAGATAGATTTGCCCAAAGGAACACCCTACGATTTTGCACAATATTATTCTATCCAAAACGATTTTCCCCGAATTTATGGAATTAATCAGGAAGGATTGCCCGAATCGGAAAGTTTGGAACGCAAAGGACAAGCCAAACAACTCAAGGGATATTTGTTAGTTTTTGAACAAATTATGGCAAATTATTTTGCTCAACTTGCACATTTGCGAGATTTGTATTCGATCAGAAAAATTAGGAAAACATATTTTTTTCAACCATTAAGAGATATTCCTCGAATTGATGAATTATACGAACCCGATTATGAGCAACAACTCGAAGAATTAGGTAAGTGGCAGGACAATTTTTTGGAACGTCGCCACCAATTTTTGGATTATTTGCTTTCTGTTTATGGTGAAACTTTTACGCAATATTCCTTGTCAAAATCAAATCCTTATTTGAGCAAAGAAGATTTTGATGAATATTTGTTGGAAAATAAACTAATTTTCTTAAATTTTATTCGCAGCATCAACAAAAACAGAGGGAAAGCTCATGATTATTTGAAAGAAATTACAGAATACAACGTAGTTTCTGGTTTGGAGGTAAAAATGATGATTTTTCTTGGCATTAGAAAAGGATTAAAAATAGATGAAAATGGGCAATGGGGGTACAAAGAATACTCTTTGCTTGCGGTTTTTAAAGAATACGATTTGCAAATTGGCGAAAACTTGCCCTTTGAAATTTCTGATCTTAATCCTGAAAAAATAGAACAAGAATTTGAATTTGTTTTTGAGGAGCATCATTTGGCAAAGAAAAACTCTGAACAAGAAAATAAGGAATTGTTAGAAAAAGCAGGTATTTTGCAAAATCAAACCATCACAGAAGTTTTTTTGCGAACAGGTTTACAATTAGATAATTATAAAATTGGCAAACTTGAAGACAAATTTGTTCTTGTTTTCAAATCAGAACAAAATTGGCTGCACATTGGCGAATTTGAAGCTCATGAAGATGCAGAAAAAACCGTTTCCGCCTTGCGAAATGTGTTAAAAAACCTTAATCAAGCCAGTGAAGGTTTACAATTAATAGAACATATTTTGTTACGTCCTAGTTTTGATGCCAAAAAGTTTGGTTTTGAATTTAGAAACGAAAATCAGGAGGTTTTATTGGAATTTTCGGAACAATATGATTTTGAAACTCGTTTTGAACTAATTAAAAAAATAGCTCAATATTTGCCTTCCAAAGACAGATATTTTGTTGAAAAAGGCTCTGCACAAGAATACTACATTGTTTTTTATAACGACAACGATTTTAGTTTGCGTGGAAAAACAGTTTTTACAAATGTTTTTGAAGCAAGAACCCGAATCGACCAAATTTGTAATTATTTTAGCAATTATGAACACGATTTGGCAGACGCACTTTTTCTATATGTTCGATGGTCAGAAGAAAGTGATAAAATACCTGAAGATTTTTATTCTTTCAAACTAAGCGTGTTTTTTCCTACTTGGACGGCTCGTTTTTTCAATGTCGAATTTAGAAGTTTGGTAGAGGAAACTTTGGCAATCAATACGCCTGCAAATTTGTTGATAGATAATTGTTGTTGGCTCAATCCTTCTCAAATGTCTGATTATGAACAACTTTACTACGCTTGGATTGCCGAAAAAACATTACCACAAACAGAACAAACACAGATCGAGAAGTTAAATCTTGATTTGAGTATGTGGTTGATTAATGTTAAAAATTTGCATAGATAATTCAATTAATTAAAAAAAAATAAAAACACAATATTTTTTTAAATAATTAGGTAAAATTTTAATTTTTACCTAATTTTGCGGTCTCAAATTTCATGAGTAATGGCAAATACAAAAGATACAAAAGAAAATAAAGACCCACAAGAACAAGTGGATCAAACCACGATTCCTGGCTATTTAGAAGACGCAGACGCTTTGCGTGAACAAATGAGCAAGACGGAAGAATTTGCAAAAAACAACCAAAATTTAATTATTGGTGTAGTTGTTGGGATTTTGGTAGTCGTTGGAGGAATATTTTTATATAATTGGAGAGTAAGTGAACAAGAACTGAAAGCCCAATCAGAGCTTTTTCCTGCCATCTTCTATTTAGAAAAAGACTCTTTGCAAAAAGCAATGAAAGGAGATAATGCCACAACCGAAGGTTTAGAAGTGATTTTAAATGAATATGGTTCTTCTAAAGCTGCTCAATTGGCAACTTTTTATGCTGGTACAGTAAAACTTAAAGAAGGAAAATTTGATGAAGCCATCAGCCTTTTGGAAGATTTTAGCGCAGACGATTTTTTGGTTCAGGCTCGCGCATATAGCTTGATCGGTGATGCCTATATGGAAAAAGATGATTTGGCGCAAGCTATTAAATTTTACAAAAAAGCATCGGATCACTACCCAAATGATCAATTTACTCCTGCTTATTTATTTAAATTGGCTCTAGCTTATGAATTAAGCAGTGATTTAAATGCAGCAGCAAAATGCTATAAAGATGTAGTAGATAATTTCAAAGATGCTACTGAAAAAGGAATGGCTGAAAAGAATTTGGCACGTTTGGAACACCAATTAAAAAAATAAAATGATAAGTCGGTGTCAATCACCGACTTACTAAATATTATTTAATTTTTATTTTGTTCAAATATGTAATATGCTTTTACGTCTGGCAAAAAAAGTTCTCTCTCTACAACCATTTCCTCGAAACAATCACAGAGTTATTTTTTTATATCACCATATTAAAGCAACTCAAAGCAATTTTTATCTGCCACAATGTACTACTTCCGAAAATAATTTCATTGAACAAATAAATTTTATTCGTAAATATTTTAATATTTTGTCTTTGGAAGAATTGTTGGCGAAAACAGAAGATGGCAAAAGATATGCAAGCATTGTTTTTGACGACGGTTTTGATAGTTTCAAAAATGTGGCTTTTCCTGTGCTAAAAAACTACAAAATTCCTGCAACGGTTTTTGTAAATCAGGCTGCTATAGAAAAGCAACAACTTTGGGTAAGCAATATTTTGTTAAATGCTGATAATAAAAATTATTTGGAACAACTCTGGCATAAATTTATGTCTGAACAAATTAATTTTGACAAATTTGCTAAAAATCCGTTAAATTTGATGCTTACGCAAGCCAATTTTAATGCCGATCCTTCTTTTTTGTATGATTCTAATTTGAAATTTCCTTTAAAAATATATCTTGATGAACAGGAAATTATTGATTTAGACAAAAAAGGCATACAATTCGAAAACCATTCAAGTGATCATTTGGTGCTAAGTTTGTGTAATTTGGACACACAACGCAAACAAATTATTGAAAATAAGCTTTATTTGGAAAACTTATTAGCCAAAACTAGCCAACATTTTGCGATTCCTTTTGGAAAAACCGAACATTTTAACCAAGATACCACGCAAATTTTACAAAATAATTTATATAATTATTCAAATATTCCCCAAATTTTTGATTACCAACAAAATTCTATAAAAAACTTAATTCCTAGAATCTCTCTAACAGAAGAATCGATACCAGAACTTATTTTTTATTTGAATAGAGCAACTATTCAGTCTTTTTTTGAAAATAAATTATAATTTTTTGCGCTTGTTTCGTTTGTAATCTTCAAAAATAAGATGCCCTAAGCCTTGCAAACTACTATAATACGCATTTCCTTGATTCACTTTTGTAAATTCCTCTACAAATTGTTTCAAATAAGGATCGGAAGCAATCATAAAAGTAGTAATTGGAATATTTAGTTTTTTGCATTGCGCCGCCAAATTAATGGTTTTATTGACAATTTGGCTGTCCAAACCAAAACTATTTTTATAATATTTGATCCCAACTTTCATGCAAGTCGGCTTTCCGTCTGTGATCATAAAAATTTGTTTGTTTTTGTTTTTTCGCCTACGCAACAAATCCATAGCCAATTCCAAACCCGCAATCGTGTTGGTGTGATAAGGTCCGACCTGTAAATAAGGCAAATCTTTGATTTGAATCTGCCAAGCGTCATTTCCAAAAACAATAATGTCGAGGGTATCTTTTTTGTATTTGGTGGTAATGAGTTCTGCCAATGCCATTGCTACTTTTTTGGCGGGAGTTATTCTGTCTTCGCCATACAAAATCATAGAATGAGAGATATCGATCATCAAAACGGTAGAAGTTTGAGTTTTATATTCCTTGTCCACCACTTCCAAATCGTCTTCTGTAAGCATAAAATCCGTTAAACCATGATTAATTTGTGCATTTCGCAAGGATTCGGTCATCGAAATTTGCGAAAGTTCGTCGCCAAATTCAAAACTTCTCAAATCCGCAGAAGGCTCATCTCCAACGCCTGTTTTTGGCGTAATATGCCCACCTTTGCTAGATTTTTTAAGTTTGCCAAAAATTTCTTCCAAAGCACTTTGACGAATAGCACGTTCTATTTTGGAAGTCATTTCCAGTTTGAAACCTTCCGAACTATTTTTTTCTTCCAAGTAACCTTTTGCTTTCAGATCGTCAAAGAAATTGCCAATTCCGTAATTTTCATTGGTCAGCCCGTAACGCCTATCCAAATTGGTTAGCCACTGCATGGCTTGGGAAATATCTCCTGAAGTCATGGTCAATAATTGCATAAATATTTTGAGCAAACTATCAAAACTAGCTTGCTGCTGTGTTTTTGGCGGAACATAGTCTGTGAAACGGTAGCCAGATTCTGTGATCATGATTCTAAAATTTTGGACTTTGTTAAACTTTAAAAAATAAGTCTTATTTTAAGCAAAATGTTTAAAAAAATTCATAAAAAAAAGCAATAAACTTTCGCCTATTGCTTTTTTTGTAAAAATAAAAAAAAACTATTTTTTATCAACTTCAATTACTACACGACGATTCAAAGCAAGATTTTGAACGCTATCGTTAGGAACTTGCGGTTGAGTTTCACCAAATGATTCTACACGAATACGGCTTTCAGCAACTCCTTTACTTACCAAATATTGTTTAACAGCAGCAGCACGTCTTTCAGAAAGAGCTTGGTTAAATGCATCACCGCCTCTATCATCTGTATGCGCTCTAACTACAATTTTGGCACTAGGATAATCTTTCATGAAAGGCAATACTTGACCGTCGAGAACATCGACCACAGTTTTGTTTCTTTCTTTTTGATTTGCTTGTCCTTCAGTTGCAATTTCCAAACCAGCAGCTAACTCTTTGGTATCCAATTTGTTAGGTCTAGCAGTACGGAAGTTTACGATACCAAATTGTGCATTTGGAACGTTAAACATTTTGATACGAACAGTTACAGTTTCTCCTGCTTTTTTGTTGCTCAAATCAACATCAATGGTAGATGGTTCATAATCCTCAACTTTTCCAGCAGTTGCTTTGTATTTGCCTGGATCGATAACGGTGTTGTATTTACCTTTATCCGATTTTTTGATCTCTGTTTGTGCTTTTCCGTTCAAGTCATTGATAGACAAAGGAGCATCTACAAAAACAGTTTCATCAGTACCATCAACAATTTCAACATTCAACTTGATGCCTTTTTTAACCATTCTTACTACTTTTTCGCAAGCCCACTCCATTTCTTCTTTGCTAAGATCAGAAGTGAATTTGTAATCCACATAACCTTGTGCAGTTACGACAAAAGTGTATTTGTTACCTTCGGTAAGAACAGAGCTAAATCTACCTGATTTTGCATCATTTTTGTAGTCAGTGCTTAACCAAGTACGGGTGTTGTTGGTTTGTTTGATGGTTACTTCCAATGGTTTGTTTTCCATTGAGTCGTAAGCAATGCCTCTGAACATACAAGTTTTTCTAGGTCCAAATTGTTTTGGTACATCTAAAGTAAAAATCTCGTGAGAAGCACCCATGTAAGCACTGAAATATGCTTTTACGTGTGGCTCGTCATGAGGTGCAATAGACACCAACATATCTGGCTGATAAGAATAAAAAGTAGATTTTACAAATGGAGACATATCTGTCGCCACTGGTTCTGACCAACTGTTGTCTGGTTGTAATTCTGACCAATACAAGTCAAAATCATCAGAATCTTTTGGGCTACCTTTCGCGCCTCTACCCGCAGAAGTAGAAGAGAAAAATACAGACTGATTGTCTGGCATCACGCGAATGTATTTATCGCAAGCCTTATTAATTGGCGCTGGCAACTCTTCTGGAGCAGACCAAGAACCATCTAATTGACGTTTAGAAACCATCAATTTGTAGCAATTTGTTCCTTTACGATTTGTTTTTACTGTATCATTCGCAGCGTCGCCGAGCGTGTAATACAATCTTGCACCGTCTGAAGAGATGGAAGGGAACGACTCATCTTTGTCAGTGTTTACTGTGCCATTCAAAGGCATAGGTTCTGCCCAATCGCCCCAATTTCCTTTTTCGTCTTTTTTACGAACAGAAAGATAGATGTCGTTGTTACCTTTTCCGCCATCAAAAAAAGCGTGGAAAAATAAGGTACTTCCGTCATAAGAAATTGAAGGACCGCCAATTTGATTGCCTTCTACAGCTTTACTGTTGATAGCATCAATAGGTTTTGGTACAGCCCAAAAACCTGTAGAATCCCTGCGTGATTCCCACAAGTGAAATGTTTGCCATTTTTTGCCGTTTTCGTTAGACTGATACACTAAGGTCTTACCGTCAGGGCTAATGGCGGGAGCATATTCATCATACAACAATTTGTTGATGATGTTAGGCATACGTTCTCTTTTCGGCTGAACATCACCTTTGTAGATATGCCCAAGAGTAGATTGAGCAAACACTGCTTGGCTACCGAGCAGAAAAGCAAACAAGAACGCTAAACTCCAATAGTTTACTTTTTGTTTCATAGGTTTAAGTATTAGATATTCGCAATTTTGGTTTAAAATTTTTAAAATACAAACAAGCTTTTAAGATTCTCAAATCAAAAACCCTGTACTTGTCTGGTAATGCGTTTAAAACAATAGGGGTTTAAGTTTCAAAATTATAAAATACTTTATGAAAATTGCAATGAAGTCGTAAAGTTTTTTTTATAGAACCAGCTAAAACCTTGTTTATCAAGCAGATAAATCATTTTTGCAAGTACAAATAAAAAGATTATTTTTGACTTTATTTATCAATTAGTTGCAAATTTAATCTAATAAATGATAAAATAAACGATTTTCACGTAAAATTTCATAAAAATATTTCTAAATAAGTTCACACAAAGGAATTCTAACAATTTGAGTGCCTTTTTTTATCTATTTTATGGAGGACATATTTTTTTGTTGTTAAAAATTTACTGGTTCATGGTTTTTCTATAAAAAAAAGGAATACCAATTGTCTTGATATTCCTTTGTCTTTTAGCCAAAACAGCAAAATATGACATTCCGACACAATTTTTAGCTAAGGTTATAGAAAAAATTATTTTTTTTCTTCTGGTTTTACTGTACTAGCAGAATCTGTTTTAGCAGGTTCAGTAGTAGCTGCAGGAGTTTCTCCAGCTGGTTTTTCCTCAGTTTTAGCTTCTTCAGCTTTTTTAGCGCAAGCTCCTAAAGAAAGAAGACCGCCTACCATCAATAATACGAAAAACTTTTTCATAGTTGAAACAAATGTTTTGGTTTTACAATGCAAAGATAAAGAATAAAAAAATACCATGCTACTTTTTTCTAAAAAAAATATTTACAGGCACACCTTCAAAATCAAAGTGTTCTCTGAATTTATTTTCCAAATACCTTACATAAGGCTCTTTTATGTACTGCGGTGAGTTACAAAACAGCAAAAAAGTCGGAATTTGGGACTTCGTTTGGGTCAGATATTTAATTTTGATGTATTTTCCTTTTAAAGCAGGAGGTGGATATTTCTCAATTTCTGGAAGAATTTTGTCGTTAAGTTCCGAAGTTGGAATTTGTTTTTTCTTGTTGGAATACACCTGCGCCGCTTTTTCTATGGTTTGGAAAATGCGTTGTTTGTTGATCACTGAAGTAAAGATCATTGGGATATAATCTGTTGGAGCAAGTCTAGCTTTGACTTCATCCTCGAATATTTTTGCTGTTTTATGATCTTTTTCAATCAAATCCCATTTATTTACCATCAAAACCACCCCTTTTCCTCTGCGAATTGCCAAATTGATGATATTAATGTCCTGCATTTCCAAGCCTCTGGTGGCATCAAGCAAAATGATGCAAACATCCGAGTCTTCTAATGATTTGATAGAACGCAAAATGGAATAAAACTCAATATCTTCCGAAATTTTTGATTTTCTACGAATACCTGCCGTATCAGTCAAAATAAAATTGTAACCAAAGGCATTATAAGGAGTATCTATAGAATCGCGGGTTGTGCCTGCAATGTCTGTAACAATGGTTCTTTCTTTGCCCAAAAGTGCGTTCAAAAAAGACGATTTTCCTACATTGGGTCTGCCCAAAATAGCTAGACGCGGTAGTTTTTCTACGGTTTTGTCTTCATCTTCTTCCAAATTTTCTATCACTTTGTCCAACACTTCGCCTGTCCCTGCGCCACTTTGCGAAGACAAAGGAAAAACATCTTCAAATCCTAATTCATAAAATTCGGCGCTGTCATTTACTTGTTGGCTGCTATCTACCTTATTTACAACCACATACACAGGTTTTGAAGATTTGTGCAAAATGGTTGCAAAATCTTTGTCTAAAGGAGTCATTCCAGCTCTAGCATCCACCATAAAAAGTATAATTGTAGCCTCCTCCATCGCCAATTTGACCTGCTCACGAATAGAAGCCTCAAAAACATCTTCTGACCCATGTACATATCCACCTGTATCAATTACCGTAAAACTTCTGCCGTTCCATTGCCCCACTCCGTAATGTCTGTCGCGTGTTACGCCACTTACATCATCCATAATTGCTTTTCGTTGTTCGATAAGTCTGTTGAATAATGTAGATTTTCCTACATTTGGTCTGCCAACGATAGCCACAATATTTGCCATATTTACCTAGATTTTTCGCAAAGGTATAAAAAAAATTGAAAAACGAAAAATTAAATGATCGGCAAATTGGGTTTTTCGCATCAAAATAAAAAAAAATCAAAAATTATGAGGTAGCGCAAACAAATGTGTCGCAACTATTTTATTTAGTTTCGCTACGCAGTTGTTCAATTTGCTTAACGGTTAAGCCTGTAATATCCGCAATAAAGTCATTATTAGCACCCTTTTTTATTGCATTTTTAGCAACTTCAACATTTCTATTGAGTTCTGTTTGCTCTACTGTTTGCGCTACTGCTTTTTCTATTGCTTCTTTTACCGCCTTTTCTACCGCTTCTTGTATTCTTGAACTTTCATCAAGATAACGTTTTTGTTGGGCATCATAATATTCTTTTTCTTTTTTGTCC
>RDXG01000201.1 GCA_004292785.1 Bacteroidota bacterium
GGGAAATCCTTATGACAAATAAAATTTAGGAAAAATGACTACATCTTTGGCAAATCGTTTTTATGAGTTTTCTAATTCGGCTATTGTTTGGCATGAAGTTGAGAATAAACTTAAATTTAGAGAGATAGAACATTTATTGTGTGATCATCTGAAAATGAAAGATTATAGTAATGAAGTTAAAGAATATTTTTTTTTGTTTGTGGTTTCATACAAACTAACGTATCAAATAAGCCATTTTTTTAACAAAAAGAAAGGCGTTTTGTGGCATGGTTTGGCTCTTGACTATGCCAAATTCGAAGCGGCTAATTTGGAAGAGGCTTTGCAAATGCAAGCCGAACTTTATTTGCAAGGAATCAAGGATATTCCAAAAATTAGGGGAATGAAAAAAATTGCCTTCGATTGGGAACGCTTTTATGCAGATGCGAAAAACTTGTTTGAAAAACAGACTTGGATTAAAAAAGAAATCATTACACAAATTAGCGTGTAAAAAAATTAATTTATGATTCAGGAATTACTCATAAAAACTGAACCAATTTTAGAACCAAAGTTCCCAGAACGTAATTGGACTAAAATTATCATTTTCTTGTTTTTTGTGTTGTCTTTATTGATTTTGGCAAGTCTTTTTTTTGAAGATGTGGTCGAAAAAGATGCCAATGGAGTCTATGATTTGCGCCAAGAACGGAAGGATAAGTTTTTGAAAGACAGCACAAAATTGAATGAGGAGTGCATACAATATGCTTTACTTGCTGTAGAAAATGGTTTTTATCCTTGTTTAAATTGTGCAAATAAAGACTCTATTTTTCTGCTGGTGGGGGAAGTCTATAAGTATGGTTTCACTTGCAATGGCGAAAAAGTGCGTTATGGAAATAAGTTGGTAGATAGAAAACTATTTTTTGAACCACAACTTATTGGCAATATGCAACAATGTGTCGAGGCAGAATTGCGAAAAATCATTGAGTATCCTTTGTTGCCAGAGAATTTGAAAAGATTGCCTGTGGATCGTTTGGCGCGACCTGCGGGAAATCCTTATCATAAATAAAATTTAAGAAATATGATAGACAACGTAAATCAGTTTTATGAATTTCCAATTTCGGCTATTGTTTGGCACGAATTAACACCAAAACTTAAATTTTGGGAAATGAAACATTTGTTGTGTGATCACTTAAAAATCAAAGATTACAGCAATGAAGTCAAAGAATATTTTTTTGTATTTATTGTTTTTTCGTTGGGGGGCAAAACAAATCATTTTTTTAACAAAAAGAAAGGCGTTTTGTGGCATGGTTTGGCTCTTGATTATGCCAAATTCGAAGCGGCAAATTTGGAAGAGGCTTTACAAATGCAAGCCGAACTTTATTTGCAAGGAATCAAGGATATTCCAAAAATTAGGGGAATGAAAAAAGTAGCTTTCGATTGGGAACGCTTTTATGCAGATGCAAAAAACTTGTTTGAAAAACAGGGTTGGATTAAAAATACACCAAAAACACAAATTTTATCTTAACAAAATAACCAATGGACATCACCGTAAACAAAAACGAAGACGATTTGAAAATGCTCTGTTCGCAAGCAAAATTGCGTTTAGAAAAAATCAAATTGGGCGGAGGAAAGAAAAAAATTGAGGATCAACACGCACAAGGCAAACTTACCGCCAGAGAAAGAATCGATTTTTTGAGAGATGAAAACACACATTTTTTAGAATTGGGAGCTTTTGCGGCAGACAATATGTATCAAGAAGTTGGAGGTTGTCCCGCCGCAGGTGTGGTGGCAGGCTTGGGCTACGTGAGTGGCAGACTTTGTATGATTGTTGCCAACGATGCCACCGTAAAAGCAGGAGCATGGTTTCCGATGACCGCAAAAAAGAATTTGCGTATGCAGGAAATTGTCATAGAAAACCGAATCCCGATCATTTATTTGGTGGATAGCGCAGGAATATTTTTGCCTTTTCAAAACGAAGTTTTTGCAGACAAAGAACATTTTGGCAGAGTTTTTAGGAACAATGCGCAAATGTCGGCAAGCGGAATTGTGCAAATTTCGGCAATTATGGGCAGTTGCGTGGCAGGCGGAGCATATTTGCCAATTATGTCTGACGAGGCAATGATTGTAGAAAAAACAGGCTCGATATTTTTGGCAGGTTCTTATTTGGTAAAATCCGCCATCGGCGAAACCATTGATAATGAGACACTTGGCGGAGCAACTACGCATTGCGAAATTTCTGGAGTTACAGATTACAAATTCCCAAATGATCAAGAATGTTTAAAAAATATTCAAAGCATCATCAGCAAAATGGGAGAAGAAGTAAAAGCAGGTTTTAACCGAATTAAATCCGAAGAGCCAACACTCGATCCTAAACAAATTTACCAAATTTTGCCCACAGACCGCACTAAGCCCTACGATATGCTCGACATTATCCAAAGAATTGTCGATAAGTCGGAATTTGAGCAATACAAAGAAAAATACGGTCAAACTATTTTGTGCGGTTATGCCCGAATCGATGGTTGGTCGGTTGGAATTGTGGCAAATCAACGCAAAATGGTCAAAAGCAAAAAAGGCGAAATGCAAATGGGCGGAGTCATTTATTCCGATTCTGCGGACAAGGCGGCGCGCTTTATTATGAATTGCAATCAACGCAAAATCCCTTTGATTTTTTTGCAAGATGTAAGCGGTTTTATGGTCGGAAGTCGGTCTGAACATGGCGGAATTATCAAAGATGGGGCTAAAATGGTGTCGGCAATGGCAAATTCTGTTGTTCCTAAATTCACAATTTTGGTCGGAAATTCTTATGGTGCGGGCAACTATGCCATGTGTGGAAAAGCCTACGATCCTCGCCTAATTTTTGCCTATCCAACCGCACAATTAGCAGTAATGAGTGGTGCGGCGGCGGCGAATACGCTTTTGCAAATCAAAGTTTCATCGATGAAAGCCAAAGGTTTGGAAATTACAGAAGAACTCCACAAACAATTATTTGACGAAATTAAGGCAAAATACGACCAAGAACTTTCCCCTTATTATGCGGCTTCTAATTTGTGGACAGATGGAATTATCGATCCTTTGGAAACCAGACAAGTTATTTCGATGGGAATTGAGGCAGCAAACCATGCGCCGATCAAAAAAAGGTACAATGTGGGTGTGATTCAAACCTAAAAAATAACGTAAGACAACGTTGCTAATGGTCGAAAGACCTTAGTAAACGTAAACCTAAAAATTTGAAAAAGACGATTGGTAACGTAAAAAAACAAGAAAATGCTTACAGATTATTGGGTAATTATTCAATTATTGGCACAAATTTGTTCCTTAATTTTGATTACGATTGCCTTGCGATTTGGCATCATTTCCATTCGTTTTTGGAATGCAAAAAATGCCAATGAAGAACAACAAATTACGCTAGAACGCCAAGATTATTTAGTTTCTTCGATTGCGAAAATGGTTTTGAGTTTTCAATTTTTGGCTTTATTGATGTTTTTGGCAACCGTTAATTTGCATTTTCCAAACCTAATTCGTGGGGCAATGTGTGCCACAGGAACGCTATCTGCCAACGATTTTGGTTATCCTTTGCTGTTTTTGAAACTGTTTTTTGTGATTTTTGCTTGCATTTTTTCAGGCATACAAAATTTGGATTCTAGCCAACCTGCCTACCCTTTGAGTCCGCAAAAATATGTTTGGCTTTTTCCTAGTTTTCTGTTTTTGCTTGCCGATCTTGTGCTGATGTTTGCCTATTTTTCCAACATCAATCCTGACCTAATTACGACTTGTTGTAGCCTTAATTTTGTTACAGATTCAGAAAATCATTTCCTAGATTCTGGACATTTTTTGAAGGAAATTTTGCTTTTATTTGCAATTTCATACATTTTTTTAATGATTTTTGCGCTTAAAAAAAAGCCAATTCTACAATTTTTTTCGGGATTAATTTTTGTTTTTTCTGCGATTTATACGCTTAAATATTTTTTTGTCAAATACATTTATGGTCTTCCTTCGCATTTTTGTTTGTTCGATTTGTTTTTTGCGAATAATTTTTATGTTGGATATTTGTTTTTTGGTTTGTACTATCTTTTGCTTAAAACATTGATTAACAATATTTTATATCATATTTTCAGAAAAAAATTAGCTTTAGATTTACCCAAAACAAACGTTTATGTATTAGTTTACGCCACGCTTATTTTTCTGATTCCTACTTTTTATTGGCTTTTTTGGAAAGGTGATTTATAGCTTTCATAAGGATTTAACCCTATAAAAGCTAAATTTCGTGATAACCGTTTTTGTCTGTGAAAGTGCTTAATCACTAAACCAAAGCCATTGTTTGTCTTCCAGATGTTGCAACCACATATTACTCTAATGATTTTGGGTTAAACCGTTGCCAATCGTCTTTTTCAGACGTTGGCAACGGTTATATTTTTATTCCAAACCAATCATCACAAAAGGCGACCAATATTTGGGTTTACTAAAACGTTCTTGTTTGCGTAATTCCTTTTTAGCATTACTAAATGCCAAACGTTTATCGCCTGTTTTGAACCATTCTTTGTAAAACAAAACCATCAATTCTTGGGTGGCGTTGTCATCCACTTTAAACAAGGTCATAATCACGTTTTTAGTACCTGCCACCAAAAAAGATCGCTGCAATCCTGCTACTCCGTCGCCTACTTTTAGGTCGCCTCGCCCTGTTTCGCAAGCGCTCAAAACCACCAACTCTGTGCCGTCCAAATTCATATTTGCAACTTCAAAAGCAGTCAAAACGCCATAATCTTTGTTATAATTATAAACATTTCCGCCTGCCATCATATCTCCTGCATTTGCCAACAAAACCCCAGAACGCAACAAAGGATTATTGACTACTTTTTGTCCGCCAAGTTCGTCTGCTTTGCTGTCTTCGATGTTTGGTTCAAAAAAACCGTGTGTAGAAATATGCAAAATGCGCGGACTTTTTATTTTTAATATTAAATCTTCTTTGGCTGCGTCATTGGTCAAAAGCCTGATTTTGGCTTTTCCGTTCAATAAACTATCCAAGATAGAAACTTCTTTTTTTGTACCAGGAAGCTGTGTAATTGGTTTTTGTGTGATCAAATCCCATTCTTCTTTGGGCAAATCGTGGTAAAACAAAGGATTTCCAATCAAAACGACTTCAGTTGTTTTGTTGCTTAGTTTGAGATTTTTGTTAAAAATTATACTATTTTCAACTAAATTTCCTGTACTTCCCACCAAAACAATATTTGCATCATCGATGACAAAACGTTTGTCTTTTTTTAACAAAGATTCAATATTGATCTGCGAATAAACTCCTGCAACCGAAAGATAAATCTTTGCATTTTTTGGCAAAAATTTATCAAAAGCCTCCCAATATTTTTTGTAAGATTCCATGTCGATTCGGTTATAAATCATCATATTTCTATAATATTTGAATGCTTTTTCTTCTAAATCTGCTCCACTTGTCAAACTGACAAGGATCGGATTCGATTTTTTGGGATCGAGCAATAAGGCTGCATAAATTACGGAATCGGTAAAATTGGTATCAAAATAACGGTAACGAATGATCTCAACCGCAAATTCATTTTCTTTGAGTAAACTTTTGATTTGTTGCCATTGTATTTGTTTTCCTTCGGATTCTTTGAAGGCATCAGATTGGCGGCTCAACTGTTTTTCCAAATCTTCAATTACATTTTGCAATTTTCGAGGATCAACTCCTTCTTGTTTTTGTTGTTCGGCATTCATACCAATTACTTTGATCAGATATTCTTTTTGTTTTTGCCATTTTTCGTAATTTCTGATCAAAGAATCATTGCCCGAACTCAAAATAGACTGTCTTACTTTGATTGATGAATTTAAAAGTAAAGATTTGGTTAGCAAAACATTATCATAAATTTCGCCCAAAAATTCTGCTTTATCTTTGCTCATTCTCATCATCAAATTGGTATGAAATTCAAAATCCGATTTTATTTTGCTTGCATATTTATTTTTTTCCTGATCGCTAAGTGCGGGAAAGAAATCTCTGATGTAATTTTTATATTGTGCAAGTGCCAATTCTATGTTTTCCTGCGATTTTTTCAAATCGTTTTTGATGTAAAACATTTTTGCCAGACGGCTATAAACCTTGATGTTGTCTTCATGGGTTTTGCCTTTTAGTTTTCTGATCACTTCTTGTGTTTTTTTGTAGATTTGTTCCGCTTGATCAAAATTTCGTTTTTTTACTTCCAAATCTCCCAAAAACAATTCAATTTCTGCACTTTGCGTATTTCGGTCTCCTAAAGTATTTTTCCAAAATTCGTTGGCTTGATTCAACAAATCTTTTGCTCTGTCTAGTTTGTTATCTGCCAAATAAAAACGCCCTAACGAAAATAGTTCATCGGCATAAATTGGGTTATTTTTACCGAGATTTTTTTCAATAATTTGTTCAGCTTCGTTTAACAAACTTTCTGTGCCTGCCAAATCTTCGCCTTTGTTAATTTTAAATCTTGCTAATTGAGCCAAAGCGGTAGCGACTTGGATATGGTTTCTGCCAAAACCTTTTTCCAAAATTTTGATAGCCTTATTCATTTCAGAAATTGCCTTGTCATAATCTCCAATACTGTTGTTTAATTCGGCATTTACAATGATTCCTTCTACGTTTCGCAAAGAAGTTTCGCCAAAAGTAGCCTGCGAAATTTCCAAAGATTTTTTCACATAGTCATCTGCTTTCGAATATTCGCCTAAGGCAATATTGAGTCGGGCAGCTTGGTTATATGTGCCAATTAAATATCGGCTTGTTTCTCCGTAGCGTTCTAAACGTTCTATGATGGCTTGATCTACAATTTTTTTGGCTTTGTCAAATTCGTCTGTTTTGATGTATAAATACGCCAATTCGTCAGGATTACTTGCCGAAGCATTTGAAACGCTGATTCTGTCTGCTTTTCTTAAAAAATCTCTTGATTGATCGTAAAGTCCTAAAATTGCATAAAAATTGGCTGCCGTTTGTAATGCTTTTGAGTTTTGTTCGCCAAAAACTTTTGCATCACTTTGTTTGTCAAAAATAGCTAAAGATTGATTAATCAAAGAATCGGCTTGATTATATCTGCCTTGCGACATTTCGAAACGAATAAATTTGTCTATTGCTGCTCCGTATTGCGGGCTATTTTTGCCAAATCGCCTTTCTGAAATATCCAAAATTCTTTTGATAATGTTGTTTGCCGAATCATAACGTTCCAAAGTTTCGTAATAATCGGTGATTTGGTACAAACCTTCCAAATAATGCGGATTATCAACCGTAATTCTTTTGCATAATTGCCCATAAAAAACGCTTTGGTAGATGGAATCACTTTTGGAAAATTTATTGGTGTAAGTGTCGTAATAATTGGCAGCTTGCATCAATTTATATAAATATTGCAAAGAATTATTGCCCAAAATTCGTTCCGCAGACGAAAGCATATCGTTCAAATACATCAATGCTTTTTGATATTGATTTTCTTCTAGCGCAGAATTATAGGCTAATTGCAAAGTTCTGATTCGTTCTATATGGTTAAGCGGAACTTTTTTGCTATCCGAACCAATGGTTTTTAAGTGATCATCAACTGAACGCAAATAGGCTTGATCGTAAAGTTTACTTTTGCCTTCGGTTCTCAAATAAATAGCGTATTGTGTACTATTTTTACCATAATATTTGCTTGCATTTTCGCGATATTCCCAACGTTGAATGCTCGATTTGGTCAAATAACGGTTTTCGATGTAATATTCCACCAAAGTATGCTCGATTTTGCTATAATCTTTGTGAACGGTGGTAAGCGTTTGTTCTGCCAAATACAAATTGTCTTCGATCATTTTTCGGTTGCGTTCCGCATTTATTCCGCTATCCAAACACAACAAAGAACGAATGTGCTGGTTTCTGATGTGCGCCAATTCCCGATTGTTGATATTTTGCTTGATCCATTCGTCAGCTTTTTGAAGTATTTTTTCGGTATTTGCAAAATCACCTTTGATGCGCAAAGCGTCTGCGTGTAAGGTCAAAATTTGTGCATAATCTGTTTTTCTTCGTTTTTGTTCAATGAAAGAAAGTTTCCTTTGTCGATAATCGTTGGTGATTTCTTCATAATATTCTTCTTCCTCTTTGATTCTTTTTTGATGAGCTTCCTCTACTCGATCAATGATTTTCAAAAATTCGTCAATTTGTCCACGATCATAAAAAATTCGTGCCTGAACATATAAAATTTGAGCATTAATCGATGCATCTTGATAGCTTTTACTTAAATCGCCTTGTGCAGAAATGCTTAGTCCTAACATTTCTTTGGCAATATTAAAATATTTTTCTGCTTCGTTGGTAGCACCATAAATCAGGTACAAGTTCGCTGCATCCAAGTTCGCAAAAGCCATATAAGGCATTTGTTCGGTGGTTCTGGCAGTGGCTTTGTTTTTCAAACATTCTTTTAACATTTCTTCAAAGGCAATGTAACGCCCTGCACCTTCATAATATTTAGCAAGATACATCTGCAATTTGACCACAACCAAACCTTTTGACTCTTTTTTCATTTTGGCGATGATCGGCACACATTCCTGAACTGCCCTGTTATAATCACCGTCTTCATAATATCTTTCGCAAATGGCCAATTGGTTTTCGTAACCATATTGAGCAAAACTTTGATTGGTTAAAGCAAAAAATAACAGAGAGAAAAATAAAATTTTTAAGATTTTCATATAATTTTTTTTAGATTTTTGTTAATTAGATTTTGAAAGCAAATAGCTTTGATCGTCTGACAAATGTCCGACTTTACTTAATAGTTTTTTGTTTTACTTTATTTTTTCTAAAATATATTCCAAAACAGAATCTTTATTTTGTAATATATCTTCAATCTTTTTGGAAATTTCCCAGTCAGGCAAAACGCCTTTTCCTTCCAAATTTTCCTGCGAAACCGCCAAATGATAGCGAACCAAAGGAATGGTTAATTGCAATTTGCTATGACGCAACTTTAAATATGGAATAAATCCTGAACTTGTAGCATGAAAAGTGCTGCCACTTTCCTCTCCTACAATTTTTCCTTTTTTGTGAAACTGAATCAAACTAGCTACTTCCGAAGCTGTGCCAAAAGTTCCGCCATTAATAAGTACATACAAATTGCCCAAAAAAGCATTTTTTGATGGTTTTTGTGTTTTCTCTAAACCATCTAATGAAATTTCGAAACTGCCGTCATCCAACTCTTTTTTATGGTGATTGCTCACAAGCCGATTGATAGATTGATCGTCTGTATCTTTGATAAACGAATATTTGCGCTGTTTGATCGCCTGTTTGTCGTAATATTTAAAGGCAGAATCGGTTAAAAAGGAATACAAAAAAGCTCCATAAACGTCATCTCCTATGCCATTGTTTCGCAAATCTAAGATCAAATTTTTTGTTTTATTGATTTTAATTTTTTCAAAAGATTCTTTGATAAAATGTACAAAAGGTGTTTTTTCGTCGGGCAAATCACTAATAATATCCAAAGTAAGAATTGCGGTTTGGTTTTCTAAAAATTTTAAGTGAAAAGGATTTTCCAAACGTCTGGTCAAACTATCTGTTTGTAATTCCGTTTTTTTTCTGAAAGAAACCGCTTTTAAAACGGTTCTTTGCGGATTATTTTCGCCTTTTGGCAAATATTTTACTTCAAATTCTCGTGTTTCTCCAAATAAATAAAACCATTCAAAGCCAAATAATCCTTGCGACAATCTCCAATAAGTTGCCGTTCTGATGTTGCCATCAACGGCTTCTCTTTGTACCATTTTAGGCAAAATTTCATTGATTTTTTGTTGTTGAATTTCCAAAATTTCTGCTCCAATCGGAATCGGATTTTCGCTATAATTTTTTGTAACCAATGCTTTTTTATCCAAAAATTCCAAATCCAAAGGAAAAAGTCTGATCGAAGTTTTCAATAATTCGTCAGATTCTTCGGAAAGTAAAAGTGCGGTATGTCCGTCTTTGATCTTGAAAATCAATGGTTTAATTGTGTTATAAAACTCTATTTCGGTCATGGTTTTGTCCAAAAGATTTTTTGTTTCCTCTACATTTTCGTTCCAATCTTCTTGCGAAATATATTCATATAAAGCAGGATGCGCTTCTTGCAAAGCAGAAACCATCATTTCAAAATCTTCTTGTAATTCTTGGATTTTGTATTTTTTGTTAGTCAAATTTTGTGCAAAAATATTTGAAAAAACAAAAAATAAGATGTAAGTAAAAAATACATTTTTAAGCATAAAAAAGCCTTTTTTATATTGAAAACGAATAATTTTTAACGTAGTTTTGCAAAAGTATTGCAAGTTAATCAATTCGATCACAAATTAAAATTTGTATTAAATAAAAAAAGTATGCAGTCTGTTTTTCATTTTCAAAATCAAAATTACACTTTTTACGCAAACAAACCGCTGGACATTTCAGTTCCTTTGCGCGAAGGCAAACGAAATGTGAATTGTTATTATGCTGAACCGCCAATTTTTGCTACCATCGTGATTGACAAATGGGAAGGAAGTGTTAAAAAAGGAGCATCTGTGAATTATCAAAAACTCACGATTACGCCACACGGAAACGGAACGCATACCGAATGTTATGGGCATATTTCAGAAGACGAAAATGCAACCATTAATCAGTGTTTGCAACATTTTTTGTTTTTTGCACAAGTGATTTCTGTTAGACCAAACAAAGAAGGGGAAGACGAAATTATAAAATTGGCAGATGTAAAAAAGAAAATACAAATTAACACTCCCGAAGCCTTGATTATCAGGACTTTACCAAATGATACTTCCAAAAAAGAAATGCAATATTCAGGACAAAATCCGCCTTATTTGGAAAATGGTACAGGCAGTTTTTTAAGAAAAATAGGAGTCAAACATTTGCTCGTAGATTTGCCTTCGGTGGACAAAGAGCAAGACAATGGTGTGCTAAACAATCATAAAGGTTTTTGGAATTTTCCTGCGGATATACGCAAAAATTCTACCATCACCGAATTAATTTTTGTGGAAAATAATATTCCTGATGGCATTTATTTACTGAATTTGCAAATTGTTAGCTTAGAAATTGATGCCTCGCCTTCTAAGCCAATTTTGTATGCTTTAAATTGATTTAAAGTTATTTTTTGCGTAAAACGACTTTTGTAAAACCATTCGAAAAATATTCTACCGAAGGGTAATTTTGTTCTTTAAGAATGGTTTTTATTCGTTGCGTTCCCTCGTGTAAAGCCCTCACAAAAGATTTCCCATTTTCATCTCTTAACAGCAAAAACCAATCAACAAGAGTCGGGTTTCGGGCATAATGTTCTAGTTCAAAATTTTCTAAATTAAATTGTTTGGGTACTTGTATTTGAGCTTGTAAAATTCGTCCTGAATTTTCAACAACAAAGGCGTTTTTATACAATTTACACAGAATATTATTGTGCAAAGCATAATCTCGATGTATGACCGCATTTACTATCAATTCGTCTATTACTTCAATTGGATATTCGTTTAGATGTGTCAAAATTCCTTCTTTTCTCAATACATAAGATTTAAAATATGCACCTTCTCTCACAAATTTACGAATCTGACGAATAATTGATGGCAAAGAACCATAAAAAGTTTTGTCAAAATCTGTTTCGCCTATTTCAATATTTTCCTCAATCAGGGCATCATAACGCAACAAACGTATTTTAGATTGTGCAAAAATTCCTTGTGGATTTTTTTCAAAAAACAATAAACCTGCATTTGTCCAATAAAAAAGTTCTTGTACTTTTTTAATTGCTTTTGCTAATAATAAAACTTCTTTGTCGGAATAAATGCCTTCTGCGTTTCTGCTTTCTAAAAAGGAAATTCTAAAATCTTGTAATACTTTTTGATCTATTGCTTCCTGTTCAAATTCTTCTTGGCTTACTGTTTTTTCCCAATCCAAAACTCTTTTGTCTCTTAAAATCTGTTGCCTGTCTGTTTCTGATAAAAGCAAATTTTGTTTTCCTGCTCGTTTCCAGCCTTTGGCTAAGGATTCGTTGGTTTCACAGATCGCATTTTCTGTGTAAGAAGTATAAAGCAAATAAATCGTAACGTCTTGATTATCAAAATTTTTCATTCTAAGAACCTTGTTTTTTGTGGCATGGTTTCGAATGTCATTTTGTAAAATCGAAAATAAATTGTTTATTTGTTCTTCTGTAAGATGATCCGTTCCTGTGGGTTCACAAGTTTTATCGTTTATTCCAATAACTATCAAACCTCCATCCTGATTGTAGTTAGCAAACGCAGAAATACATTCTTTAAGTCCTTTTTTTACATCATCAAATTTATTTTTATTATAAGGTTTAACAATTTCTTTTCGATCAAAATATTGCCCTTCAAAATCTTTTGAGATCAAAAATTGAACATAATTTTCGGGTTGTTCAAATACATCTTTTGGATTATACATTTTCGTTTTGGTTAAAAAAATTAAAAAAAAATTATTTTTTTCAAATTTAAAATAATTTTTAAACAAACAAAAAAATTTCTAATCCAATTCTTAGCTATTTCAAATTTTTTCTTAGATATTTGTCAAATATAGCTTATTGTAAATAAAACAGCTTTTTCATGAACCAAGAACCTAACAAAGACGCAAATCCTAATGCAGAAGATTTGGCGAATCGCTTGGAAACTTTTAAAGAAGAAATTAAAGAACATCGGAAGGCACTTCATGACGGAAAAGATTTTTCTGCCGTAGAAGAAGATGCCGAATATAGACTTTTGCTTGTTCAAAGCGATCTCACGCAAGGCGATGAGGAATTGAGGCAGTCGATTGAGTGGTATCGTTTGCAGTCTTTGGAACAGCAACGAAAAGCTGATGAAAAAGAAGAGAAAAAAACAGGCAAAAAAAAGAAAAAAAAGGTAGTTCATGTTTCTAAAGGCAATGATAATTCGGACAAACCCATTGATAAAATTGGTAAACAGCGAGTCATTGCCCAAAAAAGGAATTATCAGGAAGAGGCAATGAATTTGCTTAAAAAACAAAGAAGAGACCTTGAGCTTTTGATCGGAGAAAAAGGGACAACAGTTATTGGTTCACTAATTTTGACGATTAGTATTATTGTTTTGATTCGTCATGGAATTAGTGAAGGTTATATCAGCAAAGAAATGCGTGTATTCATTGGTTCGTTTGTAGCAAGTTTATTTGCTGGTATTGGCTTTTATTTTCGAAAAAAAGAAGGTTTTGCAAGTCCGATGGCTTTTATTGCTTCTTTGGGAATTTTGTATTATACAAGTTATCTAACGCAACATTCTTACCATTTTGTTGACCCTCAAACTGCTTTTTATTTGAATATTGCCATTCTTTTGGCTTCGGTGAGGCTGGTTTTTGCTTATCAACGCAAAGAAATTTTGTGGTGGTCATTTGTCAGTTTTTATGCAATTCCTATTTTGACAGGGATCAGTTCTTTGCACCATGATGTTTTGTTTGTTTATGCAAGTGTTTTTAATCTTGTTTTTTTAGGAATAAATTATCGTTTTCGTTGGCAATTTATCATTACGCCTTTGTTTGTGGCTAGTTTGCTAATTTTTGGAGTTTGGGTAGTTCGAAATCCAATTGGAATGGAAGGATTTTTTGAGAGTGGTTTTTCATTTACCATTTTCTTTTTTCTTACATTTTTTGGTGTAAATATGATCAGTGCTTTGCGCGACAGTTTCAAAGTAAAATCATTAGAATATTTGATTTTTTGGATAAATACAGCATTTTTCTATTTGACCATGTATCAATTTTTGCAAGAAGGCAATTTGTTAGTCGAACATTTTGGTTCGTTTAACATGGTTTTTGGCGGATTTTATGCTTTTTTTGCTTTAATTGTTTTTCAAAATCAATATGCAGATCGCAATATTGGCAATTATCTACAAATGATTGCAGTTTCAATGCTCGTTTTGGTTGCTCCAGTTTCTTTGTTGGAAAGATCGCAACTCAATATTTATTGGGCAACTCAATCTGTGCTTTTTTTGGTGCTGACTCAACGTTATGGCATGAAGTATTTTAGAGATGCTGTTCCTGTAACTATGGTTTTGTCTTTGGCAATGCTTTTGCACGATTGGCTGACCACTTACTCAGGCGGATTTCAAAATTTTTTCTTTAATGATGCGGTTTTAGCTAGTGCAATAACCATGATTTCTATGATTGCTTCAATTTATTTTTTGCTAAAAGATCAAAAAAGCGAAATTTTATTGGGAGTTAGTGTAGAATCTTATACCAGTATTTTGGGCGGGACAATTATTATTACTATTTGGCTAATTGGCAATATAGAACTTAATTATCATACACTTTTGAGTCCTTCTTTTGCTCGCTTGTTGGTTGGAATTTTCAATTCTGCTTTTTTTATTCTGCTTTGGCTTTTTGGCAAACGCACCAATATTACACGTTTGCACAATATTTCAGACATAATGATGTGGGTAATTATTGGTTCTTACATTATATATGGTCATTACAATACGCTAGAATTGCGAGATCAACACTTAATTAATGGCGGAGATTCTCTGCCTTTTATGATTCATTATGTTAATATTTTATTGGTTTTGATAGCTATGGTTTTGTTTGGCAAAGACATTTTCAGACGTTTTGGCGAAGAATCTGGTTATTTCAAAAACTTAATACGATATATTTCAATAATCCTTGTTTTTTATGCAAGTATAGAATTGGAAAATCTAATTCTATTTCTTACTTATGAAACAGGCGACGATATGGTCAAACTTTTGAGAAATACGCACCGTGTAGGTTTTGCTATTTTGTGGGCAATGATGGCATTTGGAATGATGCTGGCGGGTGTAAAAACCAAAATTAAGATTTTTAGGGTGAATGCTTTGGCTCTTTTTGCATTTATTTTGGTGAAATTCTTTGTTTGGGATTTCTGGAAACTTAAGTTTGAATATCAACTCGCATCTAGTTTGCTTTTAGGAGTTTTGATGTTAATTATTGCACGTTTATACAGACGTTTGTTGGATATTGTGGACAAAGGCGAAATTCCTGCAAAAAATTTGACGGAAGCAGAAGAAAAATCAATAGAATCCACAGAATAAAATCATTAAAAAAGTCTATAAAATTTTAAATTTTATAGACTTTTTTAATCAAATATAAATTTAGTATTTACAAATAATTTGCCACTCGAATCATATCCGCAAATACACCTGCAGCAGTAACTTCTGCACCTGCACCTGATCCTTTGACTACCAAAGGGCGTTCAGGATAACGAGTCGTAGTAAAAGCAATGATATTATCACTACCAGAAAGCGAATAAAAAGGATGTTTTTGATCAACAGCTTGCAAAGAAATAATAGCTTTACCATTTTCTAGTTTGGCAATAAAGCGTAAAATTTTTCCTTCTTTTGCCGCTTCTGAACGCATTTGCTCAAAAACCTGATCGGTTTTTTCTAATTCTGCAAAGAAATCATCAACAGAATGAGCTTCATCACAATTTTTAGGTAAAAAACCTTCAATAGCCACATCATTAAACTCCATTGGGAAACCTGCTTCTCTTGCCAAAATTAAAATTTTTCTTGCAACATCTGCACCACGTAAATCTTCACGCGGATCAGGTTCTGTGAAACCTAATTCTTTTGCTTTTTTGACTACTTGACTAAATTTCTTAGTTTCGTCAAAATTATTAAAAATATACGATAGTGTCCCTGACAACACTGCTTCTATTTTAATAATTTTATCTCCACTACTAACCAAATCTCTAAGTGTACTAATCACAGGTAGAGCAGCCCCAACATTTGTTTCATACAAATAAATTACGTTGTGATTTTTAGCATTTGTTTTCAAACGCAAATATTGTTCGTAATTGCTAGAAGCCGCAATTTTGTTTGGTGTTACAATAGAAATGCTCGAAGCTAAGATTTTTTCGTAGGCTTCTGCAACTATTTTACTGGCAGTATTGTCAATAAAAATAGAATTTAACATATTCAAAGCGGTCATGTCTTGTACAAAAGAATCCATGTCCATATTATATTCTGAATTGTTTAAATCCTCTTTCCAAGTATTTTCATTTATTCCATCTGGACAGAAAAGGCGTTTTTTGCTGCTTGCAAGAGCAATAATTTTGAAGATTAAATTATATTCTTTGAGCAAGTAATCTTTTTGTTTGATAATTTGATTAATCAATGTATTTCCAATCAAACCAACTCCCGTTATAAAAACATTTAAAGTTTTTACATCAGACACAAAAAAAGTTTGATGCAAAGCATTTAGGGCTTTACTTTCATTTTCTTTTTTGATCACAAAAGAAATATTGAGTTCAGACGAACCCTGCGCAATAGCCGAAATGCTGATTCCGTTTTTGCCCATAGCCGAAAATAATTTGCCTGCTAAACCTGCAGTTTTGCGCATATTTTCGCCTACAACAGCAATGATCGACAAATTATATTCGACAATAACTTTGTCCAAATCACCTTCTTTTATTTCTCGGTTAAATTCTTTTTCGATGGTTGATTTGGCTTTTTCTGCATCTTCTGGCTTGACTGCAAAACAGATTGAATGTTCAGAAGAGGCTTGTGTGATCAAAATTATGTTGATATTTTCGCGCGCGATTGCCCCAAATAAACGAGAAGAAATTCCTACAATTCCTACCATTCCTCCGCCTTGCACTCTTAGCAAAGCAATGTTAGAAATAGAAGAAATGCCTTTAATAGCTTTTCCGTTTGGATTTATCTTGTTGCTAATAATTGTTCCTTTGAAAGAAGGATTAAAAGTATTTCTGATGCTGATCGGAATGTTGCTTCGCATGGCAGGCAACATGGTGGGCGGATAAATAACTTTTGCCCCAAAATGCGACATTTCCATAGCTTCAATATAAGTTAAAGAGTCTAAAGAAAACGCTTTTTTTACCTTTCGCGGGTCTGCTGTCATAACACCATCTACGTCTGTCCAAATTTCCGCAACATCAACTTCTAAAGCTGCTGCAAAAATAGAGGCAGTATAGTCTGAACCTCCCCTACCCAAAGTCGTGCTAATTCCATTAATCGTAGAGCCTATAAATCCTGTTGCAATTTGTAAAGCAGGATTTTGTGCCAAATATTGGCGAATTTGTGGATTAGTGATTTCAAAATCTACTTCTGCTTCTCCAAAACGATCATTGGTTCTGACTACTTTGCGAGCATCTAAATATTGCGCATCTAATTGTGCATCTTTACAGGCTTCTGCTACAATATAACAAGAAAGTCTTTCTCCAAAACCAGATACGTAATCTAAGGTTCTCAGGCTTAGTTCTTTGACGTAGAAAATGCCTAAAAATACTTCTTCTAGTTCGTTTAAAGTATTTTTGACTTGTGCTAAAACGCTACTTTGTTTTTTGACATCAACCAAAGACCGTACAGCATCTAAGTGTATTTTCTCGATTTTTTCTAATTCTCGTTTATAGTTTTCATCAGAACTTGCAGCCATGTTGCTTATTTTAATCAGCTGGTCTGTGATACCTCCAAAAGCTGAACAAATTACTACTCTAGCTTCTTTGTCAGATTTTACAATATTTACAACATTACGTATTCTTTCTGCATTTTGAACAGAAGAGCCGCCAAATTTTAATACTTTCATTATGGTTTTAATTTTTTGAACAGACAAAATTATACAAAGAAAAAATTAAAAAGAATATAAAGTGAAAAAAATAAAATTTTTATTATTATTTTACTATTGTAAAAAGTCAAAGATTAAATTATCAATGTACGTAGTAATTGTTAAAAGTTAAATTATTATTACGCTGATAAATAAAAATAAAATACATAGAGTTTATTTATCTTGATATTTAGAAATTATGTCTAAGCAAACTTGTTTCCGATCTAGTTTATTGGTAGACGTTTGGGCAAATTTTTCTAAGTAGAAAATTTGTTTTGGGATTTCAAATTTATTCAATTTCTTTTTTAAGAGTGCTAAAAAAGAAATTTCGGTTTCTTGACTAAAAACCTTACTTTCAATTATCAAAATCAATTTTTGACCTAGCTTTTCATCTGATTTTCCTAAAATCATTATTCTGTGAAAAAAATTATTTTTTACTAATAAAAGATTTATTTTTTGCTCTAACTCCTCGATTTGAATTTTTATTCCTCCACTATTGATCACATTGTCGATTCTTCCCAACCACTCAAAACGTTTAGAGTCAAGTATTTTTACTCTGTCGTTGGTTTGTATCTTTTCAAAATTGGTCATTGGTGCTTGAATTTCCAAACATTCGTTTTCGTTTTGAGAAATTAGAACATTTGGTAAAATTTGGAAAAATGATTGTTTTTCCTGACCATTCAAACGTTTTAAAGCAATATGAGAAACAGTTTCTGTCATTCCATAAGTCAAAAAAACGGGGGATTTTATAATTTGTAATTTTTTTTCTAAAATGAGATTTACTTCAGCTCCTCCCAAAATAATGGCTTTTGTTTGGTTTAATATTTCAACTTTTTCGGGGCTTTCTTCTAAAATTGTTTGTATTTGTAAAGGAACAAAGGCTGCAAACTTGAAAGTAAAATCAAAATTTTTTAAGGGGTTCGAAGAAGGATCAGTCACTAAAATATTCATTTCTAGCAACAAAGCGCGCACCAGCATCATTTTTCCTGCTATAAAATTGGTATTTAGACATATAAAAGCTGTGTCATTTTTTTCTAAATTTAATGCTTGAATAGTGGCTTGAGCGCTAGCCTCCATTTGTGATCGACGAATGTCTATAGCTTTGGGCGTGCCTGTCGAGCCAGAAGTAAAAAGTCTGAAAATTTGCTGATTTTCGAGCCATTGTTTACAAAAATATAAAGTTTGAGATTCGTTGTCATTGCCAAAATTTTGTATTTTTATAATCTCTGAAATTTGGTATATATTTTGACTTGTGAGAAATTTTATAGATGCCATTTAAGAAAAAATCAAAGGGATTCTGACCTTAAAAAAATCTGTATTTTTAATAATTTCTACTTCTTGTTTGGTGAGCAAACCATATCGGTTTATGATATTTTGCAAACCAACCTTTGTAGATTTTTCAAAAATTGTCTTTTGTTGAATATTATTTTCTACGGAAACATATTGTTCATTTTCCTGTGTAATCTTAATTTTTAAAGGTTTTTCTTTGGAAACAACGTTGTGTTTGATTGCATTTTCGACCAGCATTTGTAGGCTCAAAGGCGCTATTTGTTGTTGATACATATTTTTTGGGACTAGGTTTTCTATCTGTAAATTTTCCCTGAATCTGGTTTTATTTAAGAAGATGTAAGACTCCAAAAAATTCATTTCTTCTTCCAAACTTACCGTATTTTTGTTGCGATTGACCAACACATAACGATAAACATCAGAAAGTCGTTCTAAATATTCTTGAGCAGGATTATTTTCCTCCTCAATTAAAAAAGCAAGTGTATTTAAACTGTTGAATAAAAAATGTGGGTCGAGCTGATTTTTTAGTGCGTCTAATTGAGATTGTACATTTTCGCGCGCCAAAGATTCCGTTTGTTTTACATTTTCTTTCCAAGATTCAAAAAAATAAACACTTTCATAAATTAAAGTGATGATTACTGTTGGAATGAGACTTTGTTTAAAACCCATCAAAAAAGGCATAGTGGCTTTTTCAGGATAAAATAGTGGACAAATGATATAATCCAAAGTTATCGAAATAAAGAAAGTAACGATCAAACTAAGCAAGGCTTGACCAATAATGCGTTTTTTGGTTTGATTTAAAGAAAATAATCTTCTGAATTGAATAAAAATGGCACGATTTGCCTCCCAAATTGAAAAAGTAGCTAAGGTGCATATCCAAATATGACCCGACAAAGATGCCCAATCCTTTGCATAAAATTTGTCTGAATGAGAAGCAAAAAGGATCAAAATACTTACCAACGGCACTCCTATTATTCTTGCTTTTCTATCTTCAATAGTTATTTTCTTTTTCATTGTCAAATAATTTTATTTTTTTAAAATAACTTGTAAAGAGCTTATAATCAAAGAAGTAGCTTGCAATAATAAGGTAAATAAGCCCAAAGGAATACAAGCCTTTATCAGATAACGAAAAGGCAAACCATTTGGATCGGCAGAAACCTCATTCATGAAAAAAGAATTTAAAACATAATTCCAAGAACTATAAATTCCGATTATACAAAGTGGAAAAAGGAACAGGATAGTACCAAATAAATTGATCAAAGCCTTCGTTTGTGCTGAAAAACGTGCATAAAAAACATCAACTCTTACATGGCGATCATGACGAAGTGTATAACCTGCGCCAAACAAAAAAATCAGCGAAAATAAATGCCATTCCAATTCAACTACCCAAGCACTGGATTCGTTCAACAGATAACGCAATAGCACGTCAGTACAAACCAAAATTACCATTATCGTAGAAAACCATGCCACCACTTTGCCAAAAAACTCACTTATATTATCTATAAAATGAACATATTTTTGCATATATTTTTATTTTTGATCAACCTTTATAAGGTTTAAAAGACTTATAAAGGTTGATATTTATTGAACTCTAAGCAATTCCATTTCAAAAACCAAAGGGGTATATGGCGGAATGCCATTATTTCCTGATGCTCCGTAAGCCAAAAAAGAAGGAATAAGTAAAATACCTTTTTCTCCGTTTTTCATTAGAGGAATTCCCTGTTCCCAACCTTGAATAACCGATCTTGCTCCTAAAACTATCGTTAGATTTCCAGTATCAAAATTGGAATCAGTCAAAAATTTTCCTGTGTATTTTACAGTTACAGAATTTCCTTCTTTTGGCTTATCTCCTGTACCTACTTGGGTTACGACATAATAAATTCCGTTTTCAGAACGAATAGCAGTTAATTTTTTGGCAGCCAAATATTTTTTTATTTTCTCCTCCTCAAAAATTCTTTGTTCATTCTCGTTTCGCGAGGCTTTAACCTCGACATCTACTCTCACAGGCGAATAAGCGGGGATATTCACTCCTCCCAATGCCCCTCCACTACTTCCAAAAGCATAATTAGGCGACAAAATAAATTGGGCTTTTTCTCCAACTTTGGTATAGGTAACTCCCTCTGCAATGCCCGCAAAAAAAGCTCCTGTTTTAGGTTGAAAAGAATAGCTGGTATCTTGGGCAAACTTTAAACCGTTCAATAAGTAACTTGAATAAGAAATTTCGACCACCTCGTCGGCTGAAACTTCTTTTCCTGTGCCAACTGTTTGGGGAATGTAATAAATTCCTGCCGTTTTTTGAATGGCTTTTGAATTCAAATTGTTTTTAGTCAAATAATCTTTGATCGCAGAATCTGCTTGATCCAAGCGTTTTTGAAGTTCTGGCTCACCTAAACAAGAGGTCATCATTAAAAGCAAAGCAACAAAAAAATGTATTTTTTTCATAATAAAAAAATAAAATAAAAATAAAATCCTTTTTTAAGCCTCTAACAAAATATTTTGATAAATTGGCAATAAACGTTCAAATTGGGCAACTGTTTCTGCTAAACTCAACATAGACTTCCCTCCTGCTGCGTTTCTATGTCCTCCTCCGTTGAAATGTTTGTTTGCAAATTCATTAACCGAAAAATTACCAAAAGAACGAAAAGAAATTCTAATACAGTCTGGTTTTTCCATCATAATTGCTGCAAAACAAATATCTTTTAAAGAAAGTGCATAATTTACAATTCCCTCAGTATCACCTGTTTTGTGGTTAAAACTACGAAGTTCTTGCGAAGTAATGGCAAAATAAGCGGTTTTGTATTCAGGTTTAACAATTAGTTTTTCTTGCAAAGCAAAACCCAAAAATTTGAGTCTGTCCACAGAATTATTATCGTAAATATTTCGATGAACTTGGGCAGCTTTAATTCCAATCGTCATCAAATCGGCAATCACCATGTGAACTTTTGGCGAAGTGCTAGGAAATTTGAACGAACCTGTGTCAGTAAGCACGCCTGCATAAATTGCTTCTGCAATAGGAATGTCTAACAAATGTTTGTCCCCCATGTCGATGATCAGATCGTACACCAATTCTGCGGTGGCAGACGCTTTTACGTCCCAAAATTCGATGTCTGCAAATTTGGTATTTCCTTGATGGTGGTCAAGCAAAACTTTGGTTGCTTTGGCATATCGAATGGGTTTATCCATGGGTTCAATTCTTTTCAAATCCGAGAAATCCAAACAAAAAATCACTTCGGCTTCCGCAATGATTTTGTTGGAAATTTCCATACTTTTTTGGCTTTGATCGTATTGAATGACGTGATCGTTTCCGTTCATCCAAGCCAAAAAATCGGGATAGTCAGTAGGCGTGATCACCTGCACCTGATGTCCATATTTTTTCAGATAGCCCCACAAAGCCAAAGAAGAACCTAAGGCATCTGCGTCAGGTTTTTGGTGTGTGGTAATTACAATTTTTTTGGGTGTTCGAAGTAATTCCTTCAAACGACTGATAGCTTGCATGAAAAGACAGATAAATTTTAGGCAAATTTGGAAAAATTAAAGTAGAATAACAACGCAAAAGAAATAAAAGATTTCGAAAAGCTATTTTTTTGTAGCACAACATTAATTTTGTGCTACAAACAACACTAAAAATCATAACCTAAAGTCCAATAATATTGTGCAGAGCTAATAATTTGATCATCAACTCCCCAAGCCACATCAAATTTTGTAAAATAACCCAAAACTGTTGTCCTCACTCCTGCCCCATAAGACATCAAAAAAGGATTTTTGAAATTAGATACTTTTGCAAAAAAAGGTTTGGTTTCAATTTCTATCGTATTTAAAGAGTTTTCACGGTTGAACGGACTCACGCCTGTCCAACAAGAACCCACATCTGTAAAGGCAATAAATTGAAGGTTTCTAAAAAAATTAGAAGTAAGTCCCACATTTTTTAACAAAGGCAAAATAGACATTCTGATTTCGGCATTGAACAAAATATAATTATTTCCGAACAATTTGTTATAATTAAAGCCTCTCAAACCTGTAATATATTGTGTGAACAACAAATCCGAATAATCATTAGCGGGCAAACTTGCATTTGGATACAAGGGGTCTTTGTTTGGCAATGGGTCTTCTTTGAACGAAATCCAATTACTCATGCCACCCAAACGATAATTTTTACGAGAATTTCCAAAAAAAGTACCATAAGAAAGACGACTTGCAAACATAAAAGCTCTCCCTAATTGTTTATAAACTCGCAAATCAACAGCAAGATTACCAAAACTTTTTTCGTCTTTTCCTAAACCTGTATAGTTTTCATAAGAAACTTTAAATTTAATGCCGTTCATCATATTCAGACTTGTAACCACACTATTGTCAAATATAAATTCGGCACTAAAACCACCATAAGACACATTTTGATCTGGAATACTTTGGATATTTGGCACAAAAGGACTCGATACTGAAAAGGAAGTGCTTGCCAAAAATGGCGAAAATCTTAAACTAGAAGCCACACTCAAAGGATAGGTAATTGAAGCAATTGCCTTATTTAACACATAACGCTGCGCAAAAGCCTGAAATTCTTTGCGCAAAGAACTTCGCTCTGCCCTAAAACGATAATCAAATCTGCCTTTCAAATAGTCGTACTCGACATAAGTTGCACTGTTTGCAAGATTTGTAAAATTGAAAATTCCTGCCTTAACCTTATGATTTTCAAGCACGTCACTAATGCTTCCTTCCAAAACCAAACCCCAATCTCTCAACGGATCAATGACAGGATAAAAGTTGGTATTAGCCACTCCAAATTGTGTTTCATAACTTTTTGGGTTGCCAAAACTGGTTAATTTATTCACATTATATTGATCTATTTGTGCCAAAGGATTATAATCTTTCAGCAATTTTTTGCGTTTTGGCTTGCTTATGGTAGCATCAAATTGATAATTGTCGGTATCTACTTCATCAACCATCACAGCAATAGTTTTTATGCTGTCAATTTTGGGTTCTTCTACTTCAATTTCTTTGTTTTTGGCTACCTCTTTTTCTTGTTTCTCCTGATTTTTTTTCTTTGCTTTATTTATGCTCAACTGCCTAAAATCCAAAATTTGTTGGCGAACTGTTTTTTGGGTAAAAAAGCTTTGATTAACATCAAAATCGGAAACAAAAATTTGATCTTTACCTTTAAAAAACATAATTTGAGCAAGTTTTTTGCCTATAAAATCATAATTTTGCAAACTGTATTCAAAATTACTAATCTGTGTGCTAATTTGCTCTGTCAAATCGTAGCGAAATAAATTGACAATTCCACGCTGGTCACTCAAAAACAAAATGTAGTTTTCGTTAATTGGTAAAGGTTTGCTGTCATTACTCAAAGTATTCGTAATTCTTTGAAGTCTTTTTTCCTGACTTTTATACAAAAAAATATTAAATCGGTCTGAAATTTCGATATTTTTTTGTAAGAAAACCAAACTATCATTCAAACGATTCGAAGTAAAAACAACATCTCTCGAATTGCGTAAATAATGCGGGTGTAGATCATCATATTCGTCATTGCTAAGTTGGTTAATTGACTTAGAAACCAAACTGTATTCATAAATATCGCTTTTTCCATGATTTTCTGCACTCATCACCAACCAATTTCCGTCATCTGAAACATCTAGGTCTTCAATGTGTTCAAATTCATTAAAAACCCTTTCAATTCTTGCTTTTTGACCAATTTTATACAACCAAAGTGTATTTTTGCCTTTTTTTGCATCAATAATTGCCAGAGTTTCATTGTCTTTCCACGAAATAAGCGGAATATTTAAGTCAAAATCTTGATTAATCACTTTATATCCACCCGAAAAAATAGTTTTTTCAGCTTTGCTGATCAAATTTTTAAGTCTGACCCGATAACGCCCTTTTTTGTTTTCGGTATAAGCAACCCATTCGCCTTTTGGCTGAATTTTTACGTGATTGTAAAAAGTATTTTTTTTGTTGTATTCCAATTTTTGGCGTTCATTGGGCTTTTGGTGATCTTTTTCTAAACTATCAAATTGTTTGAGGTAATAATTTTTCCATTTTTTCAGAAAATCATCAAATTCCAAACCCAAAGTATTCCTAAAACTTGCTTCTTCGTCTCTAACAATTCTGGTCAAATTCATGATGCTTGCCACATTCGACGAGCCATATTCTTCTGCAACAAAATTCCAAATGGACTGCCCTACCCTTTGCGCATCTTTTCCTTCCAAATTTGACAATTTGACAATTTTTCGGTTCAATAGCATATCTCGCATATAATCGTCAAGTTCCAAACTCCAACCTTCCGCTGTATAAGCCGAAGCTCCCGACAAAAACCATTCTGGCAAAACCAATAAATAAGCACTTTGCAAACGTTCTTTGAGGTTTCCGCCATACATCATTTGGGCGATCAAAACATTGGTGATGCCTTGTGTAAGCATTTTTTTGAAAGAAGCCTTATGACCTGTAAACGCCACTTCTACTTCGGGTTTGAAAAAATCGGTTTGTCCGCCAATAGCAAAATCTTGCTGTGAAAGCCCGATATTGCTTTGATCCAACTCTACGGTGGAATGATAAACAAAAATTTTTATGCGATTATAAGGCGAATAACCCACCATATCAATCGTTTTCGAAAAATCGCTTTCGGCATATTGAGCTGCTAATTTGGCAATTTCTAAACCTTCCCCATAAAAATAAATCTCAAAATTTTGGGTAAGCAAATATTTCCATTCAAAACTTTGATGTTGGATTCTATTTTTGCCAAAATTATTCCCTGAAAACCACCAAGGATATTGGGCTTGTGCCAAAAAAGTAGAAAATAATAAGACCAATACTAAAAATATTTTTTTCATCAGTTTTGTATGCTCTTGAATAAATTAGAAATTTTAATGATTATTTTGACTAAAATCTAATAATCTTTATAATTGACAAAACTAGAAAAATATTTTAGAATATTTTAATTTTTGTTGATCTTGTTTGGTATTATTTATTTTTATAAAATTTATTTTTTAGTCAAAAATTTTTATTTTTATAAATTAATGATTAACTTAAATTCGTATCGCAGACAAAAAACATAATTTACTGATAATGAACAATATATAAATCACATAAAAATATTCTCTTATGGAATCGCTAGTTCCCAAACCAATAGAAGTGCTGATTGGTCAGCCTGTTCAAAAAAATCCGATGATAGCCAATAATACAAGCAATATAGACGGCTTCACCGATCCTGAAAAGAAGCAGATTTTGAAACGTTATCGCCACTTACTTCGCAGAGCTGCCCCTGTAATTAAGGACAAGCAAGATTCTCGCAGGATAAGAGAAGCGTTTAATTTGGCGCTCACCGCACACGGAGCAGTCCGCAGACGTTCTGGTGAGCCGTATATTTATCACCCTTTGGAGGTGGCTAGAATTGTGGTTGATGATATGGGACTTGGGGTTACGTCAATCATTGCTGCTTTGCTTCATGATGTGGTCGAAGATACTGAATTTCAGTTAGTTGATATTGAAAAAATATTTGGAGAACGGGTAGCGCGTTGTGTAGATGGACTCACAAAAGTAAAAGGAGCTTTTGAAAAAGGCAAATCCGAACAAGCCGAAAATTTCAAAAAGATGCTTCTGACCATTACCGAAGACATCAGGGTAATGTTTGTAAAAATTGCCGACAGGTTGCACAATATGCGTACTTTGGAAAATATGCCCAAAGACAAACAACTCAAAATTCAGTCTGAAACGCAATATATTTTTGCCCCACTTGCGCACCGATTAGGGCTTTATAACATCAAATCTGAACTCGAAGATTTATGTTTGAAATATACCGATCCACAACATTTTTACGAAATTCAGGAAAAACTGGAACAAACCAAAGATGCAAGGGAAAAATTTATCAAAAAATTTGTCAAACCCATTGATGACAAACTAAAAGAAGCAGGCTTTGACTTTGAGATCAAACACCGACTCAAATCCATTCATTCTATTTGGAGCAAAATCAAAAATCAAGGCATTTCTTTCGAAGAAATTTATGATATTTTTGCGGTCAGAGTCATTTTAAATTCGCCTGTCGAACAAATAGAACAAGAGCGCGAAGACTGTTGGCGAATCTATGCAATTCTCACCCACAACTACAAAGCAAGCCCAGAACGAACCAGAGATTGGATTAGTTTTCCGCGTGCCAACGGTTACGAATCTTTGCATACAACCGTAATGAGTGACATGGGAAAATGGGTTGAAGTGCAAATCAGAACCCGAAGAATGGACGACATTGCCGAAAAAGGTTTGGCAGCACATTGGAAATACAAACAAAAAACAGGAGGAGCAAGCGACGCCGATCACGCCATCGAAGAATGGTTGAAAAAAGTACGCGAAACTCTCGAAAACAAAGACCTTTCCGCACTCGAATTGCTCAAAGATTTTAGGGCAAATTTGTTTAAAAACGAAATTTATATTTTTACGCCAAACGGTGATCTCAAATCATTTCCTGGCGGTTCTACGGTTTTGGATTTTGCCTTCGAAATTCATAGTCAAATTGGTTCGCATTGCATGGGAGCAAAAGTAAACGGAAGTTTAGTTCCTTTAAATCATGTACTTTCCAACGGTGATCAGGTAGAAATTTTGAAATCTACCAAAATGAAAGTCAATGATGGTTGGTTAAAATTTGTTACTACTTCTAAGGCGCGCGCCAAAATTAAAGAATACCTCAAATACGATCAGCGAAAAGTAATTCTTGAAGGCAAAGAAATTTTGAACAGAAAGCTCAAACAAATGAAATTGACGCTTTCCCCAGAAATTGTTTTGCAATTAATGGGTTATTTTGATGTCAAATCAGAACCAGATTTGTTTTTTCAGATTGGCAAAGGAATCATTGATCACAAACAAATCAAACGTTTCCAAGACAACAACGAGGAGCAGAAAAATAGCACCAAATTCATTGCCGACGATGCCAAAACATTCAAGGATAAAATGAAGCAGCAAAACCAAAGCGATGAACTCATTATTGGTAAAAATGAAACTCAAATAGAATACAAATTGGCGCAATGTTGTAATCCTGTGCCAGGTGATGATATTTTTGGCATTGCCACTTCCGCCAAAGGAATAAAAGTACATCGAACAAATTGCCCAAATGCAGTCGATATTATGGCTTCTTTTGGTTACCGAATCATTAAAGCGCGTTGGGCTTCCGACACTTCACAGGTTTTTGAATTGAGTTTTAAAATCATTGGCACAGACCGCGTGGGTTTGGTTAATGACGTAACCAGAGTCATCAGCCGAATGAAAGTAAACATGACAGGCATCAATTTTATGAGCAACGGCGGCGTGTTCGAAGGTGATATTTCGCTAACTGTTCATGACAAAAAAGAGGCTGATATTTTGATCGAAACTCTTGCACACATCAACGGAGTGGTGAAAGTAAATCGAGTTGATCTTTAAAATGTAAAACGAACATTCTTGTTCGTTTTCTTTTGTTTGGGCAAACAGAAATGTTCGCACTACAATACTTTTTTAATCTAATTTTTTTTATATTTTTGCAAAAACAAAACAATCATTTATGGGCAAAATACGCATAGGAATTTTTTTTGGTGGCATTTCGCGTGAACGTGAAATTTCTTTTGTAGGTGGCAGAACGGTTTATGAAAATTTGGATCGGGCTTTATTTGAAGCGATACCTATTTTTGTGGATAGTTTGGGCAATTTTATTATTCTTGACGAACAATATATTTACGCAAATTCTATCCGTGATTTTTATCCGCCTCTTGCGCTTATTTCCAAATCGCCTTTTCGATATTACATCGAATCGAGCCAACCATCGGAAAGTGAATTGATGCGAAATATTGCCTTAATTGGTACTCGATTACACATTCAAGATTTAAAAAAACACATCGATTTTGCTTTTATTGCCATGCACGGACCGCATGGAGAAGATGGAAGTTTGCAAGGCTTACTCGAATGGTTGGGCATACCTTATTCGGGTTGTGGAATGTTGGCTTCTGCTATTGGCATTGACAAAGTGGTTCAAAATACACTCATTGGACAAGTAAACGGACAAGAAAAAACTTTTCTTACTTTAAACCGAAAAGATTGGTTATACATAGATAAAGCCGATTATTTCGAGGAAATAAAAAGCAAAATAGGCTTGCCAATCGTGATCAAAGCACCGCATCAAGGCTCTTCTATTGGTGTTTCTATTGTTAGCGAAGACAGTTTAGAAAAATTTGTAGCAGGTGTAAATCAATGTTTTTTTAGCAAAGAAATTCAAAAAAAACAATGGACTACACTCAATTATAAAGAGAAAATTAATTTTATGAACGATCTTTGTGATCTGGGCAAAGGAATCGGTTTGCCTGTGGTTTTCGAAGATCAATCGCAATTAGGAGGAGATTTGGGCGAAATTGTTTTTGCACAACCTGCTGCACTTTTGGAAAAACTCAACGAATATTTTGAATATGCCGAAAATTCTGCCGTAATTTATTCCACCGAAGGCGAATCGCAAATTATGTTTGAAAATTTCATTCATGGCAGAGAATTTACTTGTGCGGTTATTCAAGACGAAAATGGAAAAGCAATTTCTTTGTTGCCTTCCGAAATTATCAAACACAAAGGTTTTTTCGATTTTGCGTCAAAATACCAAACCAACGATGTCGAGGAAATAATTGTGATGCAAACCGAAGACGAGGACATCAAAAAAATTCAGCAGGAAGCAAGCAAAGTTTTTGAAAGCCTAAACTTTAATGTTTATGTCCGAATAGATGGTTTTTTGACTGCGGACAAAAAAATATTTTTGCAAGACCCAAACACCATTCCAGGAATGTCGCCAACTTCTTTTATTTTCAAACAATTTGCTGAAATTGGCTTTTCTGCGACTCAAACCATCAATTATTTGATCAGAACTTCTTTGCAACAAAGAGTTTTTTCGGGCAAACGTGGGCATTCTCTTAGAAATTTTTTAGAAGAATTTGATGCAAAACTAGAAAATCATTTGCAAGAAAAAAGCAAAAGAAAAAAAGTTGCCATCATTTTGGGCGGTTTTACCAGCCAAAAATACGATTCTTTGGCAATAGCAAAAAAAGTTTTTACCAAAATTTCTGCTTCTGAAAATTACGAACCATTGGTATTTTTCTTGACAGGAACGTGGGAAAATCATCAATTATACCAAATTCCGATCAATTTGTTATTTAGGGATCATTTGAATCAAGTAGAAAAAGGTTTGTATAGTTCCAAAAACAAATTTGTGGAAGACACCATCGAAAAAACAAGTCATTTGGCGAAAAAATATGTTGGAAAAGCAATTTTTGAACCCGAAAAAATGACTTATTTGCAAATGGCAAAAATAGTCAATTCTGCTTTTTTATGCGTCGACGAAGATCACGAAAACAAGGATTTTCTGGTCAAAAATCAAATTAAAGCCGTAAAATTGCGCATGAAATGCAAATTGGCAAAAGAAGATTATTTATAAACAAAAGTCAATTTCTAAAATTTTTCAGACGCTTTTGAAAGCAATGTTTTTGAAAGCGTCTAAAAATTAAAAATCAATGATTTTAGCCCATTCATAACCCATTCTATAAAATAGTCAAATACGCATTTGCTTTTTAAAAAAAAATTATTGCATATTTGCACGTTTTTTGAAAGTCATTGTTTCGTTGTTCAAATAAAAAAAATGATTTTTTTAATCGAAAATCAAATTTTTACGTAATCCTATTTTGTATCAAATTTTATATCAAAAAAATCATCTAAAATGCAAAAAAATCTAGTCATTGTCGAGTCGCCTGCGAAAGCAAAAACTATTGAGAAATATTTGGGAGCAGATTTTACGGTCAAATCTAGTTTTGGTCATGTTCGAGACTTAACCAAAGGAAATAATGCTATTGATGTTAAAAACAACTTTAAGCCGACTTATATAGTTACTGATGACAAGAAAAAAGTTATTGACGAGCTAAAAAGTTTGGTCAAAAACGTGGAAACAGTCTGGTTAGCAACCGATGATGACCGCGAGGGAGAAGCTATTTCTTGGCATTTGAAAGAGGCATTAGGACTAAAAGATAACACCAAAAGAATTGTTTTTAGGGAAATTACCAAAACCGCCATCGTAAAAGCCATACAAAATCCGAGAACAATAGATGTAGATTTAGTAAATGCACAGCAAGCCCGCAGAATTTTAGACAGATTGGTAGGTTTTGAACTTTCGCCAATTCTTTGGAAAAAAATACAATCAGGTTTATCGGCAGGCAGAGTGCAATCTGTGGCAGTCCGTCTGGTCGTAGAACGTGAAAGAGAAGTAGAAAAATTTAATCCCGTACCCACTTTTAGAGTCAGTGCCTTGTTTGATTTGGAAAATGGAAAACAATTAGAAGCCGTTTTAGCCCGAAAAATTGAACTCGAAAAAGATGCTTTAGACTTTTTGGAAAAATGCAAAAGCGCAATTTTTACCATCAAAAATTTAGAGAAAAAACCGCGAAAAAAATCGCCTTCACCGCCTTTTACTACTTCAACTTTGCAACAGCAAGCCAGCTTAAAATTGCGTTTTTCGGTGGCTCAAACCATGACTTTGGCACAAAAACTCTACGAAGCAGGACATATTTCTTATATGAGAACTGATTCGGTTAATTTGTCAGAAGAGGCAATCAATTCGGCTGTAGCAGAAATTACAAAATCTTTTGGGCAAAATTATGTCGAAGTCAGAAAATACAAAACCCATTCCGATTCGGCACAAGAAGCTCACGAAGCCATCAGACCAACCAATTTTGCGGTCAGACAAGCAGGAAATGACGACAACGAAAAACGTTTGTACGAACTGATTTGGCAGCGCGCCATCGCTTCACAAATGGCAGACGCTTTGATCGAAAAAACAACCGCAACCATCGATATTTCTTCACAAACCGAAGATTTGATCGCCACAGGCGAAGTCATTAGGTTCGAAGGTTTTTTGAAAGTTTACATTGATGTTTCCGCAGACGAGTCCGAAGAAGACGAAAATAAAGGAATGTTGCCACCGCTAAACATTGGTCAAGTCCTAAATTTGAACCAAATGAATGCCGTAGAACGTTTTTCAAGACCTTTACCACGTTATGCAGAAGCTAGTTTGGTAAAAAAATTGGAAGAATTGGGCATCGGCAGACCTTCTACTTATGCGCCAATTATTTCGACGATTCAACAAAGAGGTTACGTAATCAAAGATCAAAGAGAAGGCAAAGAACGAAAATACAAAAAATTGACTTTGCAAAATAATTTGATTGGTTCAAAAATATTGACTGAAATTGTAGGCGCAGAAAAGGCAAAGCTTTTTCCAACAGATGTCGCAATGGTTGTAAACGATTTTTTGGTTAAATATTTCGAAACCATTATGGATTATCAGTTTACGGCAAAAGTTGAAACCCAATTTGACCAAATTGCCAACGGAAAAACCCAATGGCAAAAAATGTTAAGCACTTTTTACGCAGACTTTCACGACAAAGTAGAAGCCACGCAAACACAAGTAGAACGCAGCGAAGTAAAAAGTTCGAGAGTGTTGGGCATCGATCCAAAATCAGGCAAAGAAGTCATTGCAAGATTGGGGCGTTATGGAGCTTTGGTTCAAATCGGCATTACAGACGAAAATAGCCCTGAAAAACCAAAATTTGCAAGTTTACAAAAAGGACAATTTTTAGAAACCATCAGTTTGTCAGAAGCCTTAGAACTTTTCAAATTACCGCGAGAGATCGCCCTTTACGAAAACGAGCCAATGGTTGCCGCCATCGGAAGATTTGGCGCTTATGTTCGCCACAAAGGTATATTTTATTCTTTGGGAAAAGAACACGATCCAATTTCCGTTTCTGAAACCGAAGCCGTACAAATTATTGAGGCAAAAAGAAATTTAGATGCCAACAAACTTATCAAAGATTTTACAGAAAATCCTGATGTAAAAATTTTGAATGGCAGATGGGGAGCATACATTGCCGTAGGAACTTTGAACGTAAAAATTCCGAAAGAATTAAGAGAAAATCCTGCGGAAATTAGTTTGGAAAAATGTTTAGAATTAGCCGCCGCCATGCCCGAAGGCAAGAAAAAACAGGCAGAAGCCAAAACCAAAAAGCAAGCCGCAAGCAAACCAAAGGCAAAAACTACCACCAAAAAGGCAAGTAAACCAAAAGCAGAAAAAGCGGAAAGCAAGGCAAAACCCAAAGCTACAAAAAAGAAATAAATAATGTAGCACAGGCTTTAGCCTGTGAAAAACCTGATAATAGGTAAATCACAGGCTAAAGCCTGTGTTACATTATTTCTACAACAGTTCTTTCAAATATTTCCAAACCGTTTCTGCCACAATTTTGTGTCCTTCCACAGTTGGATGAATGCCATCTGGTAAATTTAATTTTGGGATTCCACCAACTTTATCGAGCAAAAACGGAATTTTTGCAACTTTTTGAGTTTCTGCAATTTCCGTATAAATTGCCCTAAATTCAGAAGTAAATTTTGCTCCCATGTTTGGAGGTGCTTCCATGCCTGCCAACAAAATTTTAACATTTGGATATTTTGCTTTCACTTTTTCAATAATTTCCAGCAAATTTTTCTTACTTTCCGAAGGTTGAATTCCTCGCAAAGCATCGTTTCCTCCAAGTTCTAATACAAAAACATCTACCTGCTGACGCAACAACCAATCAATTCTATTTTTGCCCGCCGCCGTAGTTTCGCCACTTAAACCTGCATTTACGACCTTGTAAGGCATTTTTAAAGAATCAATTTTTTGCTGAATTAAAGCAGGAAAGGCTTGAGAAATTTCCAAACCGTAGCCTGCAGTCAAACTATTTCCAAAAAATAAAATGTTTTTTGTGGGAATTACTTCCTCTTTTTTCGAATCCTGCTGACTAATTTCTTCTTGTTTTTGTTCAACTTTTTTTTCGCTACAAGCAAAAACGAAGAATAAAAAAAGAATGAATATTTTGTTTATCTTCTGCATTAATTTACTGTATTTTGTTCATTATAAAGCACTTGCAAAACGGTTTGTCCTACGGCTTTCAAAGTTTTTTTGTCAATAATTTTCATGTTATCGTCATGCGTATGCCAATATTGGTTAAAATAAGACATCGAATTTGGATCGTGATCAATGATATCAACAGTCGGAATGCCCGCAATTTTGTTGATATACAAATGATCATCTGTAATTCCACCGCTATTTTTTTGGATAAAAAAGTCGGAATAACCCAATTTTTCGCCAATTTCCCAAATCTTGTCGGTTACAGTCGGCGCAAAATTTCTGGAAGTCCCTTCTTTATAAAACTTTGCATTTTGCGTGCCTACCATGTCCAACAAAATTCCAAAATATGCCGAATAATTGGCTTTATGGCGGTTTTTTGCCCAATATTGCGCCCCTAAACACCACGAATCGTCTTGATGCTCGCCTGTATTTTCGGGCTGACCGTAGTCTTCGCTATCCAAAAAAATGACATCCACACCAATATTTAACTGTTTGTCTGCTTGAATGGTTCTTAATACTTCCAAAATCACTCCTACTCCACTTGCTCCGTCATTTGCTCCCAAAATAGGCTCAGTTTTTCGCTCATCATCTTGATCTGCAAAAGGGCGAGTATCCCAATGTGCCGCCAATAAAATACGTTTGCTTGCCTCTGGTTTGTACGTGCCAATGATATTTTTGGACTTTAACATGACTTTGTTATATGCCTCTGCCTCAAAATTTTGTTCAGTTACTTCGAGTCCCAAATTTTTAAGCGTTTGTACCAAATATGCCCCGCATTGGTCGTGAGTGGCAGTATTTGGGACTCTTGTGCCAAAAGAAACTTGCTTTTCTATAAAAAAATAGGCAGAATCAGGATTAAAAACAGGTGCTTTTTGCAAAACAAGTTCAGGTTTTGCAAGCTGACTTGCTATACTTTTTTCATCGGTTTTTTCTTTGCAAGAAAAAATAGTCATCGACAAAAATAAAGCAATGATTAAAAAACGGAAATTTGTCATTAGAGATTTTATGGTTTTAGGTGATCAATTTACAAAAATTAATCAATTAAAATAAAAAACGGGGAGGATATTTTTTTTGATTTAAAAGTCAAAAAGCTATCCTAAGATAGCTTTTTGCAAAATTTATTTTACTTTGTCCACAATCGCTTTGAAGGCTTCTGGGTGATTCATTGCTAAATCTGCCAAAACTTTGCGGTTTAAGCCGATATTTGCAATTTTTGTTTTTCCCATGAATTGAGAATAAGACATTCCGAAAGCTCTAACAGCAGCGTTGATACGAGTGATCCACAATGCTCTGAACTCTCTTTTTTTCACTTTACGGTCGCGGTAAGCATAAAGCAAACCTTTTTCAACCGCATTTTTGGCAACTGTCCAAACATTTTTTCTTCTGCCCCAATAACCTTTGGCAAGTTTGAACACTTTTTTACGTCTAGCCCTAGAAGCGACGGAATTTACTGAACGTGGCATAATTTTGTAGTTTTTTGACTTTTGGTGTCCCTTTCGGGTGCTTAGTAAACCAAATATCTAGTGTAACAATAACTTTTTTGAAAATCTGAAACGGAAAAGTATTAGATATTTAACATACCTTCTACTCTGCGCATATCTGATTTGTGAACCATACCCGCAAGAGCTAATTTTTTCTTACGTTTGGTATCTTTTTTAGTCAAAATGTGATTTTTGAAAGCGTGCTTTCTTTTCACTTTTCCTGTTCCAGTAACGAGAAAACGTTTTTTAGCACTGGAATTGGTTTTTACTTTTGGCATTGCTCTAACGATTAATGAACATTTATCTGAAAAACTTTAAAACTTTCGTTCTAAAATTACTTTTCATTCACATCTTTTTTGGGTGCAGGTGCTTTTGCAGCAGGCGTTGCAACCACTTTTGGAACACTTACTCTTGGCGACAAAGACAAAATCATTCGCTTGCCTTCCAACTTCGGTAATTCTTCTACTTTGGCAATGTTCTCTAAGGCTTGTGCAAAGCGCAACAACAAAATTTCGCCTCTTTCTTTAAAAACAATGGTTCTACCGACAAACTGCACGTATGCCTTCACCTTATTGCCCTCTTTCAAGAAATTTTCGGCGTGTTTGAGTTTAAATTCAAAATCGTGGTCATCAGTATTAGGACCAAACCTAATTTCTTTGATGATACTTTTTTGAGATTTCGACTTCAACTCTTTTTGTTTTTTCTTTTGCTCATATTTGAACTTAGAATAGTCGATAATTTTGCAAACAGGCGGATCGGCTTTGGCAGAGATTTCTACTAAGTCTAAATTTTGCTCTTTTGCCATAGTTAAAGCCTGTTTAATTGGATAAACGCCTTGTTCTATGTTATCACCGACGAGTCTTACCTGAACAACTCTAATTTTGTCATTGATTCGGTAAGGTTCTTCTGTGTTTTTTCGCACAGGTCTATTGAACATTGATTTTTTGGTTTTGTAAGTAGATAATTTATTTAATAAAAAAATGTTGGTTTTAATATGTTTTAAACACAAATTAAAGCCTTTGTGCGCACGGAAGGACTCGAACCTTCAACCCTCAGAGCCGAAATCTGATATTCTATCCATTGAACTACGCACGCTATTTAATTTGCAAAGTTAATTATTTTTTTGAATTACAACTATTTTTTGTTTTTTTTCGCAAAAAATATTTTTAACTGCAAAAATTTAAATCTATAAGGTTTTGAAAAACCTTATAGATTTGCTTATAATTTGATCAATTTAGAACGTTCTCGTTCCGATTGAATCACTTTGTAACGTTCTTTACATTCGTGATAAATTTGGCGGGCTTTGCTTTCGTCTTCCCAACCTCCAACAGAAACTTTTTTGTTTTCCAAATCTTTGTAAACTTCAAAAAAGTGTTCAATTTCACGTTTCAAATGCGGATTTACTTCGCTAAGATGAAAAATGCTGTTCCAAATAGGATCGCTGATGGGTACGCAAAGCACCTTTGCATCAGGTCCCTTTTCGTCGGTCATGTGGAAAACGCCAATAGGTCGAACCCTAATCACGCAACCTGGGAAAGTAGATTCGTGAACCAAAACCAACACATCAAGCGGATCGCCATCTTCTGCCAAAGTTTCAGGCACAAAACCATAATCACTTGGATAGTGCATAGACGAAAAAATCATACGATCATATCGAATCAAACGCAATTCGGGATCATATTCATATTTATTTCTACTTCCTTTCGGGATTTCGATCAAAACATCAAAAGTTAAATCTTCTGTATTTTCTTTATCTGACATGATAAAATGTTTTTTATGTGTGAATTTTTTTAAAGATAATAAATTTT
>RDXG01000262.1 GCA_004292785.1 Bacteroidota bacterium
ATTTATTTTCAAAAGAAACATTTTTTTGTGTGAAAACAAAAATGATCAAGCAAACAACTTCAGTATTTGGTAGTGCTGTCCGACAAATGTCTGACAATAATTTATTTTCAAAAGAAACATTTTTTAAGGAAATTATTTAAATTATTTTTTATTTTTTCGAAAATTTCTTTGTTTTTATTTTTTTACGTGCTAAGTTTGCACGTTATTTAGAATAAGTCTAAATAAAAATAAAAAAAACATTTATGAAAAATTTATCTTTATTGAATTGGACGATTGTCCTTTTTTGTGTATTTTTAGGCACTTCTTGTGCAAAAAATGAAGAGGCAGTTTTTTAGGCACTTCTTGTGCAAAAAATGAAGAGGCAGTTCCTGCTTTAGTTGTTCCAAAATCTTATACAGAATTTAAAAATGTAAATTATAGCGGTCAAACTGAACGCTTAGATATGCTTACAGAACTTACCAATTACATGAAATTGGCAAACAACGGACAGAGTTTGGATGCAAAAAAAATGTTGGATATGTTCGACAATGCAAACAATCCGTTTGCGAAGGTTTACGCAAAAAAATTGAAAGACAAATGCGCTCCTGCGGATGTACAAATATTTGAGAATTATATGCGTGCTTTGGCAAGCACTAGCCAATCAAAAACTGCGGGCAAAAATGGAGTAGCAGGTGTGGTTACTAGCCTTGACGGATCAAAAAAATATTTTTGCGACGAAAAAGGATTTGAGCATATCCAAACCATAGAAAAAGGGTTGATGGGTGCGGTTTTGTATTATCAAGCTACAAGCATTTATTTGGAGTCTGACAAAATGAATGTGGATAATTTGACTGTAACCGTAGGAGAAGGAACACAAATGGAACATCATTGGGACGAATCTTTTGGTTATTTTGGCGCACCGCAAACTTTTCCTTTGGTAAAAGATGGCGAAAGATTTTTTGCCAAATATGCTTCTGCGCGTGATGCGATGCTCAAATGCAATACCCTAATAATGAACGATGGTTTTTTGAAAGGTAGGGCTGCGATTGCTGCAAAAAAACTTGATATTCGTGATGAAGCCATCAAAACGGTCAGAGAACAATGGGAAAAAATCATTGCCAGCACTGCTATTTCTTATTTGAACGGATCAAGAAAAGATTTTTTAGATGATGCTTTAAGAAATCATCAACTTTCAGAGGCAGTTGCTTTTATCAATATGCTCAAACACAATCCTACGCGTAAAATTTCTGACACTCAAATTCAGGCTTTAACTAACAAAATTGGCAATAATTTGTATGAAACTACGCCTGCCCAAATTTTGGAGGCTAGGGACGAACTTTCCAAAATCATGAATTTAGAGATATTGAGAGAACAGTTCTAAAAAAATTTGAAACACTATCTTTTTTATTCCTTTTTCTCAAAAAAAATCAAAAATAAAACAGAAAAGGAATAAAAAAGATAGGTTTTGCGCCAAAAATTTTGTTACTTTGTGCTATCAACAAAAAAATAAGGCTCTAAATAAAAAACCTTGTTTTTGATGATTTAACAAAGGAAATTATGGAAACAATCATTCCAATCAATATCGAGGAAGAAATGAAAGTGGCTTACATCGATTATTCGATGTCGGTCATTATTTCGCGCGCTTTGCCCGATGCTCGTGATGGTTTAAAACCCGTTCACAGACGCGTACTTTATGCAATGGACGAACTCGGTTTAGCATACAATAAAGCCCACAAAAAATCGGCTAGAATTGTAGGAGAAGTTTTGGGAAAGTACCACCCACATGGGGATACAGCTGTTTATGACACGATGGTCAGGATGGCGCAACATTGGTCTTTGCGTTATATGTTGGTCGACGGACAAGGAAATTTTGGTTCTGTGGATGGCGACAGTCCTGCGGCGATGCGTTATACGGAGGTGCGTTTGCGTAGAATTGCCGAAGAAATGTTGGTAGATTTGCACAAAAATACAGTTAGTTTTCAACCAAATTTCGATGATTCTTTGACAGAACCTACTGTTTTGCCTTCGAAAATTCCTAATTTGTTGGTAAACGGTTCTTCGGGAATTGCGGTGGGAATGGCAACCAATATGGCTCCTCATAACCTTTCTGAAATTGTTGACGGAATCATGGCGTATATTGACAACAACAACATTACCACTTTGGAGCTGATGGAACACATTAAAGCCCCAGATTTCCCAACAGGAGGCATTATTTATGGTTATCAAGGCATTAAAAACGCTTTCGAAACAGGCAGAGGAAAAATTATTTTGCGTTCTGTGTCGAACATCGAAACCGCCAAAAACGGCAGAGAAAGCATTATTGTAACCGAAATTCCTTACCAAGTCAATAAGGCAGATTTGATCAAAAGAACGTCTGAGTTGGTAAACGAAAAGAAAATCGAGGGCATTTCGGACATCAGAGACGAGTCGGACAGAGAAGGAATTAGGATTGTGTACGAACTCAAAAAAGATGCAAATTCGTCTGTAGTTTTATACAATTTATACAAATATACTTCTTTGCAAGTTACTTTTGGGATAAATAATGTGGCTTTGGTTAAAGGCAGACCCTTGGTTTTGAGTTTGATCGAATTGATCAAATGTTTTGTAGATCATCGCCACGAAATTATTGTCAGAAGAACCCAATTTGACCTAGATCAAGCCAAAAAGCGCGAACATATTTTAGAAGGTTTGATCAAAGCCTTAGATGTGATTGACCAAATTATTACTTTAATTAGAGCTTCAGGAAATTCAGAATTAGCTCAAATTGCTTTGATGCAAGAATTTGGATTTTCAGAATTACAAGCAAAAGCAATTTTAGAAATGCGTTTGCAACGTTTGACAGGTTTGGAGCGCGAAAAATTGCAAGGTGAATACAATGAATTGTTAAAAATGATTGCACATTTCCAAAATATTTTGGCAGATCATGGCTTGCGAATGGAAGTAATCAAAACCGAATTGTTGGAAGTGAAAGAAAAATACGGAGATGCTCGCCGCACCCAAATTATTCACAGCACAGACGACATCGACGTAGAAGATATGATTACGGAGGAGGAAATTGTGGTTACGATTTCTCATGAAGGTTACATCAAACGCACACCGCTTTCCGAATATCGCACCCAAAACAGAGGCGGAACAGGCTCACGCGGGGCAACCACCAAAGAATCGGATTTTACAGAAAACCTTTTTGTAACTTCTACCCACAGTTATTTATTGATTTTTACCAAATTAGGCAGATTATTTTGGATCAAAGGGTACAGAGTGCCAGAAGGTAGCAAAACCTCGAAAGGCAGACCTTTGCAAAATTTGATCAATTTGGAAAAAGACGACAAATTTCAGACGGTTATTGGCGTAAGAAACCTTGATGATGTGGATTATGTGAGCAGCAATTATTTGATTATGTGTACCGAAAAAGGCGTAATCAAAAAGACAAGTCTAAAATCTTATTCTCGTCCTCGCCAAAACGGAATCAATGCTATTAGTATTCACGAAGGTGATTCTTTGCTAGATGTGCGTTTGACTAGCGGAAACGACAATGTGGTGATTGCTTTGCGTTCTGGGCGTGCCATTCAGTTCAACGAGTCCACAGTCAGACCGATGGGCAGAACGGCAGCAGGCGTAAGAGGCATCAGATTGAACCAAGAAGAAGACAAAGTAGTCGGAATGGTGGTTATTTCTAGACCAGAATCGCAGGTTTTGGTGGTTTCTGAAAGAGGTTACGGAAAAAGATCGTCTATTGAAGATTACCGAATCACCAACAGAGGCGGGAAAGGCGTAAGAACTCTCAAAATTACCGAAAAAACAGGTCGTTTGGTGGCAATTCACGAAGTTATAGACAGCGATCAGTTGATGATCATTACAAAAGTTGGTTTGTCTATTCGTTTTGCAATTTCCGATTTGCGAGTTTTGGGAAGGGCAACGCAAGGCGTAAGAATTATCAGAATACAAGAAGGCGACGAAATTTCGTCTGTGGCTAGAATCATTCGTGATGAAAGTGAAGAAGAAGAAATTGTTTCAGACCCAAGCGTGGTTTTGGAAGTGATGGAAGATGATGATTCTGCGGAAGAAACAGTAGATGAGGGCATCGAAGAAATCAGCAATGAAGCCGTTGATCCGATAGCGGAAGGCAATGAAGAAGAAATAAATTAGTTTGGAAAGCAAGGTTTTTAAAAGCCTTGCTTTTTTTTATGCCAAAATTTGCAAATGATTTATTGAAATTATTTTGTAATTTTGCCATGTAGCACAGGCTTTAGCCTGTGTAAAAACTCACAGGCTACGAGCCTATGTTACATAAAAAAATTATGGAAAAACCACAGCAGATTATTGAATTGGAAAAAGTTTTGGGTTTTGAATTGAATGAAAAGAAAGATTTTTCAAAAAATAAATTCTATTTACTCAATGACAAACAAGTAGTAATTAGCTTGGGTTTATGTGATTGTGAATTAAAAGATGTTTCTTTTCTTGTATCTTTAAGCAATTTGGAAATTTTAAATTTAAGTTCTAATCAAATTTCAGATTATTCCTTCCTTACTTCTTTAAGTAATTTGACATATTTAGATTTGGCTGGTAATCAAATTTCTGATATTTCCTTCGTTACTTCTTTAAGCAATTTGAAAATTTTAAACTTAAATTCTAATCAAATTTCTGATATTTCCTTCCTTGCTTCTTTAAGCAATTTGACATATTTAGATTTGACTGGTAATCGAATTTCTGATATTTCCTTCATCACTTCTTTAAGCAATTTGGAAATTTTAAATTTAAGTTCTAATCAAATTTCTGATTTTTTCTTCCTTGCTTCTTTAAGCAATTTGACATATTTATATTTAGACAATAATCAAATTTTTGATATTTCCTTCATTACTTCTTTAAGCAATTTGACATATTTAAGTTTAAGCAAAAATCAAATTTCTGATATTTCCTTCCTTGCTTCTTTAAGTAATTTAACATCTTTAAATTTAAACGAAAATCAAATTTTTGATATTTCCTTCTTTGCTTCTTTAAGTAATTTGACAACTTTGAGTTTAAGCGAAAATCAAATTTCCGATATTTCCTTCCTTGTTTCTTTAAGCAATTTGACATATTTAAATCTGTGGAATAATCGAATTTCTGATATTTCCTTCATTACTTCTTTAAGCAATTTGACAACTTTAAGTTTAAGCGAAAATCAAATATCCAATATTTCCTTCCTTGCCTCTTTAAGTAATTTGACAGATTTAAGTTTAAGTGAAAATCAAATTTTTGATATTTCCTTTCTTACTTCTTTAAACAATTTGAAAGTCTTAGGTTTAAGAGAAAATCAAATTTCAGATATTTCCTCTCTTGCTTCTTTAAGCAATTTGACACATTTAGGTTTAGCTCTTAATCAAATTTCTGATATTTCTTTCCTTGCTTCTTTAAGCAATTTGGCATATTTAGATTTAAGAGATAATCAAATTTCAGATATTTCTTTTTTAGAAAGTTTAACTAATTTAAAGGAACTATATTTGTCTGATAATCAAATTTCTGCTATTTATTCTGATTTTCTAAATCATTTTCCTAAACTAAAAAACCTATTTTTATACGGAAATCCAATTAAAGAAATTCCAACAGATATTTTTGGAAAAACAAATCTGTATAATTGCTTAGAAACAGTCCGCCACTACTTCCAAGACGGAGAAAACAACGGTTGGGACGAAAATAAAGATCTCAAAATCGTTTTGATCGGCAACGGAAATGTAGGCAAAACAAGCCTTGTAAAGCGTGCATACAATTAAGGCAATATCCTGATTTACAACCTTATAACATCAACATTTGGGATTTTGGCGGTCAAGATATTTACCACGCTACGCACCGTTTGTTTATGCAAACAAGGGCGTTGTTTTTGGTGCTTTGGGATTGGGAAACCGAACAAACAGAAAAACAACAAATTACAGAAAATAACAAAATCAACGAATACCAAAATCACGGTTTAGATTATTGGCTAAATTATGTTTCAGTTTTGGGCAAAGGTAGCAAGGCAATCGTAGTGCAGACAAAAGCTATCAAACATGGCATCAAAAATCATTTGAACGAAAATAATTTAAGACAAAAATATGCAGATATTTGGCTAGATTCTGTTGCCATCGATTCGCAAGAAAATAATTGGGCAAAAAATGGTTTCAAAAAACTCAAATTAGCCATCGAAAATGCCCTAGAAAGCGGGGAGGCTTTGCGCCAAGAACAATTACCAAAAAATTGGATTGCGCAAAGAGAAGATATTTATAAACTTATCGAAAACAAGGAAAAAATTATTGGTTATGATTATTTTGTAACAGAAATGTGTCAAAATAAAACCATTAGCCCTGATACGATTTTATCGTGGCTTTCTGATTCGGGTGTAGTTTTTTATCGTGAAGGACTTTTTGAAAACAAAATTATCATTGATCAACAATGGGCAATAGATGCGGTTTATACACTTTTTGATAGGAAAAAATACTATTATCGTTTGAAAGAAGCCAAAGGCAAATTTACCAAAGAAGACTTAAAAGAGTTTTGGGAAAATTATAAAACCCCTGAACAAGAATTGTTTTTGAGTTTTATGATTTCCTGTGAAATTTGTTACAAATTTGAAAACCAATACATTGCTCCTGCCTTGTTGCCTGCGGAAAAGGAAGGCGAAAGTTTAACAGATTTTTGGCAAGGAAAAGTTTTTGATACAGAAAAATATGAATTTACTTTTTTGCATTATGGCATAATTCAGGGTTTTATTGTTCGGCTTAATAATTTTCGTTCAGAAAATATTGCTGTGCAAAGTGTGTGGCAATATGGTATTTTTTTCAAATACAATAACTTGTATGCCTCTGTTAAGGCTAATCTTCAAGACAAAACTATTTTAGTAAGTGTAAGTCATTCGGAAGACCAAAGCCTTTTGAATAAAATCCAAAATTTGATTTATGAACTTGATAGCAAGGAAAATATCAAAATTATATATAGCCAAGACAGAAAAATTAATGAAAATGATAAATTTGAAAATGACAAAAAACAAATTTCACTTGAAGATTTGACCAATGATATTGAAAAAGCATTGAGAAATATGATGGATTTAAAACACAATCCCAACGAAAAAGAAAATCCTTACAATGACGTTTTAGCATCTCATTTAAAAATGATTTATGAAATTGCCGATCAATCAAGGGGCGGAATATCACATAAGGGAAATGATTTAGGTGAAAAAGATATTGTAATAAATAGTTCATCAGGCGAATTTTCAATTATCGAGGCTTTGCGTTTAAGTTCAATAAAAGAAATAATAGATACGCATATTTTCAAATTGATTAACAATTATGATACACAAGGACATAAGCGAAACTATATTGTAGTGTATGCGCAAGCCAAAAATTTTCTTAATTTATGGAACAAATACAAAATCTATGTCAATGATTTGAACAATAAACCATTTTTTCAAAAAAGCAAATATCCACAAATTGGAAATTTTGAAGAAAAAGAATCAGATATTACAGACCTCAAAAAAGGAATTAGCAAATACCGTAGAGAAGGCAGTGAAGTTGAAATTTATCACTTTTTTGTAAATATGTTTTTAGACAAGAAATAATTTTTTTATCTAAACACTTCCAACCCAAAAAAAATATCTTTTTTAACAAAAAATCAAAATTTAGAATTATTAACAAACATATTGCTTATTATTTTCGCAGAAAAGTTAATTTTGCAAATTCATTGTAATTTAGCTATTTCAAAAATGTTTTTGATCCGCAATTATTTATTCATTATTTTTTGTATTTGCTTTGCTTTTCGGCTGTCGGCTCAATCGGGCAATTCGCCTTATTCTCGCATTGGTTTAGGCGATTTGCAGGACAAAAGCTCGCTTTATAGTGCAGGTATGGCAGGAATTGGCATCAGCAATTCTAGCCAAGCCTATATCAACTTGACCAATCCTGCTTTGTTGAGCAAACAACGTTTGACCACTTTTGACACAGGTTTTTTGTTTGAAGCCAAAAGTTTAGAAACCGCTGCGTCCAAACAAAACAACCAAGGCGGGAATTTGGGTTATTTGGCTTTTGCTTTTCCTGTTGCCCGAAAATCTACTTTGGGAATTGGTTTATTGCCTTACAGCAGGGTCAATTATACCGATTTTGCCGAAGAAAAATTGCCAAATAATCCTACTTTTGTCAAATATACCTACAACGGCTCTGGCGGAATTACACAGGCTTATCTTTCTTTGGGTACAGAAATTTTCAAAGGTTTTTCTGTGGGCGGACAAATGAATTACAATTTTGGCGCAATTCGAACCGAATTTCAGTCATTAATTGATGAACCTTACAACATTTATATTTCTGAAAAGTTAAGCAGAACCAATTTTTCGGATATTTCCTACCGTTATGGATTTACTTATAATTTGAATGTAGGAAAAAACAAATTTATCAATTTTGGTTTTGTTAGTGATTTGCAAGCAGTTATTGGCACAAAAAGGCTAGAGTCTTTGCAAAAGAAAAATATTTCTGACAACGGGGTCATTAGTTCTGATACACTTAGTAGTGTTGCAAATTCTATCACCATTCCGCCTTCTTATGGTTTTGGAATTAGTTTTGACAAACCTTTTCATTATATGTTTGGCATTGATTTCAAAATGCAAGACTGGACTAGCTACAAAGGATTGACCAGTACCAATGATTTAGGAAAAAGTTATAAAATTGCCATCGGAGGCGAATGGACTCCCAATTTGAACGCTTTGAACGGTTATTTTAAACGAGTTTCTTATCGTTTGGGTGCTTTTTATTCCAAAAGTCCAATCATTTTAAAAGACCCTTTACAAAATGACGTGCAACTCGAAGAGATGGGAGTTACAGGAGGATTTTCTTTGCCTGTCGGAAGAGGGTTATCTAGCCTAAATATTGCCATAGAAGCTGGAAAAAGAGGAACAACCAACTATAATTTGATTTATGAGAGATACATTAAAGTCAAATTTGGGCTTACCATCAATGACAGTTGGTTTGAAAAACGCAAAATTTTCTAATGGTTTTCTGGAAGGATTTGCAAAAAAAACTCAAAAATCAAGGCGATTTATCCAAAATTTTGGCTAATGTCATGTGGCTTTTTTTGGATAAAGGGCTAAAAATGTTGGCGGGTTTGTTGATCGGTAGTTGGGTAGCAAGGTATTTAGAGCCTGTGCAATTTGGTTTGCTAAACAACGCCACTGCCATTGCCGTTATTGCGGGAGCTTTTGCAACTTTGGGCTTAGACAATATCGTTATCCGTGATTTGATCAAAACTCCTGAACGCAAAAACGCACTTTTGGGAACTACTTTTGTGTTAAAATTGGCAGGAAGTGTGCTTACCATCACCTGCCTGTTGTTTTTTGTATGGATATTGAATCCCGAAGATCAACTTAGTTTGACTTTGCTTGCCCTGATTTCTATTGGTTTGATTCCGCAATCTTTGGAAAGCATCGATATGTATTTTCAGTCAAAAATCCAATCACGCCTGACCATTATTTCCAAAACTGTTGGTTTATTGATCGCAAGCGGATTTAAAATTGCGTTTATTGTCCTAAAAAAACCTTTGATTTATTTTGCTTTGGCGCAAAGTATCGAGATTTTCTTTGCATCTGCTGCTCTTTTTTTTATTTATCAACAAAGAGGTTTTTCTGTTTTTGACTGGATTTGGGACAAAAATTTGGCAAAATCTTTAATTACCCAATCTTGGGCTTTGATGTTTTCAGCAATTTTTGTGATAGTCAATATGCAAATAGACAAAGTGATGATTACTTATTTGTCTAGCGAATATGAAGCGGGCATTTATTCGACTGCGGCAAGCCTTTCGCAACTTTGGTATTTTTTGCCTGTTTTTGTGGGAGCATCTTTTATGCCACGCCTTACAGCTAGTTTTTCTGCGGATAAAATACTGTATTACAAGCAATTACAACAAATTTTTAGGTTTATGAACGCACTTGCTGTTCTACTTTCTGTCTTCATTTTCTTTGCATCTGATTTGATTATTGATCTTTTATTTGGAGAAAAATATGCAAATTCTGCCAATATTTTATCGGTTCATGTTTGGTCTGCAATTTTTATTTTTCATGTTTCTATTCGTACCAAAACTTTTATTATTGAAGGACATCAACATTTGGTAGGCATTTTTTCGCTTATAGTAATGCTTTCAAATATTGTATTTAACTTCTTGTTAATCAAAGACTTTGGTGGCTTGGGTGCATCTTATGCTTCATTGCTTTCTTGGGGAATAAGTGCTTTGATCGCGCCTTTATTTTTTGCAAAAAGCCGATCTTCTGTGCAAATGTTTTGGCGATCTTTTTGGGTTTAATTTTACAGAAAACCATTTATTAATTTTTTGTGAATAATGTTACAATTTGTTAATCTATTTTTTTTGGCAAATCGATTTTTATAGCTAATCTTTATTGAAAAATTAACTAATTAAAAAAAAATTTATGTTTGGATTAGACTTTGGTTTATCAGCACTGCTATTTCTCTGTATTTTTTGCGTTTGTGTTTTTGAGTTTATCAATGGCTTTCACGATACTGCCAATGCAGTTGCCACTGTGATTTATACCAATTCACTCAAACCTCGTGTAGCTGTTATTTTGTCAGGTTCTCTCAATTTTTTGGGAGTTTTTGCAGGCGGAATTGGCGTGGCAGTTGGAATTATTAATCTTTTACCCATCGAAACCTTAGTAAATCAAGACATTCATCAAAGTATTTCTATGATTATGGCTTTGTTGCTCACCGCCATCATTTGGAATTTGGGAACTTGGTACTACGGAATCCCGTGTTCTAGTTCTCATACACTTATCGGGGCTATTTTGGGAGTTGGTTTGGGTTATGGTTGGATTGTAGAAGGAGCAGAAAGCGTAAATTGGGGTAAAGCAAGTGAAATTGGGCTTTCTTTGGTCATTTCGCCTCTGCTTGGTTTTGGTTTAACTATGTTGATGATGTTTTTGTTAAAAATTATTGTTCGAGATCAACAACTTTTTGAAGAACCGCCAAAAGGAAAAACACCGCCAACTTGGATTCGATCTATTCTGATTTTGACTTGTTCAGGAGTCAGTTTTACGCATGGTTCTAATGACGGACAAAAAGGTGTCGGTTTAGTAATGTTGATTTTGATTGCCATCGTGCCTACTTATTTTGCCATTAACAACGATATTTCCCCAAAAAATTTGCAAGCCAATATTGCCAATATCAAACCATTTATAGAAAAAATTGATGGCAAAGATTTTAAAAAAGAAGATTTAGACCGTTTGGAAAAAAGTAAAAAAGCGGTACTTGAACTAGAAAGTATTTCTCAAAAAACAGGCGATTTGCCTATTTTCCCAGAGGAAAGTCGTTTTCAAGTCCGAAAAAATATTTTACTTCTAAATAAAAATTTTGGCAAATTACTGGATATTCCAAGTGTTTCCTTCGACAAAAAAGAAGAAAAAATGATCCAAAAAGAGGTAAAATCTATGAAAGATTATACTGATTTTGCTCCTAGTTGGGTGCTGATCATTATTTCGGTTTCTTTGGGTTTAGGAACAACGATTGGCTGGAAAAGAATTGTAGAAACCATTGGCGAAAAAATTGGAAAACAGCATTTGACTTATGCGCAAGGAGCAAGTTCTGAATTGGTGGCAGCAGGGACAATCGCAATTTCTACTTTTTTTGGTTTGCCTGTGAGTACAACACAAGTTTTATCTTCGGGAATTGCGGGTAGTATGGTGGCTAGTGGCGGTTTGCAAAATCTACAGGCTTCAACGCTTAAAAATATTGCTTTGGCTTGGTTACTTACTTTACCTGTTTGTGTAAGTCTTTCTGCAATTTTGTTTATGATTTTTAGTTTTATTTTTTAAACTAATAAAATAGCTAGTTCTATAAAATTACTCAACACCCTTTATAAAGTGTTGAGTAATAAACAATTAATAATTAGAATTATGAAAATTAGAGTTTGAATAAGAACTCGATCCATTACTTGCTCCTACACTTACCTTTCGTACATTTCTGGCATACTCTCCACGATCGTTTTCACCAATGGTATATTCTACCACGTCTCCTTCTTTGAGATCATTAAAATCTCCGTTGATCACGTCTTCATAGCTAAAAAACAGGTTATTTGGCGGTGAATACACAAAACCATACCCATTTTTTACACTGATCAAAGTGCTTTTCAAGACTGCTCCATTTGCAACCAGATCCGCTTTTGAAGATACCGTTCCTACCGCCCCATTCACTAAAGAAGTGGTTGGTATGGCTTGTACGTAACTTTGCATTTGGTCGTGGGTAACAAACATATTGCTAATCAAAGGATCGTTCTTAGAAACGCGATTATCAATAATTTCGTGCATTGCCACAGGATAAGTCGCTTCTTCCAAAAGTTCTTGTGAAGTACGGGTTTCTCTTGCTAAACCTGTTTTTTCATCAATATATTTGAAATCCCAAGCCAAAACCATGACTCTAATTCCCAAAGTATTCAACTTTCTAAGCAAAGGCACATAATCACCGTCGCAAGCGATCAAGACGACCACATTGAATTTTTTGTAAATAGAAAGTTCGTAGGCTTCTAAAGCAAGCCAAACGTCAATTCCTTTTTCTTCTCGTTTACCTGCACGCGTTTTAAGTGGGAGATAATGGGTTACCACGCCTTCATTCATTAAAATGTCGTCAAATATACGGTCGTGATAAAGCTTATTTTGTTCTTTTGCATCAAATGCGTTTAGCCTTCCTCTAAAATAGTGAGTATCAACCACATGGCACATTTTTACGTGTTTGCTCTCTTGTTTGGCAACCTGATTTTTGATGAAGTCGTGTAAACCAGCAATACTAATTCTCGCTTTTCTGCTGTGTTCGTAATTGTAATAGTTACTTACTTTCAAAAAATAATTCCCGTCGTAGAAAACACCTATTCTGGTTAGTCTATTATCTTGTTCACTCATAATTCATTAATTTAAAAATGTTGTTTTGAATCGTCAGAAAATTGTTAAATGTATTTCTTTGTTTTTATTAAAAACAATTTTCTGTAATGAAATTTTATTTGCCCCAAATATAATCATTTATTTTTCAAAATCAATTTTTTATAAAATTAAATGAATAATATTGTAAAATATTTTCAAACAAAAAAATCTAAGCTCATAAAATTGAACTCAAAGATGGAAAATCACCAAAAATGTCTGGTTTGTCAACACAATAATTTTAGCGTTATGCAAAATTATGAACACGCTTTTTTGCAAAAATGTAATTCCTGTGGATTTGTTTTTTGCTCAAAAATTCCTACACAAAGCGAACTTATTGCACATTACAACGGCTATTCACGCCAAGACGACATTTCGCCAATTACCATCAAACGCTATGAGGAACTGCTCGAAAATTTTGAAAAATACAGAAAAACTAATCGAATTATTGATATTGGTTGTGGTAATGGACATTTTTTGAAAGTGGCACAAAAAAAAGGCTGGCAAGTATATGGCACAGAGTTTACAGACGAAGCCATCAAAAAATGTGAAGAAAAAAATATCCAAATGCAACAAGGAATTTTGAATCCCGCAAATTACGAAGCCGATTTTTTTGACATAATCACTTCTTTTGAGGTTTTAGAACACATCAATAATCCGATAGAAGAAGTAAAAAATTTTAAACAAATTTTAAGAAAAAATGGCTTGATTTATTTGACCACACCCAATTTCGACTCGCTTTCGCGCTTGTATCTCAAACAAAGCTGGACGGTGATCGAATATCCTGAACATTTGAGTTATTACACAGTAAAAACTTTAAAACAACTATTTGAAAATCAAGGTTTTAAGACCAAAAAAATATCAACCACAGGGATTAGTATTGGCAGAATTCAACAAGATGCTACGCAAGAAAAAACCGAAGAATTTAGGCAAAAAGATGAAAAATTAAGGCAAAAAACCGAAAAAAATCCACTGTTGCAAATTGCCAAAAATAGTATCAATGCTTTGCTCGATATGTTTAATAAAGGTGATACTTTGAAAGTTTTTTTTGAAAAAAAATCATAAAACTTTTATAAGGTTTGATACCTTATAAGAGTTTTTGGTAAAAATCTTAGTTCAAAACCAATTCCACCACAATCGGAAAATGATCAGAAGGAAAACGCCCATCTGCCTTTTTACTTTCATCAACAACAAAAAAATTTGCTTTAATATTTTGGTCGGTTGTTCCCACAAAATCGATCAAAACTCCTGCTTGCAAGCCGACAAAATCGTTGAAAGTAGAATTTCTATGTTGTACTTTTGTTGCTGAAAGCCTAAAATCATTCAAAAAAGTTTGCAAAATTGGATAAACCGAATCGCTAGGATTCAGGTTAAGATCGGCGGTAAAAAAACTAAATTCTCCCTGTGAAATATCAGAAATTCGTTGTTTTAGTAAATGCGCACTTTCTTTGCGAGCCTTCGAACTTTGGTGATCGAAATGGCTATTAAAATGAAAAAATATTTTTTCGCTTTGTTTGTCCTTAAATTTTGCCCAAGTAACCATGCGCGCGCAAGCGGATTCCCAAGCACGAGAACCTGCGATTTCAGGTTGATCGGATAGCCAAAAATGCCCATGATCCAACATTTCTAAACGATCTTTTTTGTAGAAAATAGCCATCAATTCTCCTGACTCTTTGCCATCATCTCGCCCCACTCCTATCCAAAAATATTCAGGGATCAAATTTGCTAACTCATTGATCTGGTTTATTTTACCTTCTTGCGTTCCCAACAAATCAGGACTATGTTTTTGGATCATTTTCGCTACTTCTTCTTTGCGAAACTGCCAATTATTCGCGCTGTCTTTTGGGTTGTCATAACGCAAATTGTAGGTCATTAACTTAAAATTTTGTGCATTCGTATCCATAAAAAAATGAATTATTAGAATAAAAAAGAGTAGTTTTTTCATATTATTTTTCGGCAAACTCTTTAATTTTTGATATTTCCAAATGGTCTGCCAAATGTTTTCCATAATGCAAATTTTCGATTTTGAAATCCAAATTGATCAAAAAATCGGCAGGAATACTTATGCTGATGTCGTTTTTGGTCATTGGCGTTACCAAATTCAAAGATTTAGATTGGTCTGCTAAAGCAAACGCACCTTTTTGAACAAAAGTATTCATCATTTTTAGCAAAGATTTTTCGATGCCATATTCCTCATAAATAAGTCTTTGCGGATCGCTAATCAAAGGAATTGGCGAAATTCCAGAATGAAAAGTGCTGCGCAAAATGGTTTCCTGTTTGGAATCGAAAAAGAAAATCATTTCCATTTTGTCTTTCCATTTTTCGTAGGATTTGGTGAGTTCGTGAACCCTCAAATTACAAAACGGACAAGCTGTATTTCTGAAAAAAGTTAATAAAACTTTTTTTCCATTTTCAGAATACGTTTTTAAAGAAATTTCTTGTCCATAAATATTTTTTACCTTAAAATCTCTGGCGGTTTGCCCCAAAATTAGTTTCATATTTTTATTTATTTTTTAACAATTTTACGCCCATTACCAAAATATCATCAACTTGTGAGCCTTTCCCGATCCAACTTTTAAGATTTTTTTCTAATTGGTTTCTTTGCTCCTCCATTGGCAATTCATAAATTTCTAACAACAAATTTTTAAAACGATTTCGAGTAAATTTTCGGTCGTTTTCTCCTCCAAACTGATCTTCGTAACCATCTGAAAGTAGATAAAATGAAGTTTCTTGCTCCAAAATCATGTCGTGTTTGGTAAACAGGCGTTCTTTGTTGCCATAACGCAAATCCCCGATTGGAAATTTATCGCCTTTCAAACTATCAATTTCGCCATTTTGAATAAAATACATCGGATTTTTTGCTCCCGCATATTCCAAATAAATTTTATTTTCAGTATTTTTCAAACAACAAATAGCTGCATCCATGCCGTCGCTGACTTTGCTTTCTTCTTGTTGCAAAAATTCTACAACTCCTTTATGTAGTTCGTTCAAAATCAAATCTGGGCGAAATATTTTTCGATGTTTTACAATTTCATTCAACAAATTTGTACCGATCATAGACATAAAACCGCCAGGAACTCCGTGTCCTGTGCAATCTAAAACTGCCAAAATTTGCTGATCGTCTTGAAAAAAAAACCAATAAAAATCTCCTGAAACAATGTCTTTGGGACTAAAAAAAACAAAAGAATCGGGCAAAGCCTCTGAAAATTTTTGAATTGCGGGCAAGGTTGCCTGCTGAATCCGCTGCGCATAAGAAATGCTCGCCATCACTTCCTGACTTCTAAGACTAATTTCTGCATTTTTGTCTTCCAAATAAGTATGTTGTTGCTTCAATTCCTCATTTTTTTGAGAAATTTCTTGATTTTGTTCAGCCAATTCTTCGGTTTGTTGGTTTACCAATTCTGCTAATTTTTCCTTCTGTGTTTCTATTTGGCGAACCCTATTTTTATAGAAAAAATAAGCAAAAAATACCACAAAAACAACCACAAAACAACGAAAAATTGTGGTCATCCACCAAGGCGGCGTAATGACTACTTCTATTTCTGCTCCTTCTTCGTTCCAAATGCCATCGCTGTTGCAGGCTTTTACCTTAAAAATATACGTTCCAGGATCGAGGTTGGTATAAGTTGCAAAACGTCTTTTGCCTACAACGTGCCAATCTTTGTCAAAACCTTCCATTTTGATGGCGTACAAATTTTGATCAGGCGTTACATAATGTAGCGCGGCATATTCGAAAGTAAAAATATTGTGATCATATTCCAAAATGATTTTTTCGGTTTCGGTAATATTTTTGGGCAATAAATGTTTATAATTTTTGCTTTTCCCAACAGATTCGCCAAAAATTTGAAAATCTGTAATCACAAGTTCAGGCTTAACGTTATTGCTTTCTATTTCAGCAGGATCAAAATGGTTTAAACCGTTGATTCCTCCAAAATATAATTCTCCGTTTTGGCTTTTCATGGCTGCCCCAAAATTAAATTCGTTGCCTTGCAAACCGTCAGAATATTTGTAATTCCTGAAATATATTTTGTCCTCCAAGTTTTTGCTAGGCTTAAATTTACTTAAACCTTGATTGGTACTCACCCAAAAATAGCCTTCTGAGTCTGCCAATAATTGATAAGTTACGTCATTAGGCAAGCCATCTTCGGAAGTATAATTTTTTAAAAAGTTTGTTTTTTTGTCATAAACAAATATTCCAAAACTGTATGTACCAAACCACAAACGTTTTTGTTCGTCTTCGTGAGTAAAATATAAACCAATTTTTTCTAACAATTTACTGCCCGAAATTTGTTCAAAAGTTTCGAATTTTTGTGTTTTTTTATTAAATCGAGCCAAACCTTTTCGTAAACTTGCCCAAATAAATCCGTCAGAGTCTTCGAAAATATTTTGTATCCAATTTTTTTCTTGATAAAGTTTTTCGTCTAAATTTGGTTTTTCGACATAAAAACGTTCATATTTTTCTGTTTTTGGGTCAAAACGGCACAAACCCGATTCTGTAGCAATCCAAAGTATGTTGTCCTTATCAAAAAACATTCGCCAAATACTATTTTCGTAAATTCCGTGTTGTTCGTGGTCAACCAATGTGATGATTCTGAAATTTTGCTTTTTTTCGTCAAAAACAGCCAAACCACGCCTTGTTCCCACCCAAATTTTTTGTTCATTCGAAAGACACAAAGCCCTCACGTTGTCGTTGGGCAAAGAATTGGGATTTTTTGGGTCGTTTTTGAAAACCGTATAAATGCCTGTTTTGGGATCGTAGCGATTTAGCCCGCCGCCCAAAGTACCGAGCCATAGTTTTTCGTTTAGCTCCAAAAAAGTACGTATATTATTACTTGAAAGGGTATTACTATCGAATGGTTTGGCAAAAATATGATGAAAAGCACTCGAAGTAATAGAAACTTTATTGACTCCCCCATTTCTGGTAGCGATCCAAAGCACTCCAAATTTATCAAGCAAAATGCTCCTGATGTCGTTGTTACTGATCGATTCAAAATCTTTTGGGTTATTTTTAAAACTTTCTAAAGTCTGTTTTCTGGTATCTAAAACCACCAAACCGCTGTCTTGTGTTCCAATATATAATTTTTTATCCAAACTTTTATAAAAACAATTAATGGCATCTTTGACTTGCGGATAATGCACAAATTTCTGTTTTTTAGGCTCATAACGGTCAATTCCTTTGTACGTACCAATCCACAAATCACCGTTTGGCTCTGCCCACAAAGTCCGAACTTCGTTGTGAACCAAAGAATTTTCTTGAGTAGAATCGTTTCTGAAAACGGTAAATTGTTTGCTTTTTGTGTTAAAAAGATTTAAACCGTTTTGCGTGCCAATCCAAAAATGATCTTTTTGGTCAGATTTAGCCATTGTCCAAACTTTATTGTTGGCAAGGGTATTTTTGTCTCCTTTTTTGTTAAAAAAACGTTCAAAAGTACCTGTTTTTTTGTCAAACAAATTCAAACCATTGGTTGTACCAATCCACAAATTTTTATTTTCGTCTTCAAAAATACAATGAATTCGGTTTTCGCTTAGGCTTTTTTTATTGTTTTTTTGGTTGTCAAAAGTTTTGAAAGTTTGCATTTCTGGGTTATAAAGACAAATTCCTCCGCCCCAAGTTCCAATCCACAAATTATTTTCGCTGTCAATAAACAATTTGCTAATATTGTTAATCGGCAAACTGGTAGAATCGTTTTGTTTGTGCTTAAAAACCAACATATTATAACCGTCAAAGCGCGCCAAACCATCCTGTGTTCCTGCCCAAATAAACCCCTTAGCATCTTGAGCCAAAGCATAAGTGATGCTCGTAGGCAAACTTTCTTCTACGGAAAACTGCTTAAATTTTAAGCTAGTTTCTTGTGAAAAAGCTACTTTTGAACAAAAAACAAGAATAAAAATGCAAAATATATAATAGAGTTTATAAAAATACATCGAATAAGTAAATTTTGGCAATCTTGTTGATACTTTTATTAAACAAATCAGCTACCAATTTTTTTTGTTGATGATACGATAATCAGATCAAAAAACTACAAAATTGTTAAAATTATTTTTTCAAATGCGATAAACTACTCGAAGTTGATGATTTTGTAAAGAATTTTTGACTTTTTCGAAGTTATCTGTAAATCCCAAAATGAAGCCGCCACCACCTGCACCGCACAATTTGAGTTTGTAATCGCCTGATTGTAAGCCATGTTCCCAAGTTTTTAAAAATAAAGTTGGAATCATGGGTTTGAAATGTTCGAATTGAAAGATGGAGAGTTTTTCCAAATTTTCGAACAAAATATTTCGATTATTACTCAAAAAAGCCTCAATGCAAGAATCGGTATAAACAGTTAGTTGATTTTTGCATAAATCTGCAAAATGTTCGCTTCTGCATTTTTCCAAAAATAAGTTTACCAAAGGTTCGGTTTTGCGTGGTCGGCTGGTATTGAGCAAAAAAACTGCTCCTTTTCCGCTAAAATCGGGAATTTCTGCAATTTCTATCTTTGTTTTAGACTTAAAAAGCAAAGGTTTTCGCAAATAACAACTCAAAGGATCAACTCCCGAACTCGATCCATGAAAATGCGATTCCATTTGTCCAAAAATCTTTTTGAGTTTCAAAATTTCGCCATTGGTTGGTTTTTCTTTCAAAACTATTTTGTCGTACACATAGCGGTCATACAAACTTGCGGTCAAAGCGCCAGAACTACCAATTCCAAAACCTTGCGGAATGTTTGACTGAAAATAAAGCCCTTGCGCAATATCAAAATCAAAGGAAAGGACATCAAAATCGGTTTCTAATTCGCCGTTTTGTGTTTGTAATTTCAGATATTCGCTAAATGCTTTCAGTTCTCTGTTGGACTGTTGAATGCCCTTAGAACCATCTGTAATGTGTTTGATGACCAACTTTCCGTCAAATAAAGTATAAGGAATAGAAAGCGCCATCGAGTGCATAATCACGCTATACTCACCAAAAAGTAATATTTTTGAGCAATAGGAATTTATTTTTTCCATGTATTTTTTTTGATCACTAGCAACTAAGAATATTTAAGCAAAAATACAAATAATTTAAACGTTTGAAAGACAAACTTAAAAATTTACTTGCAAAAACTCAATTTTGTTGTTTTCTATATCTTAGCTGCTTGTTTCTATAAATAAGTAAGAGAGCATATTTATCAGACATCTCGAAGGTGTCGAATAATTCTGATTATCAATGAGTTATAGCAATGAAATAATGTAAACTAATTTATTTTCACTACTTAATAAAAAGCTATTTCCACTCATTTCTTAGTTGTTTTTGAAAAACCAAAGGATTTGTGTTTCTGAATTTAAAATAAATATCATAAAAAAAAATTGTTTTGTTAAAAAACTGTCCGACATAAGTCTGACAAATTTTTATTGGAATATCTTTAACCACACCTAAAGGGTATGTTACATGAATTTACGCAAAATAACATTTTTTTTCGTTGCAAAACACAAAAAAAAATAACAAATTGCACTTTCATTTTATCTGAACAGATTAAAATCTGTTCTACAAAAATTAAATCAACAAGAAAATGTCTATCCAAAGGATTAACCAATATTATACGGAAGTTTTCGAAGTTCAAACCTCTTCTGGGGCAGTAAAAGAAACTTCTTTGAAACGCTATTTTGCAAATCTGGTAGCCGATTATTTGCTACTTTACCACAAAGATTCTAACAAAAAACTTGTTGATGAGGTCAAATTGCCAAATTTGCGCAAACAACCCGACGGAGCAATTATTGACAGCATCAATTTTGTTTTTGGTTATTGGGAAGCAAAAGACGATGCCGACGATCTGGAAAAAGAGTTGCAAGGAAAAATAAATATTGGTTATCCTACCGAAAATTTGTTGATCCAAAATCAGCAAAAAGGAATATTGGTGCGCGGCGAAATTCGTGAAGAATTTGATATGCAAAACGCAAAAGTTTTAGACAAAATTCTGCGAAAATATTTGGCTTTCGAACCTGCGAAAATATTTGGCTTTCGAACCTGAAAGTGCGCAAAATTTCCGTTTAGCCATTGCCAAATTCTCGGAAGATGTTCCGCAGATTTCGAAAGTTTTGAAAGGCATGATCAACACGCAAACTACCGATCAGCCCAATTCCGCTTTTATTCAAAAAAGGCGTGAGTTTCTCGATTTGTGCAAAATGTCGATCAACTCCAAGATCGAATACGACAGCATTGACGAAATGATTATTCAGCATATTCTCACAGAAGAAATTTTTAAAACCGTTTTTAGTGATACCCAATTTCACGAGGAAAACAACATTGCAAAAATTTTGACTGCCCTCGAAAAAACATTTTTTATTGGGCAAACCAAACGCCAAACACTTGCTTCGATTCAGCCTTATTATGAGGCAATTAAGGCACATTCTACCGCTTTGCACACACACGAACAAAAGCAGGATTTTTTGAAAATCGTTTACGAAAACTTTTATCAGGCATATAACCCAAAATCTGCCGACAAATTGGGAATTGTTTATACGCCTTCCGAAATTGTGCATTTCATGATCGAAAGTGTGGATTATTTGTTAGAACAAAATTTTGAACGAAATCTGGGCGACAAAGGCGTAGATATTCTCGATCCTGCCACAGGAACAGGCACTTTTATTACCGATTTGATCAAATATTTGCCGCCGCAAAGTTTGTTTTACAAATACAAAAACGAAATTCACGCCAACGAAATCAGTATTCTGCCTTATTACATTGCCAATTTGAACATCGAATATATTTACAACCAACGCATGAAAACTTACGAAACTTTCGATAATTTGTGCTGGGTAGATACCCTCGACAATTTGGCGGGCATGGAAAACGGTTGGAGAGGCAAAAATTCGGATTACCAAAGCACAGGCGATTTGTTTGCCATAAGTGCAGAAAACGCAAAGCGAATTAAAGCCCAAAATGACAAGAAAATCTCGGTTATTATTGGAAATCCGCCTTACAATGCCAACCAACAAAACGAAAATGACAACAACAAAAACCGCGAATATCCACAAATTGATGCGCGAATAAAAAAGACTTTTATTGACGCAAGCAC
>RDXG01000181.1 GCA_004292785.1 Bacteroidota bacterium
GCTAATGTGCTGATTTGAACTTTTGAATAAAAAATAAACTTTTGTGCTTGTGTGAAGTTTTGTGCTAGAAATCCCCGCCTTCGCCAAGCCCTATTCGTTAGGCACAATTCTAAAAGCCAACGGATAAGGCAAAAGTTGTAGCCTAACTATTGAAAATTGAATTTCCACAATTTAAACAATAGTTAGCCAAATGAAAAATTTACTAAAAAAAATCGTATTGGGAGGATTATTTTCAGGTATTATTTTATCTTGTCAAGAAAATAAAGATACTCCACAACCACAAAATAATCAAGACACACCACTACAAACATTAGGGTTAAGTCCAAGTTCTTCAAGTGCATTGGCTACTGTTTCTCCTTTTGCAGTACCAAGTTTTTCAGGAACAATGCCCACAAATTTTTTATTGCAAATGCCCGAAGTTGGTAATCAAGGTAGAGAAGGAAGTTGTGTTGCTTGGGCTGTTGCTTATGCTACACGAAGTTATCATATGCCAAATAAGCCTTACAACAACGGTGTTATTCGCAGTCCTGAATATGTTTATAATCAAATTAAAGTAGCAGGGTGCGAAAGTGGCTCATATTTTGTCAATTCGGGAGCTTATAAAGGTGCATTGAATTTACTCAAAGATGAAGGAGTTTGTTCGTGGGAAGATATGCCTTATACAGATGCAGGTTGTAGCACACAGCCCAATGGCACTCAAAAAGATAGAGCTAAAAGTGGTAAAATCATTGATTTTGAGAGAATTACAAATTTTACAACCAACAACCTCAAAACAATTTTGCTCAATAAATTTCCAATAATCATTGGTGCAAAGTTAGATGACGGATTTATGAAAGCCAATAGTTCTTTTATTTGGAAAAATACAATTGGAGGTTTTGTAGGCAATCACGCAATGGCTATTTGTGGTTATGACGACAGCAAAAATGCTTTTCGAGTTATCAATTCTTGGAGTACAACTTGGGGAGATGCAGGTTATACGTGGTTGGATTACAACCATTTTTCGAATGTAATTTTTGAAGCCTACATTGTTTATCCTACCAATGACAATGCACCCAATGACTTGAATAATGGTTTAGTTTTGAATATGCCTTTTAATGGAAATACGCAAGACATTAGTGGCAACAGCAATAATGGAACTAATTTTGGTGCTGTTTTGACGACCGATAGAAAAGGAAACATCAATAGTGCCTACCAATTTAATGGAAGTAGTTATATTAAAGTTGAAGACACTAACTCCCTTGATGTTACCCAAGAAGCAACTTTTTCAGTTTGGATAAATCAAACAAGTAATCAAGGAACGGGAAGGCGAATAATAGACAAAGGTACTGCGGGTGTAGATAATGGCTATGTATTAGATGCTTTTGCTGCACCTTCTAATTTTTATGGACAGGATTTTTCTTGTGGACAAGGTAAAGATAGATTAAGATTTATTGGAGGAGAATATATTATGGCTTCAACCTGTTATGACACAGAAAAATGGATACATTTCACAGTGGTATTCAAAGATGGTGTAATCAAGATATACTACAATGGAGTTCTTAGTTCTACAAAAAATATCAATCGAAAGTATATACCTGTAAATAATTTACCCATAGGAATTGGTGCAACAATTTCAGATTTAAATACATCAGTGCTATTTTTTATTGGTAAAATAGACGATATTCGTATTTATAATAGGGCTTTGAGTGAAACAGAGATACGACAACTCTATCAACTATAAAAATTATTAATAAAAGCAAGTTAAAATTAAGGCTTGCTTTTTGTTTTTTCGTATCTTTGTAGTAAGAACTTAAAAAAGAACAGTTTATGCAAAAAAAACTAATTCGGTTTGATTGGGCAATGAAAAAATTGCTTCGTCATAAGGCAAATTTTGGTATTTTAGAAGGGCTTTTGTCGGAGTTACTTCTTTTTGATATAACCATTGTAGATGTTTTAGAAAGCGAAGGCAACAAACAAGACGAATATGACAAATACAATCGGGTTGATATTTTGGTAAAAAGCCAGAATGATGAGTTGATGCTCATAGAAGTTCAGAATGACTCCGAAGTAGATTATTTTCAACGTATGCTGTATGGTGTTTCCAAATTAGTTACAGAATATATTAAAGAAGGAGAGCCTTATGGCACAATCAAAAAAATATATTCTATTAACATTGTCTATTTTGGCTTGGGGCAGGGTAAAGATTATGTTTATGAATACAAAGGCGAATTTATTGGTTTGCACAAAAATGATATTTTAAAACCTACGAGTTTGCAAAAGAAAAATTATGCTTTGGATAGAATAGCAGATATTTTCCCCAAATACTACATCTTAAAAATAAATAACTTTAACGACATTGCCAAAGATACACTTGACGAGTGGATTTATTTCCTCAAAAACAGCGAGGTAAAAGACAGTTTCAAGGCAAAAGGCTTAGATAAAGCCAAAGAAAAGTTGAGTTATGAAAATTTAACAGATGAAGACAAAAAAATGTATAACCGTTTTCAAGAAAACAGACGAATTGAAAACAGTGTGAGTTATACAGCCAAACAAGAGGGAAAGATTGAAATTGCTAAAAATTTAATTAATTTAGCATCTGAAAATGATTTTATTGTTAAAGCAACAGGTTTAACTCTCGAACAAATACAAGAATTAAAAGCCGAGCTAAACCAATAACTGTGCCTAACATTGGTTTGGCAAAAGCGGGGTGGAAGTGGTTTATTGAACTTCTGGAACATACAAGGGGCTTTTTGTACTTATTTGGGCTTTTGTGCTAAGAATTCCCCGCCCTGCACAAATGCTTTTCCGTTAGCGGAGATTTTAAACTGAAACCTTTAAAATCTCAAATTGATTGGCTGGGTACGGATTGTTTTTTGATTTTGCTTCCATACCCAAACATCCAAAAAGTTAAATTTTATAATTTGTGCATAGGCAATGCTGTGATATTCATTATTATCATCTATAAAATATTTAGTTTTGTGATGAACCGAATGTTCTATAAATTTACCTATAAAAATATCCCCTTTTTTCATTGTTTTATCAAAGGCTTTTTTGGGATAAACAATGTTTTCCAAATCCAAATTAGGATAAACAATTTGGTAGTTTTGATTAAATTTTTCGCTTGGGACTTCTGCGTTTATTGGTTCAACGTCTAAAATAAACCCTGCCATTACTTTATTTTCCGCAAAAATATTGGCTGTAAAACCTTTGAAACGAAAATGTCTTATTATACTTTGTAGCTCATCTTCTGTATGGCTTTTTTTAGACTTAAAAATAATTTGGTTTTTTAAGATATTTATCTCAAAAAAGTTTGCCAAATCGCAAAGTGCATTTGCTAAAATTAACATAGATTTTAAAATTTAAAGTGCGAATAAAAAAACCTCCGCTAACAATAGCTTATTGCAAGTGGGGCGTATGTGGTAAATTTAACTTTTGTACTCTAATTAGCTTTGTTGCTGGGCGGGACTTCGTGCTAAAAAACCCACCTGCAATAAGCATT
>RDXG01000182.1 GCA_004292785.1 Bacteroidota bacterium
AGATTTTCATTTGTTTTGCTCGAAAATAGAAGAATTTTGGAATTTCTTTGAATTTTCGGAAGGGCAAATTTACAATCGGCATACGGCAACCGCCATTCCCGACCACATTGTAGATTTGGTTTTGCAGACAGAAATTGAAAATTTTTTAAATATTTACCAACTTTCCATGAGCAATGCGCAACAACAAATCACGATTTCAAATTTGAATAAAATTGTTTGGTCTTGTGTTACAAATAAAAATTTTAGAGTTTATTCTCAAGGAGTTTCTGTTCCTATTTTGGCAAAAAATGCGCACCGAGTCCCCGATTTATTGATTACAAACAAAAATAAAGAAGAAAGAAATGCACAAGATCAAATCGAAAATCCTTTGTTGATTATCGAGGTTTTGTCGCCTTCCACTGCCCATGTAGATTTGAACGAAAAATTAACAGAATATCAAAGTATTCCAAATTTGCAAGAATACATTATCATTTATCAAGATCAGCCGAAGGCTTTGCAATATTCCAAAAACGAGAACAATTTTTGGCAAAAAACTACTTATGAAGGTTTGGAAGAAAGCATTATCGTAGATTTTTTGACTTTGGTATTGCCTTTGGAAAATGTTTATAAAAGAGTAAAATTCGATTAGATTTTTTTTCGCATGGTAAGTAATTGATATCCTGCAACTATCTGAAAATCAATATTTTCGGTATAAAAACCTAATTTTTTATAAAAATTTTCTAAATAAATATGTGGATATAGCACCAAATCTGTTACATTTTTTTCTATAGCAATTTTTTCCAATTCCAAAACTATCTTTTGAGCAATTTGCAAACCTCTGTATTCATTCAAAACTGCGATTCTGGCAATGTGTGCGTGGTTTTTGTGTATGATCATTCGCCCTGTGGCAACTGCGTTTTGGTTTTGGAAGGCAAGCAATAAAACTGCGGTTTCGTCTAAACCGTCTTGTTCGTATTCGATGGGAATTTTTTGTTCCTCCACAAAAACTTTTAGCCTAATTTCTAAAGCTTTCTGCCTTAATTCTGGCGTGTTTGCCTGTAAAATTTCAATTTTATTCATCTAAATTAAATTTTAAAACCTAAAACCAAAACATCATCTAATCGAGTCCCAAATCCTCCCATCCATGCAATAAACTGCTGATCCAAAATATCCATTTGTTCAAGCATTGATTTTTGGTAAATTTCTAAAAATAAGTTTTGCATACGTTCCCTAGAAAATTTGCGTTTTTGTTCTCCCCCAAATTGATCAATGTATCCGTCTGAAAACATATAAAAAATGCTATTGGGCTGAATATTAATTTTTGTTTGTTCAAATGTACTTTTGCTGTTGTATCTGCCTCCGATATGTTTTCTGCTTCCTTTCAAAAGTTTTAATTCTCCGTTTTCTATATAAATCATCGGGTTTTTAGCACCTGCAAAAGTCAAAATATTTGTATTTTTATCGATTACACAAAGCGCCATGTCCATGCCGTCTTGAACTTGTGAATCTTTTTGACGCAGAGAAATTTTAACATTTTCGTCAAGCAATTCCAAAATTTGTACAGGAGACAAAATTCCTTGTCTATGCACAATTTCGTTCATCAAAGAATAGGCGATCATGCTCATAAATGCCCCAGGCACGCCATGACCTGTGCAATCGATGACAGACACAATCGTTTTGTCGTCTTTGATGCCAAACCAGTAAAAATCACCTGAAACAATGTCTTTGGGCAAATTATAAATAAAAAAATCGGACAAATGCTGTTTCATTTCGGCTTCGCTAGGCAAAATTGCGGTCTGAATCCGTTTGGCATAAAAAATACTACTTCGAATTTGTTTGGTTATAAAATGTGCTTTGTCTTTTTCTTCTTTGAGTTCGCGAGTTCTTTGATCTACTTCGTGTTCGAGCTTGCTTTTTAGTTTTTCTGCTTGCTCTTTATTCAATTTTTCTGCAAATTTTCTTGCGGAAATGTCATGACTAACCAACATATATTGAGAAATTTCACCTTTGCTATCTTGAATTGGATTAATGGTTCTGTCTATCCAATAAATGCTTTGATCTTTGGCATAATTATGAACTTCACTGCGCCAAAACACATTTTTATCTACAATACTCCAAATATATTGAGCAAATTTACCTTCCAGTTCAAAATCGAATAAAGCAATGTCTTTGTCGAGTAATTCTGTTGCGGTATATCCTGTCATTTGGCAAAAAGCCTGATTGACTTGCTTAATTTTTTTGTCTTTGTTTAGCACCACAATAATTGCACTTTTTTCGAGGGCTGCCCTAAACGATTTGGATTCTTGATAAAATTTGACTAGTTTGTTTTCCAAACGCTTGCGTCTGCTCACTTCGGTTTGTACTGCAATAAAATGAATCAGTTTATTTTCTTCGTCAAAAACAGGCTGACAATCTATATTGACCCAATATTTTCTGCCAAATTTGGAATAATTGAGTAATTCCACCGAAAAACCTTTTCTTTCTCTAATTTTTTCTGCCATATACCTGATCGCACTCGGATCGCTATCTTTGCCTTGCAACAAAGTTCCAGGTCTTTTATCCAAAACTTCTTCAAGTTTATAGCCTGAAATTTTTATAAAAGTGTCATTTACCCATTGAATATACCCTTTTTTATCAGTAATAACTACCAAATTATCCGTATATTTGGCAACTAAAGCCAAAAGTTTATTCTCTTCCTGAGTTCTTTTGATTTCAGTAATATCTCTACCAATTGCTTGAAAACCGTTTATTTTGCCGTTTTTATACAAATTTGTCAAATTGTGTTCGACGGTTACAAGGTTGCCATTTTTATGTTTCCAATCCAATTCTATGATTCCTTCTTTAAAATAACCATGTTTAAAATAATATCCGCCAAATTCTTGGAATTTTTTGGCAGAA
>RDXG01000263.1 GCA_004292785.1 Bacteroidota bacterium
GAGGTTGGATCACTTGTACCAAACAATATTTTTCAGAATTGCGAATTATTTTGGCTTTGGATCAGCAAATTTTCATAGATTTAGTTTCTCAAATTCTAAGCCTAAAATCTCAACAAAAAGACAGTTCTGCACTCGAAAATCAGGTCGATGATTTGGTTTACAAATTGTATGATTTGACAGAAGAAGAAATACAATTTGTTGAAAATCAATAGTTTAATTAAAGCCTTGATTTGGCTTTAATTAGAATCATTACATAAAACTCTGTGATTTAATTTTACAAAAAAATGAAAATTTATACTGCTTTACAAATTGGAGAATACCATCAAAATTACTGCGAAGACTATTTATTTGTAGGCGAAATTGGCAGTGATAAAGTTTTGTGTGCCGTCATGGATGGTTGCACTATGGCAACAGATAGTTATTTTGTGGCTACTTTGGTGGGCAAATTGTTAAGAAAAATAGCCAAACAGCGGATTTATAAAGAATTTTATGATTCAGAATTGGCAAACATCAGCATTGAAAATGATTTGAAATCAATCATCAAAGAACTTTTTGAAGAACTGAATATTAGCAAAAATTATCTCATGCTTGAAAAAAAGGAATTGATGACCACATTAATTTTATTACTTATCAACAAAAAAAAACAAAAAGGAGTGGTTTTGGTGGTTGGCGACGGACTTGTGAACATTAATGGAAAAATAACCGAATTTGATCAAGAAAATACACCTGATTATCTTGGATTTCATTTAGATAAAGATTTTGAAAATTGGTATAATTCGCAAAAACAAAAAATATTTTTTGAGGAAATTCACGATCTTAGCATTGCTACTGATGGAATTTTTATGTTCTCTGAAAATAAAAAAGATTTGACAGATAGCATAGACCCGATTCATTTTTTATTAATTGACAAAAACCATGAAGAAAATGAAGAAATGTTAAGTCTTAAACTGAAAAAATTAGAAATGCAATTTGGCATAAAACCAACAGATGATTTGGCTTTAATTAGGATTATTTGTTAATTTTTTAAGTTTAATTTATTCATAATCGAAGATTTTAACTAATTCAATTTGACACCCAATACGGTAATATCGTCTCTTTGTGTGGTTTTTTCTTGGTGCTTATCTATGGTATCTTTCAAAATTTTGACTTGTTCTTTCAAAGGCAAAGTAGAAATTCTTTGTAACAAAGCTCTAAATTAGACTGAACCATATTTTTCTCTAGAAATATTATTTTGATCAATAAAAACCATCACTAGCCAATACAACATTTCGCCTTTTGGCAAACGAATAATTTGGTTTACAAATTGTACGATTTGACAGAAGAAGAAATACAATTTATTGAAAATCAGTAGTTTATGAATTACGATCAATCTTTGCCTTCTGAATTTAGAAAACAAGAAGGCATTTTTTGCCGTTCAAATTCTCTAACAGTAATTGCCATTGTTTTTCTAGTTTTTGATAGTGTAAAGACAAATGATAGGCGTTTTCCCAATAAAAAAAATCATCTTGCAAAGCCACAATTCCGCCATCCCATTCGTGATACATGGTGTTTTGGTAAGTCAAAAAGTCCATGCCTTTTTTCTGTTGCCATGCCTCGTTTTTTGCCTGCCAATGTGCAATTTGTAATTTCAAATAATTAGCAATCATAAGTTTTAAAGCATTTTCCAAACCATGCTCGGAAGGCTGGATTTGCAAAATAAAATCTGATAAAAGCGAGATATTTTGTTCCATAATCAGTATTTTAACAAAGTAAAAAAATATTCTTTTTTGAAGCAAATATTTAACAGCTAAAACTCTTAAAAATAGATATTTTTATTTTAATATTCACAACTTTTGCAAAAATCTAATTTTATTCACTAAATTGCGCAAAAACTAATGAAATTATGGGAAATACTTATCGTAGAAAAACAAGTGAAGAGCAGGGTTTTAAGGAAGAACAAGAACTTATTGATCACGCAAATAAGTTGATGGCACAAACAGAACCCTTGCCATACGAAACTCTTTTGGCAGAATTTAAAAAATTGCTTGAAAGTTACTCTACTGCCTTAGAGGAAACCAAAGTTATCATGTCGGTCAGTGACCGTTTGCAAAATAAACTCAACAAAGTCAATCTTCAAATTACGGAGAAAAATGATTTGTTGGAATCACAAGCAAAATTGTTGGAGGAAAAAAATAAAGAAATTGAAGCACAAAAGGAACAATTAGCCAAAATTAATGTTTCTAAAAGCTAAAAAAAACCTTATAAGATTTTGAGCTTATAAGGTTTTTTTGATTCTCTTAAACTGCTACATTATTTTCTCTTAAAGCATCGTTTAAAGATGTTTTTAAGTCTGTGCTTTCTTTGCGTTTGCCAATAATTAAAGCACAATTTACATGAAACTCTCCCGCAGGGAATTGTTTTTTGTAAGAACCCATGATCACGACCGATCTTGGCGGAACATAACCTTTGTATTCGACAGGAGTTTCGCCTGTAACATCAATGATTTTAGAACTTGCTGTAATGCTCACATTTGCCCCCAAAACTGCTTCTTTGCCGATTCTTGCACCTTCTACAATAATACAACGCGAACCAATAAAAGCTCCATCTTCGATAATTACAGGAGCAGCTTGCACAGGTTCTAACACGCCGCCAATGCCTACTCCACCGCTTAAATGCACATTTTTGCCAATTTGCGCACAACTTCCTACGGTTGCCCAAGTGTCGACCATAGTACCAGAATCGACATAAGCTCCAATATTTGTATAAGAAGGCATCAAAATAACTCCTCTATTAATAAAAGAGCCGTAACGAGCCAAAGCATGAGGCACAACACGCACTCCTAAGGCTGCAAAACCTTTTTTCAAAGGAATTTTGTCGTGAAATTCAAACATTCCTACTTCAATGGTTTGCATTTCTTGAATAGGAAAATACATCAAAACGGCTTTTTTTATCCATTCATTTACCTGCCAGTCATCATTAATTGGTTCTGCAATTCGGATTTGTCCTTTGTCCAAAAGTTCGATGACTTGGCGAATGGCTTGTTGGGTTTGCGGTTCTTTGAGTAATTCGCGGTTCGCCCAAGCCTGCTCGATGATCTGTTGCTCATTCATAATTATTTATTTTTTTGATTAAAAGCACTCAATCTGATTTCGGTAAGTTTTTGTTTGGTGTTCAAAGGAAAATCGCCTTTCATCATCCAATCGTAATAACTTGGTTCTCGTTTTAGTACGTCCAAAACAGGAACGTTTTTGTGTTTGCCAAAATTAAAAACAATAGCTCCTTCTTTACTTATTACAATGTGTCCCGCAAGATCAACCATTTGAGAAGAAGTAAGATCGTGCAAAGCCTTCATGTCGTTTTGGATTGGAATGGTTTTATTTCCATTTTTATCGATCAATTCTCGGTCTTTGTAATATGCAACTTGTGCGTTCAACACATGAAAAGTTGCCCAAGTATCAGCTTCTGCGCTGTGTGCGTTTTCGAAGGTATCATTGCAATAAAAACGGTAAGCAGCGCCCAAATCTCGCGGCTCCATCATGTGAAAAATGCGTTGTGCATCTACAATTTTGCGACTTCCGATGTCAAATTCTACTTCTGCCCTCAAAAACTCTTCTACAAGCATAGGTACATCAAAACGAATGACATTAAAGCCCGCCAAATCGCAACCTTCAAGCATATTTGCCAAATTTTTAGCAACCATTTTGAAGCTCGGAGCATCTTTTACATCTTCGTCATAAATTCCATGAATGACACTCGATGGCAAGGGAATTGGCATTTGAGGATTGATTTTTTGGGTGTAAGTGGTCTGTTCACCATTAGGTTTGACCTTCAAAAAAGACAATTCCACAATTCTATCCTTAGAAATATTAATGCCTGTGGTTTCTAAATCAAAAAAAACCAAAGGGTTTTTGAGGTGAAGATTTAGATTTTCGATTTTATTCAACATGGAAATAATTTTTAGTACACAACAAATTTGATTTGTTTCAACAAAATTAGGAAAAATATGCGAAAAACTAGCAAAAAAACACAAAAATATTCCTAAATGCTTTACTTATCCGAACAAAAACTCGAATTTTGATTCGACAAATGTTAAAAAATAAGTTTTTTCAATTCAAAATAAACTTTTACAACAAAAAAATTTATAAATCAAAAAAAACATTTTTTTTAATCATATATTTGAACAGAATTTTTGTATAAAATTTAACAAAAACGATCCCATTATATTTTTACAATTAAAAAATAAAAAAAATGTCTGACGAAATAGAAAAAAAATATTACAGCATCAGCGAAGTGGCAAGCAAATTATCCGTAACTGCTTCATTAATAAGGTTTTGGGAAAGCCAATTCCCGAAAATCAAGCCACAAAAAAATAAAAATGGAATCAGGCAATACACCAAACAAGACCTTGAAAAATTGCAAACCATTCATTTTTTGGTCAAAGAAAAAGGTTATACTTTGCAAGGTGCAAATGACGTGATCAGCCAAAAAACCTCCAAAATAGACAATGTGGTGCAAGTAATCAAAGAATTGAGCGAAATCAAAGACTTTTTGATCATTCTGAAAAAAACTTTGGCATTTTCTGAACAAACAAAATCATGAATACTTTATTTTTTTACTTTCTTTTAAACCTAAATTTTCCTTTTTATGAGGAAATAAAAGCGCATAATTGCCATTTTTGCAAACAAGACACCGATTTATGGCAAGTTTTGTTCAATGTGAAATATGGAAATTGGCGAGAAACTTTTAAGCCACAATTTTCTGAAAAAATCAAAAAGTTGGATAAAACACAAATCAAACTCAAAGGTTTTTTGATTCCTTTGGAAGAAAAAGCAAAAAAACACAATTTTTTCTTGCTTTCTGCCTATCCTTTTGATGCTTGTTTTTATTGTGGAAAAGCAGGACCCGAAACGGTTATCGAAGTTACTTGCAAAAATGCGGTCAAATATACGACTGCGATCATCGAAATTTCGGGAACGCTAAAACTCAATTATGACGATCCTGAACACCTGTTTTATTTGATCAATGACGGAAAAGAAGTGAAATAATCATGGCAAAAGATAATTTTTTTGAAGACGTTTATCAAGTGGTTCGCCTCATTCCAAAAGGCAGAATCACAAGTTACGGGGCAATTGCCGAATATTTGGGAAGTAAAGGCAGTGCCAGAATGGTGGGTTGGGCAATGAATCAAGCGCATACTTTGCCCGATGTGCCTGCACACAGGGTATTAAATCGGCATGGATTTTTGACAGGAAAACATCATTTTGCAAGCCCAAACCAAATGCAGGAATTGTTGGAAGCCGAAGGAATTGAAGTGCAGGAAGACCAAGTGGATTTTAAAAAATATTATTGGAATCCTTCTGTAGAATTGTTGTAAAAAAACTATAAAAATATGCCTTTACTTTCAAAAATTAGCAAAAATTGCTAAATTAAAGGCTTTGGGTGCGCCAAAACATAAATGATAATATCTAAAAAATTAATCTTAATGATGGAAAAATTAATTTCTGTTCAAATTCAGACTCCTTATTTGACTTCTGGACAAATTACCGAAAAAACGGAATATATTTGGTTGGTTTGTCATGGTTTTGGACAGTTGGCAAAATATTTTGGCAGAAGATTTGACGTTTTTGACTTGGAAAAGCATTTTTTTATAATGCCACAAGGACTTTCACGTTTTTACATCAACGAAAAATATCAAGACGTTGGGGCTTCTTGGATTAGCAAAGAAAATAGAGAAATGGATTTGGAAAACGAATTGAATTATTTGGAAAAAGTATTTTCAGCAGAAACCAAAAATGTAGATTTATCTAAAAAAAAGCTGATTTTATTTGGTTTTTCGCAAGGTGCGACTATGGTTGCTCGCTTTGCTTTCTACAAAAAAATTCCCTTCGACCATTTGGTTTTGTGGGCAGGCGGTTTTCCTACTGAAATTACAAAAGCTCAAACAGAGTTTACCAAAGCCGATTCCGACATTCATTTGATCATTGGTAGGCAAGATCATTTTTACGAACATTTGCGTTTTGACAACCAAATCAAAATGGCAAACGATCATTTTAAACCACCGAAAACCACCATTTTTGAAGGCAAACACGAGGTCAAAAGAGAAGTTTTGTACGGAATTTTTGAGGAAAAATTGGGCTTAAAAACTAAATAATTGATAATCAAACCGTAATTGGTTTGATTATCAAAAAAAATTTAAGGAATATCCATATATTTATGTGTTTGCAAAGAAACGCGCCATTTTGGATTGTTTTTTACATATTCTATGATCAAAGGCATCATTTTTTCTCTTTTGCTCCATTCGGTTTGCAAAAATAATTGGCAATTTGGGTTTAGTTCTTGAACAAAAGATTCAGCAAATTCAAAATCGGATTCGTTATAAACGATAACCTTTAATTCGTTGGCAACTTTAAAAATTTCAGGCTTTGGCTTTTTAAATTTTTTTGGCGAAAAACAAATCCAGTCCCAAATTCCTGAAACGGCATACACTCCTGAAGTTTCGATATTGGTCTGAAAACCTTTTTCTTTCAAAGATTTTGTCAAAAAATCCAAATTGTGCATCAAAGGCTCTCCTCCTGTAATAACCGCCAAACGTGCAGAAAAATTAACTGCTTGATTTACAATATCTTCCACCAAAAAAGAAGCATGATCTGCCACATTCCAAGACTCTTTGACATCGCACCAATGGCAGCCCACATCACAACCCGCCAAACGAATAAAATACGCAGCTTTTCCTTGATGAAATCCTTCGCCTTGTAAAGTATAAAATGCTTCCATGAGAGGAAGTTTTTGAAAATCAATGAGTTGCATTATTTTTTTATTTAAAAATTTATTTTACGTTTTTTCTTATTTTTAGCAATATATTTTAACCAAATCATTTGTTGAATGTTATAAATTTCATATATTTCCTTTGTTTTAACAATCATTATCAAAAATCTGCACAAAATGAAAAAAATACTATTTTTTCTGGTTCTTTTGCTGTTAAACTTGCAAACTTACGCACAAGAAAAATTAAAATCAAATTATCGTTGCTCGCATCCTGTTTGTATGGCGGATACGGTCAATCATGGAAATTTCAGAATTCCTGCACCAGAGGCTTACTTTAAGTATATGTCGGACAAAAAAAAGGGTAGAGTAGAGGCAAATCGTTCAAAATTCATTGTAGAATACATTGGTTTTACGGAAGAAGCCAAAACAGCGTTTCAAAAAGCGGTGGATATTTGGGAGTCTGTGATTGTTTCGCCTGTGCCAATTAGAGTGCGTGCCGAATGGAAACAACTTAGATCAGGGGTGCTTGGGCAGGCTGCTCCTACAGTTTCTTATGCAAATGTAAATGGTTTTCCTCGCAGAAATACTTTTTATCCTGTGGCATTAGCCGAAAAATTGGCTCGTCGCCCAATTAATCCAGATACTGAACCCGACATTACGGCTAGTTTTAACAGTATTTTTACGTGGTACTTTGGTACAGATGGCAAAACTCCTTCTTCAAGAACCGATTTAGTAACCGTAGTTTTACACGAATTAGGGCATGGTTTGGGTTTTATTGATGGCTTAAATTATACAAACGGAATCGGTTCTTGGGGAGAAACACAAGACTCTTATACCAATATTTTTACCCAAAATATTTTGGATTTGCGTGGAAATTTTTTGATAAGAGCCTATAAAAATAATACGGTTGAATTGGGAACACAAATGGTTAGCGGAGGTTTGACTTTTTTTAGTCCTCTGGATTTCAAAGCCGAAAAAGAATTTCCAAGACTTTATACACCACTTATTTATAGCGGTGGTTCGAGTATTTCGCATTTGGATACAGATTATTATGCCACAAATTCGCCTAGTGCTTTGATGCGCCATTCTGTTGGAGCAGGAATTTCTATTCATAATCCTGGTTCAATTACTTTGAATATGTTTTCGGATATGGGTTGGAATTATACCGTTGCAGACCACACCGCACTCAAAGAAACTGAAGTTTTAGACAAAAATTATGAAGTAAAAGCCAAATTTTATAGCGATTCTACTTTCATTGCCGATTCTTTGTTTTTGCGTTATTCGATAGATAGTTTCAAAACGGAAGTCAAAATAAAAATGCCAAAAACTGCCGTAGCAAACGAATATGCGGCTTTTATTTCGGCTACGGGCAAACCGCAAAAGTATTTTTATTATTTTGAGGCAAAAGACCCAATCAGAAAATACAGAATGCCCGAAAACGTATATTATACATTTCAATCTCGTTCTGATACTGTTTTGCCTGTCATTGATCACTCGCCAATTAGTTTTGCAAATTTGACTGACGAAAACCTTGATTTTTCAGCGCAAGTAACCGATAATATTGGCATTACAATCGTTGAATTGGAATATTTAGTCAATGATGTTCCGAAAGGAAAAATTGAAATGAAGGCAAAAGACGATAAAAGCATTATTTATAATGCCAAAATCGATCTGAAAAGCCTAAATTTGAAAGCAAATGATGTCATTAAATATAGAGTTGTTGCCACAGACAAATCTTTTTTGTTGAACAAAGCATTTTTCCCTAAAACAGATTTTCAAAAAGTCAAAATTTTGGGAATTCCGCCCACCGTTAATTTGTATGCGAACAATTTTAACGACATCAATTCTGCCTTAGAAGATTTTGCGGGAAACGGTTTTACTATCAAAGCGGAAACAGGTTTTCAAGATGGAGCAATTCATTCCGATCACCCTTACAAAAACGCAGGTGGAGATAATTCTTTAAACTTTATCTATCAGTTGCGCGCACCAATTAGGGTACGAAATACGAATGCCTATATGCAATTTGATGAAATTGTGTTGGCAGAACCCGGCGAAAAAAACTCGGTTTACACACAACCCGAATTTTACGATTATGTAATTGTAGAAGGTTCAAAAGATCAAGGAAAAACATGGCGACCTTTGCTAGATGGCTATGATTCAAGGATTTATCCCGAATGGTTGGATCGCTATAACAGTGCATCAGTAGGGCAAAATTCGGCAGGACTTGGAGACCCCTCTTTATTCAAAAGCCGTTTGATCAATTTGAGAAATACTTTTGCGGCGGGCGACGAAATTTTGATCCGCTTTTTGTTACATTCCGATCCTTTTGCGGTTGGTTGGGGTTGGGCAATCGATAATTTACAAATTCAAACTCCTAACACAGGTTTAGAAGATTATTTGTCGCAACAGCCTCAATTTCAGGTATTTCCAAATCCTAGCAACGGCAGAATGACGCTAAAAACCAATTTGGAAAAAAATGTAAAATCTTTGCAAATTTCTGTTTCAAATGTATTAGGACAAGAAATTTATACGCAAAAATTCGAAAATGCAGGTGCAGATTTCGAGCAAGAAATAGATTTATCCGAAGTTTCTAACGGAATTTATTATGTACGTTGGCAAGCAGATAGCAATTCTTGGACTCAAAAATTGTTAATTTCTAAATAAAAACAAGCCTTGCAGCAATGTAAGGCTTGTTTTTGTAAAAATTGAAAAAAACTGCTGTCAGACATTTGTCGGACAGTTTTTTTGGATTTTTATTGACAAAAAAAATAAACTACGAAAATTAAGAAAGGGTACTTACAAAATTTATCATCAGAAAATAATAAAAATTTCCTACCTTTGAATCCCAAATTTCACTAAAAATATGTCCAAAGAGCTAATTCATAAATATTATAACGATTTGCAAAGAGCCAAACAATTTGGCGGTTCAGAAAACGAAACAGTAATTAGAAATGCTTTTTTTGCTTTATTAAACGGACTTGCTCGCAAAAAAAACCTCGAACTTGTCCCCGAAATCAGCATCAAAAGCACGATTGGAACGATTGTAAGACCTGACGGAGTGTTGCGAAATGCCTTGCAACTCGACTGCGGTTTTTGGGAAAGCAAAGACATCAAAGATGATATTGACAAAGAAATTCAAAACAAATTCAAAAAAGGCTACCCCAAAGGAAACATTGTTTTTGAAGACACAAAAACCTTGATTCTCATTCAAGAAGGGCGCGAATTTGGCAGATGCGATATGCAAAACGAGGATAAACTTTTGCAGATTTTGAACCAATTTATCAATTTTGAACGCCCCGAAGTCAAAGAATTTAATTCGGCTTTGCAAATTTTTAAAACAGATTTGCCCAAAATTTTAGTCAGTTTGCGAAAAATGATTCAGGAAGAAACAGAAATTAATCCTGATTTTTTAGAGAAATTAAAAGTTTTTTTGAAATTATGCCAAAAATCGATCAACGCAAATTTGATTTTGATCAGCGCGCAAGAAATGTTGATTCAACATATTTTGACCGCAGAAATTTTTATGTCGATCTTCGAAAATGCTGATTATCACCGAGATAACAACATTGCAAACAATTTGTATGAAGTAGAACGCACATTTTTTTTGGGGGAAAACAAACAAAATTTATTGGCTTCGATCCGACCTTATTACAAAACGATCAAATCGAGGGCAAACGAAATGGTTAGCCATGACGAAAAACAAAAGTTTTTGAAAGTCATTTACGAAAATTTTTATAAATCTTACAACCCAAAAGGCGCAGACAAATTGGGCATTGTTTACACGCCCAACGAAATTGTCAAATTTATGATCGAGGGAACGGATTTTTTGTTAGATCGCCATTTTGAACGAACTTTGGGCGACCGAAATGTAGAAATTCTCGATCCTTGCACAGGCACAGGAACGTTCATTACGGAACTGATTCAACACATTCCTGCGCACCAACTGCCTTACAAATACGAACAGGAAATTCACGCCAACGAAATGGCTTTATTGCCTTATTATGTGGCAAATTTGAACATAGAAACCGTTTATCAACAAAAAATGAAACATTATAAAGAGTTCAAAAACCTTTGTTTTGTGGATACTTTGGACAATACCGCTTCTTTGGCTTATGCGGGCAAGCAAAACGAAATGTTTGGCGCAATTTCTTTGGAAAATTTTAAAAGAATCAAGGAGCAAAATGACAAAAAAATAAGCGTAATTATTGGAAATCCGCCTTACAACGCACACCAAGAGAATTATAATTTGCAAAACGCAAACCGTTTGTATGCCGATATTGACAAAAGAATCAAGGAAACCTACATTAAAGAAGGTACTGCGCAAAATCAAATTGTGGTTTATGATATGTATGTGCGGTTTTTGCGTTGGGCAAGTGATCGTTTGGAAGCAAACGGAATTTTGAGTTTTGTTTCGAATAGTTCTTTTATCGATTCGGCTTCTTTTGATGGTTTTCGCAAATTATTGGCGCAAGATTTTCAAGAAATTTGGATTGTGGACATGAAAGGAAATGCCCGAACCAGTGGCGAAAGACGCAGACAAGAAAAAGGAAATGTGTTTGAAGACAAAATTAGAGTCGGCGTGGCAATTTCGTTTTTTATTAAAAAAGAAAAAGCAAGCGGTTGTAAAATTTTCTATCACGCAATCAATGATTATTTATCTGCGGAAGCAAAAAGGGATTATTTGAGTGATTTTTCTATTGAAAAACTTGTTTTTGAAAGAATCCGCCCAGACGAAAAAGGAAATTGGATCAACCAAACCGAAAACGATTTTGAAACTTTGATCCCTTTGGTGAGCAAAGATGTCAAGGCGGGCAAAAGCCAAGAGGCTGTTTTTCAGTTGTTTAGCAATGGCATAAAAACTAAAAGAGACGAATGGGTTTATGATTTGAACCCCAAAAAATTAGAGAAAAAAGTCAAATTTTTGCTCGAAATTTACAAACAATCCCAAAAATTAGAAAACCCTATGGACGATTTGCGAATCAAATGGTCGAGGCTTTTGTATAAATTGGCTTTGCAAAAAACAAAAATCAAATACGATAAATCATTGATTACTAAGGTTTTATATCGTCCTTTTTTCCAAACGTACTATTATCAATCCAAACAACTGACTGACGATTTCCATAGAATGTTGCAAATGATACATTCAGAACAGGACAATATTTTTATTTCTTTGTCGGGAATTGCGCATCAAAAACCCTTTCATTGTTTGGTTTCTGACAAACTTGCGGACGTTGGTTTGGTAGAAACGGCGCAAAATTTACCGCTTTTTAGATATGAAAAAGGCAAAAAAGTTGAAAATATTACAGATTGGGCATTGGCTTTGTTTCGAGAAAAATATAGCTTGGCAATGGTTGAAGACCTTGCCAATGCTTTCTCTGAAAAACGATTGGCAGGGTCTTCGACCACTGCCAACGAGATAGAAAAACAAGACATTTTTCATTACGTTTATGCGGTTTTGCATAATCCCAAATACAGAACAAAATATGCGCAAAACCTAAAACGCGATTTTCCTAGAATCCCTTTGTACGAAAATTTTTGGTTTTGGGCAGAAAAAGGTGCAAAATTAATGGATTTGCATTTGAATTATGATAAAATTGAGGATAGAGTATTGAGGAGAGAGGATAGGGAATCGAGGAGAGAGAGTGGAGTATTGAGAAAAGAGAATAGGGAAAATACGACCCTCGATACTCTATCCTCTCGCCACCAATTAAGCCCCAAACTCAAGGTAAACAAAGAATTAGGCGAAATTTACATCGACGAAATCACTACTTTAACAGGCATTCCGCAAATTGCTTGGGAATACAAATTAGGTAACCGCAGTGCGTTGGAGTGGGTTTTAGAACAATATAAAGAGCGCAAAATCTCGGATCAGAGCATTGCAGAAAATTTTGAACCTTACAAATTTGCAGATTACAAAGAAGAAGTGATCGAGTTGTTGCAAAAAGTTTGTGCGGTTTCGGTGGAAACTATGAAAATTATTGCAGAAATATGCTAAAAATTACTTTTGTTTTTTTATCGTATTCCATTTTCCAATTTTTTTTTTAATTTTTCCTAAAATTTGTATCTTTGTTTTTCATTCAAATTTTACCAAATCTTTTTCCGATGACTGTCCGCCCTAGTGATATTTTAGAGGCATCTAAAAAATTAGAAAATGTAGTTCGCAAAACGCCCACAGAGCTTAACGCCAATCTGTCGGCTCGATATAAGGCAAATATTTATCTGAAAAGAGAAGATTTGCAGGTGGTTCGTTCCTACAAAATTCGTGGAGCATACAATGCCATTGCCTCTTGTACGCCTGAAGAATTACAAAAAGGGATTGTTTGCGCAAGTGCGGGAAATCACGCACAAGGTGTGGCTTTGACCTGCCAATTATTGGATATTAAAGGGCATATTTTTATGCCAACCACTACGCCTCAACAAAAAATTAAGCAAGTCAAAATGTTTGGCAAAAAAAACGTAGAAGTTATTTTGACAGGCGATACTTTTGATGATGCCTACAAAAAATCCGTAGAATATTGCAACGCCAACGGAAATATGTTTATTCCGCCTTTTGACAATCCAAAAGTAATTAGCGGGCAAGGAACGGTGGGTTTAGAAATTATTGAAGCCATCAAAAAGCCTATCGATTATTTGTTTATTCCTGTCGGTGGTGGAGGCTTGGTTTCGGGTGTTTCTATTTATTTTGATGCACTTTCGCCAACTACAAAAATTATCGGAGTTGAGCCTTTGGGCGCACCTGCCATGAAAATTTCCTTAGAAAAAAACGAAATTGTTACGTTAGAAAGCATCGACAAATTTGTGGACGGAGCAGCCGTAAAAAGAGTAGGAAATCTTAATTTTGAAATTTGCAAAGAACACATTGACGATATTGTGCTTGTGCCAGAAGGAAAAGTTTGCACCACCATTTTACAACTTTACGGAGAAGAAGCCATCGTAGTAGAACCTGCGGGAGCTTTGTCTATTGCGGCTTTGGATTTTTATAAAGATCAAATTGTGGGTAAAAACGTGGTTTGTATTGTTAGTGGAAGCAATAACGACATCGACAGAATGCAGGAAATTAAAGAACGTTCTTTGGTTTATGAAAACCTAAAACATTATTTCATCATTACTTTTCCGCAACGTGCAGGAGCTTTGCGTGAATTTTTGACTAAGGTTTTGGGAGAAAATGACGACATTACATTTTTTGAATATACTAAAAAAACAAACAAAGAATATGGTTCTGCGGCTGTTGGCATTGAGTTACAAGACCAAAATGACTACGAGGCACTCGTTGAACGTATGAAAGCCTATAATTTTCCGTTTACTACGATCAACGATAATCCAAGTTTGTTTAGTTATTTGATCTAATTTTTTTTACGATTGGCAAGGTTTCCCGACCATTGCCAACGTTTTTATTTCAATAAAACAGTTTCTAAAATGTGCCTAAATTTGCGTAAAATGGCTATAATTTGCAATAAATCTTCTTTTTTGCTCGAATCATAGGACTGTGAAACGCAATAAGTGTCGTTTTCCATAATAACAAATTTCCAAATTGCACCGTTTACTTCGCAACCATACAAAGGTTTGCCGTCTGCATTTTCGTGTTGTGCAATCAAAAAAGCCTCTAAAAGTTGCGCCATCGAGTCGCCTGTTGGATGTTTGTCAGGTTTGTATTCTTGGAAATGAAAATAGGGTTTTTCCATGTAATCCATCAATCCGCTACCAATTACAAAATCGGCTTTGACAGAAAGTTTGTAGTTTTTGACTTTTGCAGCAAGTTTTTTTTCGAAAAAAGAAACAAAACCTTCTTCTTCTAGCACTCTTCCCAATTCTAAAACAGGGCTAATAAATTTCATTTTTAAACTTTCTTCGTTCCAAATGTTAATTTTATGTGCCTTATTTGCAAGGTCTTCGAAATTACCTAGTTCTCTACCTTCTAAAATTGGCATTTCAACATTAAGCCATTCTTTCATCAATTTCGTGGGTTTTATGAGCATTTTTAGCCCAAAAGTAAGGACAATTTCGCCCTCTTTCCATTCTTTTTTCTTTGCCATTTTTTAGGAATTTTGATTTGCAAAGATACAAACTTCTATCCAAAAATTTTACTCAAATCTAACTCAAAACCGACCAACACATCTTGACCTGAAAGAGGTACATCAAAACTTTGTTCTTTCACTTCTGAATCTTGCTTATAAACCCAAGTTTTGCGTTTTTTTGGTTGAATGAGCCATGCCAAACGCACCCCATTTTTCATGTATTCATTCATTTTTGCCTGCGCCACCGCCAAACGATCTGTATCAGACATGAGTTCGATGGCAAAATCCATCGCCACCACATAAAAACCTTCAGAATCTTTGTCAAT
>RDXG01000264.1 GCA_004292785.1 Bacteroidota bacterium
TGGGTGTAAAGTTTTGACTCTTCCTCCAAAAATAGAAGGATAATCTGTTAAATTTTCAACAGCAACAACAGGAATGTTTAAGTCTTCAATAAACTTTTGAGTTCCGCCTGTAGAATATAATTTTACGCCTTGTTGGTGCAAAAACTGCACAAGCGGGGCAAGATTGTCCTTATAATAGACAGAAATGAGGGCAGATTGTATTTTCTTTTGCATGATTTTGTAAAAATTAATTTTTTGCAAAACAACAAAAAAAAATTGAAAATTACGAGTCTATCGGACTTGTTTTAAATACAAATCCCTGTTCGTTTTCTCTTTCTTCGAAATCAATTTCTAAACCGAGCAAAAAAATAAATTGTTTTTTTTCGTAAATGATGGTAATTTTTTCAATTTCAAAGGTGCTGTCGCCTTGTTTTATTTGGTCAAAGCCGAGTCTGTATTTTGCTCCTCCACAACCGCCTCCGCCTTCTGCAAGTACGCGCAAGCCGTAATTTTGAGGAATATTTTTGTTTGCAATCATTTCTTTTATTTCCTGAATTGCTTTTTTGGAAATTTGAATTGGGTTTGGAGTCATTTTGTGTGTTGTCATTTTGTGTGTTTAAAATTATGGTTATAAACTATAAATGTGTTCAAAAAAATTTGTCAAACGACTGTCATGCGTAGAAATAACAAGGCTGGCATTCTGTTGTTTTGCTTGTGCCAAAATAAGTTCTACAACTTTTTTGCAATTCAGATCGTCTAGGCTTGCGGTTGGTTCGTCAGCCAAAATCAGTTTAGGATCGTTGAGCATAGCTCTGGCAATTCCCACTCTTTGCGCTTCTCCTTGCGAAAGTTCTGAAGGAAACTTATGAACTAAGTGCTTGATATTCAGTTGTTCAGCTATTTGGACTGCCTTGTTTTTATCTTGTTTGACATTTGCCATGTATTGCGCCAAAAGCAAATTTTCGATCACGTTCAAAGTTTTGATTAGATGCGGTTTTTGGAAAATAAAGCCAATATTTTTTCCTCTAAATTTATCTTTTTCTTGATTGCTTAATGGCTTTAAATTCTTTCCTAAAACTTCAATATTTCCTTCGGAAGCAGTCAAAAGTCCCGCCAAAATATGTAGAAGCGTTGTTTTTCCACTACCTGAATTTCCTTTCAGAAGCCATTGTTGTCCTTGCAAAACCTGCCAATTTTCTACTGTAAGCACGTTTTGGCTTTGGTATTGATGTTTGATATTTTGTATCGAAAACATTTTGATTTTTGATTAAATTTTGAAACCAATAAAAACAATATCATCTCTTTGTTCCAAATTTTGTTGATGATCTTGCAAAGTTTGATTAAGTATTTGCTTCTGTTCAGACATAGGCAAGTGATAAATTTCGGAAATTATTTTTTCTATGGTTCTTGAACCTATTTTTTTGCCATTAGGAGAATTTTGATCCTGAAAACCGTCTGTAAATAAGTAAAAACTATCATCTTTTTGCAAAATAATTTCTTCATTTGCAAAACTAAAATTTCTCTTTTTTTGATCTCCAATAGACATTCTACTTCCTTTATAAATTATCATTTCGTTGTTTTTCATACAAATAAGGCTTCTTTTTGCACCTGCAAAGTTCAATTTTACAGAATTTTCAGAGATTCGTTCTAATGCACAAAATCCAATTTCCATCACGTCTTGGTATTCTTTGTCTTGATTTTTCAAAAAAGAAGTCATACTAACTTGCATAGCTTCCAAAACTTCTGCGGGATTAAATAATTTTTTTTGAATAACAATTTCGTTCAAAAGTGTAAAACCGATCATGGTCATAAAAGCTCCAGAAATTCCGTGTCCTGTGCAATCTGCCAATGCAAAAAATGTTCTGCCATGAATTTCTTTCAAATTTGCAATTAAATCGTAATTAGATAACCAATAAAAATCACCTGAAACAATGTCTTTAGGTTTGAAAATAATAAAATGATCAATAAAATTTTGATCAAAAACAGACACTTTGGGCAAAATTGTTTGCTGAATACTCTGGGCATAACGTATGCTGTCCATCAATTTGTCATTTTTTTCTTTCAAAATGTCACTTTTTTCGGCTAAAATATCTCTTTGCATTTCTATTTCTTCTTTTTGAATTTCTATTTCGGTAGTTCTTTCTTTTACTTTTGCGTCAAGTTCTCGAATGGCGTTTTCTTTGGATTCTAAAATCTGTTTTTCTGCTGATTCCTTTTGTTTTTTTAATAAAATCTGCCGATCTGCAAAAGCAATCGCAATGCTGATAATTTGAAAAGATAAACCAATATTGAGCGCATAAGTAGTGAACAAATTGGCGGGCAAAATTCCAAAAACTTTTAAACCACTCACCAATCCCCCCAATAAAGGCAGAAGAAAAGCCAGCAAAATGTAACGGGCTTTTACATCTTTTTTTCTTAAACAAAAAATACTCGAATACAAACAATAAATAAGATTAATAAAAATAGAAATATTCAGTATTTTTACAGCAAGACCGTATTTTCCAGCAAAAATAAAAAACAAAATAATTGCTACTATAAGCAATAAAACGGTTTTTATAGCTAAAAATAATTTGCCATATTTTCTTAACTCTAAAAATTCGTTCAAAAACAAAATTGCTCCGAAAATAGAGAAAGTACCAGAAATAATTACAATATTGTTGCAAAGCCAAACATTATCACCCAAAAAATAGCGTTGTAAAAGCCCTGTCAATGAAAATAAATTCATTGCATTTCCAAAAATCATGGTCATACAATAAACATAAGCCCAATCATAAGTAAAAAAATACATTGCCAAATAATAAATGGCAATCACAGACAATATCGAAAAAAGGGAAATATTGATCAGTTCTGTTGAGGTTTCTTTGATAAAAAAATCGGTGCTACGAACCACAGAAATGGGTATAAGTAAAGTAGTTTCTGAACAAATACGCACATAAAAAGTATGCAAAGCAGAATCGGGCAAAGGCAAAGCAAACAAATGTTCGTGATAAGGAATTTGGCGAGAAGAAAAAGGAAAATGATCGCCCAAATGCTTTATTTGCCAATTTTTATTCAAATCTTGATAATAAACCGAAATTGAATCTAGTGGAGGATAAGTAAAAGCCAATAACCAATCGTCGAAATTACTTTGATTTTTGAGCTGAATTTTGAACCAAAAAGCCGATTTGCTAAAACCCAAATTAAAATTAGTTGCTTGAATATTTTTGTAAGCCGAATCAGGCAAAACCATCACTTTTTCTAATGAAAAATGAACATCTTTGTCTTCATAAAAAGGAATAAATTGCGTACTCTCATGGCGACTATTTTCTTGCAGAATAATAGGCTGTCCATGTAAAATTTTACTTGTGAAAAGAAATACAAACAAAATCAGATAGAAATTCATGAATTTTAAGAATAAACTTTTGCAGCCAAACCAACACAAATTGACAAATAAAAAAAATTGATTAAAGTTCATTGAAACATAACATTGTCGATGAGTCTGCCCACCGACAATCTTAGTTTAGCAAATACAAGCCAGATTCTCTAACGTATGCTTCTACGGTTTCCTCTCTATTTTGCCATTTTACTTTGTACCAAATATCCTGTTTTTCGATGATTTCTAAGCAATTTCCTTTTTCAACAGTATCTAACAATTCGCCTGCTGCGGAAGGAGATTTCATCAAAAAAACTTTTTCTTTTTTTACAATGCCTTTTTTCTTATCAAAACCGACATTATAAACATAAAAAAATACCGACATTAACAAAGAAAACAAAATTGCATAATACAAAACGTCATTTCCTTTTTTATGACTAAAATAAATATACGCCAAACCACTTGCAAACAGAGCAATAATTGACAAGATTACAAAAAAATGGTACTTCTTGTAATTTGCCAACAAATACTCAACATCAGAAAGTTTATAGCCCGCCAACTTATTTTTATCTGCCAATTCTGTAATTTTTTCCAAAACTCTACTTTCTGGAAGGTGTTGATAATACAAATTCAGATAAAATAAAGCAGTCGTATAGTCCGAAGGAATCATTCCTTCTCGAATATATGCCATCTTTAAGAGCATTGCAGGAGAATAAATTTGCTGACTTTCGAGCAATTTTTCATAAATTGGCAATGCTTCTGTATATTTTTTTTGCCCAAAGAGCAAATCTGCTTTATTTAATTCTTGGCTAACTGACTGTGCATTAGCGAGTTGCACAAAAACAAAGGATAGCCCAATAAATATTTTTAAGATTTTTTTACAAATGTGTTGCATTTCTCGTTTTGACCTATTACTTTTGCGTTGCAATTTAGGAAGAATTGCAAAGAATACAAAAAAAAGATTCTGTAGCTCAGTTGGTAGAGCATTTCACTTTTAATGAAGGGGTCTCGGGTTCGAATCCCGACAGGATCACAAAAATATAAACAAGGACATCAAATCCTTAACTCTCTGCTTGCAAATCTTAGAGTCATTCAGTTCTTGTTTATATTTATTTTTTTTATGCTCATGTGGTGAAATTGGTAGACACGCTACTTTGAGGTGGTAGTTAGCGAAAGCTTGTAGGAGTTCGAGTCTCCTCGTGAGCACCAATTTTGAGACTTTTTTTATGTTTAATATGATTCTGTAGCTCAGTTGGTAGAGCATTTCACTTTTAATGAAGGGGTCTCGGGTTCGAATCCCGACAGGATCACACAAAAGAATAATCTGAATAGGTTATTCTTTTTTTGTTTTTATACATTTACGTTGTCAATGGTCAAAACCTTGACAAACGTGATTTTTCTTATAAAAAAATATGTCCAGAATTATCGCAATAGATTATGGTGCAAAAAGGGTAGGTTTGGCGGTCAGCGATCCCTTGCAAATGATTGCAAATCCGTTGGAAACTGTGGCAAACAAAGATATTTTTGTTTATTTGAAAAAATATTTTTCTGAAAATGAGGTAGAATCTATTGTTTTGGGTATTCCAAGCCGTTTGGATAGTTCGCCCACACACGCCACACCGCAGGTAGAAGCGTTTAAGAAAAAATTGTTAGAACTGTTTCCTGACAAAAAAATACATGAAGTTGATGAAAGATTTACTTCCAAAATGGCAGCAGCAACTTTGATCGCAGGCGGAATGAAAAAAAAAGATCGTCAGAATAAAGAGAATTTGGACAAAGTAAGCGCAGCTATTATTTTGCAACATTTTTTAGAATTTCGTTGAATAATTAAAAAGTAGATTTTGCTTTTTTTTATTATTTTTTATATATTTGGATTAAGAAAAACGAAAAAATGATGTTTCTTATTGTAGAATAGACTTTAGTCTGTCTAAAATGTAAATCTTTATTGAAGAAAAATAAATATCGATTAATATTTTAGAACTTACGCAAAATGTATCGCAAACATTCCTGTTTGCGGTACAGGCTTCAAAATTTAAGATTTGCGCAAGTCCTATATTTATTAAAACCATTTGGAAATAATTTTTTATTTAGCTAAACATTACCAAAAATATAGCCATGAACAGTGAAAATTTGATAGAATCGTTTACCGAATTCGCTAAACATAAAAATATAGATCGACCAACAATGATCAGGATTTTGGAAGATGTGTTTAGAACCATGATCCGTAAAAAATTCTTTGCCGACGAAAACTTTGAAGTAATCATTAATGTCGATAAAGGTGATCTGGAAATTTGGCGTTACCGTCAGATTGTGGCAGATTTACACGAAGGATTTGATGAAAATACACAAATCAAACTTACGCAAGCCAAAAAACTTGAAGTAGATTTTGAGGTGGGAGACAAAGTGGCGGAAGAAGTCAAAATTTTTGATTTTGGTAGGAGAGTGGTGCAGACTGCACGCCAAACCCTCATTCAAAAAGTCAAAGATTTGGAAAAAGAAATTCTTTTTACCAAATACAAAGATATGGTTGGCGAAGTAATTAGTTGCGAAGTTTATCAAATTTTGTCGAAAGAATTGGTACTCGTTGACGGAAACAAAAACGAACTTACTTTGCCAAAAAGCGAACAAATCCCGAAAGATCGTTTCAAAAAAGGCGAAAGCGTGCGCGCAGTAATTCATAGAGTAGAAATGGTTAATGGAAATCCAAAAATCATTTTGTCAAGAACTTCTCCTGTATTTTTGGAAAAATTGTTTGAACAAGAAGTTCCTGAAATTTTTGAAGGATTGATCATGATTCGCAAAATTGTCAGAGAGCCAGGCGAAAGAGCAAAAGTTGCAGTAGAGTCTTATGACGACCGCATTGATCCTGTAGGAGCTTGTGTAGGTATGAAAGGAGTGCGTATTCACAGCATTGTTAGAGAACTCAATAACGAAAATATTGACGTGATCAACTACACCGAAAACATAGAATTGTTTATCTCTAGGGCTTTGAGTCCTGCCAAAATTAGCAATATTCGCATCGAAGCCACAAGAGGCAGAGCTTCTGTTTTCCTAAACAGAGATCAGGTTTCTTTAGCAATTGGGCGAGGAGGACAAAATATCAAATTGGCAAGTAAATTGGTCGGTTTGGAAATTGACGTTTTCAGAGAATCTAGTGAAATTGAAGAAGACGACGAAGATGTAGAATTGACAGAGTTTTCAGACGTGATCGATAGTTGGATCATTGACGAGTTGAAAAAAGTAGGTTTAGATACCGCAAAAAGCGTGTTGGCAGTGAGCCAAGAAGATTTGGTAAGACGAACCGAACTAGAAGAAGAAACGGTTGAGTTTGTTTTGGATACTCTGGGTAGAGAATTTGAATAAAAAAATAACAAGGTCAAAAGCCTTGTTATTTTTTTGCTCAATTCTACGACAAATTAGAAAATTTTGCTATTATTTGGCTGATAAATGAAGCGAAAAGTATAATATCTTGCCAAAGAATTTGCATCAACAGCCACAGGCGAGTCTTTATAATAACTCAAAATTTCTACTTTAGCATAATTTCCATCGGCTGTTCGAATCACCAAAACTTTGCCTGCTATTGGCGAAATCATATTATTGGCTGCATTATAGTTGTACCAACCGTTTCCAGAACCTGTGGTAATTGCCAAATTTGTAGCCGATTCGTCAGTTTTGAAAACTGCCGTTTCTGGAATACTTTTGAGTTCGTCAAACAAACCTGTATAAATATATGCCCCACCTTTGCCTGCACGTACATTTCCACCATTGACAATGATGATTGTGCCTCTAAAACCAATGTCCCATTGGTTTGAAGCACTATCCGCATTTGCTACCACCGCATTATTTTTGAAACTAAACAATGTAAAGCGGTTACTTGCTGCCAAAGGTTGCCCATTGCTAGGATTTATTCCTGTCGGATCTGCGGGCAAATTGCTTACTTTTTGCGCAATTAATGGCAAAATAATCACGGAATCGTCGTTTTTACTGCAAGAAAAAAGACTTAAAATTATAAAAAACAAAATAATATTAACTTTGAGAAAATTCATAAGTGTAAAATTTTAAGACCGAATTATTTTTGGTATTTTGTCATCACCATTTTAATTTTTTCCTGATTTTCTTGGGAATTGGTACTTGGATTTTTGGCTAAATTTTCCAAATGTTCCCCCAAAAACTTGTCTTCTACTTTGCGTTTCAAATCGATGACGATGCTTTTGTTTAGGGTTTCTTCCCAAACATTTCTTACATCATTCCAAAATTGCTTGCTTTTTTGCCACCAATCTTTTGCTTTTTGGCAACGGCTATCGGCTACTTTGAGGTAGGTATTCATTCCTTTTTCTTGTGCCAATAATTTTTCGCCTGAAGAATTTCGGATATTTTTTTGATTGTCCTGCTCATGAACCCAACCAAAATCCGTAATTTCGTGTCTATTTCTACGTTTAAGCACTTGATAATCAGATCGTTTGGTATATTCACGTCTTGGCAATGGTGCGTTGGTGGTATTTTCCCAAAAATGTCTGCCGTCTGCGTGAATCCATGTAGCAGAACCTGAATAACGTGGGCTGTCATCAACTTCATACACATTTTGAGTCCATTGACCTGTGACTTGTTTTTTTTCTAATTGAATCATTGCCCAAGTCAAATCTTGTTGATACGCAAAAAAACTTGTGTTTTCATAAAGCCAATCTTGTCGCCAATGTTTGATCACCATTGTGTCCATTGCCAATAAAAGATGCTGAATCGCAATTTTATTTTTGCTTTCTTCGGCAATCGTTGCCCATTCTAGAGCTTTTGCTTTATAAGGTTTTGCCAATTTGTAGGCAGTATCAGGCGAAAAAGTTTCGGCATATTCAAAAGTAATTTCGTAGCAGCCACACATATTTTTGATAGCAGCAATATCCTGTTCTTTTTTGCTTTGCGCAAAAATTTGTATAGAAAACAAGAATAGAATAAACAAAAAAGCTGTTCTTTTCATTTTAATTAAAAAAATTTAAGTGAAAAATGAATATGAAAATAGCCAAACAAGCTGCGCAAGCCTTTTGATATTTTCAAAAAAACCTTAACTATCTTTGCAACGATCTTTATGGTTTCTAAAAATCTTATCAGATTTATGACGCAAATTTTGCACTTATTTAGAAACATTCCAAATAATAAAGCATATTTATTTAGAATATTTCTAAATAAGGATTATATTTGCCAACAAAATTCTAAAAAAATATGAAAAAAATAGCTTTTATCATTTTTATAACCTTCTGTATATCAAATATTTATGCCCAACAAGACAGCCTTAAAACGCTTTCTTTGGAAGAAATTGTTGTAACCGCTACTCGTTACGAAAAATTACTTTCGGCAGTACCTATGCCTGTTTTATTGATCAGTCAAAAACAGATTCAAGCGATGGGAAGTTTGCGTTTGAACGAAGTTTTGCAAGAACAAACGGGCTTGGCAATCGTAAACGATCACGGGCAAGGGATACAAATGCAAGGTTTTAATCCTGATTATACGCTAATTTTGGTCGACGGAGAGCCTTTGATTGGCAGAACGGCGGGAACTTTGGAACTTTCCAGAATTGCGGTAGGAAATATCAAACAAATCGAAATTGTGAAGGGACCTAGTTCGAGTTTATACGGTTCAGAGGCTTTGGCAGGTGTGGTAAACATTATTACAGAAAATCCAAAAGAAACAAAATTGAATTTGTCGAGCAGATATGGAGCAAATGAAACCTTAGACATTTCGACAAGTTTGAATTACAAAAAAAACAAATTAGGAATTTACGCATTTATAGATCGTTATAGCACAGAAGGTTATGATTTTTCGCCTGAAACCTTTGGCAAAACCGTAGAAGCATTTTACAATTATACATTTCAAAGCAAATTACATTATGATTTGACCGAAAAAATAAAATTTACCATTTCAGGAAGATATTTTAACGAATTTCAGCAAAATAATTTTGACATTGGCACAGAACAAATGCCAAACAGAATTACAGGAAACGGAAAAGTACAAGATTGGAACATAAATCCTGTGATACATTGGCGAAAAAATAATTTTAAAACACAATTTAGGTTTTACGCTTCGCAATACCAAACGCAATCCAAACTAAATTATCAAGCAAACAATGAGTTGTATGACGAAACCGTTTTTAAGCAAAATTTTCAACGTCCAGAAATTCAAAGCGAATATTATTTGAACCAAAACCACGTTTTTACACTTGGAATCGGTAAAATTTGGGAAAGTGTGGAAGCAACTCGCTACACAGATGTCAAACGTTTTTCTACAAATTATGCCTTTTTACAGTACGAATTTACACCAACAAAAGCATGGAATATAATTTTTGGAGGCAGATTTGACCAACATTCGAGTTATGGTTCTCAATTTAGCCCCAAAATAGCAATTCAATACGATTTGTCAAATAAAATTTCTTTCAAGGCTTCGGCGGGTATGGGTTTTAAAGCACCAGATTTTAGACAATTATATCTCAATTTTAACAATGCAGTGGCAGGTTATTCGGTTTTTGGCTCGGAAGAATTGCCTAATGCTTTGCAACAATTAATTAACCAAAATCAGATTGCAGAAATTTTGTTAGCGCCCTCGCAAATTGGAAATTTAAGAGCAGAAAGTTCGGTGGCATACAATTTGGGCGTAAAACTAAAACCCAACGAAAAACTAAATATAAATATTAATTTTTTTAGAAATGATATTAGCAATTTGATTGAAACACAGGCAGTTGCAAGAAAAAATAATGGACAAAGTGTGTTTAGTTACAGAAATTTGAACGAAGTTTTTACACAAGGTTTCGAAACAGACCTTAATTATCGTTTGAACAAAAATTTGACTTTTTCGGCAGGTTATCAATATTTGCTTGCCAAAGATAAAAATGTAATTAAACAAATAGCAAATGGCGAACTTTTTAGCCGTGATCCGCAAACATTGGTTACAACTCGTTTGTCCACAGACGATTATGGAGGGCTTTTTAACAGAAGCAGAAATATGTGGAATATTAAACTTTTTTACGAAAATCTCAAACACAATTTTTCGGCAAATATTAGAGGAATTTATAGAGGAAAATACGGTTTGGGCGACAGAAACGGCAATTTGATCTTGGATCAAGATTACGAATATGTGCAAGGTTTTATGACTTGGAATGTGGCGGTTGCCAAAGAATTTTTTAATAAAAAACTTCGTTTTCAGGCAGGTTTAGACAACGTTTTAGATTATAAAGATACGCAAAACATTCCTAATTTGGCAGGCAGATTATGGTATTTTTCTGTCATTACACAACTTTGATAAGGTTTTGATAATCTGAAAGGCTAATTTTAAAGAATATCCTGAAAACAAGTAACATTGAAGTAAATTTTCTGTTTGAAATAAAAATAAGATGTTTTTGTAGGTATCGTTTCCACAAAAATACTTAATTTTAGCTTAATTTTGTTTTTTAAACCTGAAAAAATTTCTAATATGAAAACCTTATTTTCAATTATTTTCTTAATATTTTGGGCTATTTCACCTGTTTTAGCGCAAAAACCTAAGCCAAAACCACCTGTGGTGAATCCACCTGTCAAAGACAATAAAGGAAAAGGATTGGTTGTAACACCAACACCAAAACCGAATCCAAAACCTGTTAATAATCCAACTTTGGAACAATACCGTGAACAGTGTAAAGATTTGGTGAATTTGTTTGCGCAAGCACTCAATATGCTTGGCGATCCCGAAGGCACGCGTTTTGAAAAAGAAACCGTGATTACTGCAAGTTATTTGAAAATTTTTAAAGATAACTTAGTACAAATCGAGGACGATTTAGACGAAAAAAGGCTAGTTGTTACCAACAAAAATATTCCTGCGTACCTAAAAGATGTCGAATTTTTCTTCAAAGAAGTCTATTTTGAGTTCAATATTGAAGACGTGAGCATTTTGCAAAATTCTGAAAATAAGCCTTATTTTTTGGTCAAATTAACCAGAAATATTAGCGGAACAACCATTAAAGGCGAAAAAATAAACGCAAATAAGGTACGTTACATAGAAATTAACTTAAATGAGGCAAAACAAGAAGTAAAAATTGCCAGCGTTTACACCACCAAACTCAACGAAAAAGAGGAAAATAGATATTGGTGGAGAACTTTGCCTGCCGATTGGAAAGCGGTTTTTGCTAAGGAATTTACGATCAAAGATAGCATCACCGAAGAACAACTTAAAATGGTGCTAAATATTGAAGAATTAAGTCTTAGAGATAACAAACAAATCCTTGATTTAGAGCCACTTAGCAAATTGACTAATCTAAAAAAATTGGATTGTTCAAACACCAATATTAGCAGTTTGAACCCAATTAGGAACATGACCAAATTGGTTTCTTTGAAATGTTCTAAAACGTCTATTGCTACCTTTGAGATGATGAAATATGCTACTTCTTTGCAAGAGGTAATTTTTAATAATACAGAAGTATCTGATTTAGAACCACTTAGAAGTTTTGCCGATCTCGAAAAATTGCAAGCTGTTCACACCAAAATTTCGAATCTTGAACCTTTATCTGAACTCAAAAAACTAAAAGAATTAAGAGTTTCTGACAATGAAATTTTGGATTTGAAACCTTTGAGTGCCTTGTCTGCTTTGGAATATTTGCAAATTTCTAGCACCAAAACCTACAATTTGGAAGCTTTGGCTACTTTGACAAAACTCAAACATTTGGAAATAGACAAAACGCCTGTTATTGATGTTACGCCTTTGCAAAATTTGCAAAATTTGGAAGTTTTGACCGCAAGTAATTCTAAACTTGCCTCTTTGTCGCCTTTGTTAAAATTGCCAAACCTGAAAAAAGTTTACTGCGACAATTCGCAGGTAAGTAAAAAAGATGCTTTGCAATTTATGGCAAGCAAACCTTCTTGTTTGGTAATTTATGACTCCGAAGCCATGATCGAATGGTGGGCAAAACTTTCGCCTGAATGGAAAGCAATTTTTACTGAACAAATCAAGGCTGACGCAAAACCTAGCAAAGAACAATTAGCCTTAGTTGCCAATATCACAAACATCAATATTGCAGGAAAAACTGCCATCAATTCGCTTGAACCTTTGCGTAACGTGCTGAATTTGAAAGAGTTAAATTGTAGCGGAACAAATGTAGAAAGTTTGTTGCCAATTAGCGATTTGATGGATTTGAGAGTGTTGGATTGTTCAAAAACAAAAGTAAAAGACTTAAAACCGCTTGAACTTTTGACCAATTTGGAAACTTTAAATGCCGAAAGCAATGATATTGAAAATATTTCTGCCTTAGAAAAAACTTCAAATCTAAAAATTGCTTATTTGGACGGAAATAAAATTAGAGTTGATCAGCCTGCTTATTTTCTTTCGCGCTACCCAAACCGATTGTTAATTTACAGAACCTCAGAGCTAGAAACTTGGTGGAAAGGCTTGCCAGAGGCTTGGAAAACAGTTTTTGGAAGTTATGTAAAAGTTGATGCAAAACCAACCAACGAACAGTTGCACAGAATTGTAAGTTTGGAGGCAATTAACATTTCTAACAACAAAAATATTACGGATTTAGGTGTTTTGACTATTTTTTCTCGACTCAAAGAATTGCGTTTGTCGGACACGCAAATAGCTGATTTGTCGAGCATTAGCACTATAACTTCTTTGGAAATTTTGCAATTTTCGCGCTGTCCTGTAAGTTCAACAGAGCCGATCAAAAATATGCTTAATTTGAAACAATTAGACATGGAAAGTTCAGGAGTAAACAAACTAGACGACTTGACTAATTTGCCAAATTTGCAAATTTTGAAATGTTCAGGAACGCAAATTAAAAGCCTAAAACCGATTTCTAATTTGGCACAACTCACTGAATTAGAATGTTTTAACACCAAAATTAGTACACTCAAAGAAATTTATGGCAGGTCAAGTTTAAAGGTTTTGAAATGCTACAACACCAACATCACCAAAGCTACTCTAGACGAGTTCAAAAAGAAAAACCCCGATTGCGAAGTGTTGCATTATGGGACTTTTAAGCAGTGGTTTGAGCTTTGGAAATAAAAAAATAGAAATTTTATTGATTATAGAAAGTCTTTTTGTATTTTCTTACAATGAGGACTTTCTTTTTTTTACAACAAAAATAAATAAGATGCGCGCAAAAACAGATTTTTTTGCGTTTTTATTTTAAATTTGATTGTTAAAAACCGCTAATTTTGCTAATTTTGCACGTTATCTGTTTGGTTAATCAATTTTTGACTTATTTCTTACATAGATTTTTACAGAAAAATGGCTGCGAGCAGAATTTCTAATAAAGAAAGGAAAAAAACATCTTCGGAAAATAAAACAAGCTGGACAAGCACCATGCCTGCCATTTTGACAAGCAAACGCTTACAAGTTTTGACTGGTTTTTCGATCATCTTTTTTGCAATTTATCTTGCTTTTTCGTTTATTTCTTACATCTTTACTGGTCAGGCAGATCAAAGTGTGATCGAGTCTTTGTTTTCCGAAAATGTATTGCGTTCGGGCAAAGAAATCCAAAATTGGTTGGGTTTTATGGGCGCGATTCTCTCATATATTTTTATTTATCAATGTTTTGGCATTGCTTCTTTTTTGTTGATCCCATCAATTTTTCATTTGGGTTATAAAATTTTGTACCAAAAAGTTATTTTTTCCGAATGGCGAGTCTTCAAAATGGTGCTTTTTGGGCTATTTTGGATAAGTGCTTTTTTGGGCTATTTTGTACTCACCGCAGAAGGCGAAAGCCCTTTTGGGTTTTTTGCAGGAAAAATCGGAATTTTGTTGGCAGACATTCTCAACAGCATGATCGGTTTTGCAACTTTTTTCTTTTTGATCTTAATTTTTGTGGCTTTTGTGGCTTTTTCTTTCGATTTTAAAGATATTTCCTTTGATTTTGAGAAAATTAAAGCATTTTTTGTGCAAGAAAAACAAACTGAAACAAAGGCAAATCATGCGAATCCTCAAAAAATAAAGGAAAAAGAAAAGGAAATTACGGTTAATAAAAAAGAAAAAATCAAAGAGGAAACTGCTTTCGAACCCATTGAAAAACAAACTGAAATTCCTCAAAAAAATGTGGAAATTGGCGGAGAAAAAAGTCTGCCAAGCAAAATGCCTATCCAAACCGATTTGAATTTGAATAAAATTAAAGTTGAAATTGAAGAGGAAGAAAATTTGCCTGTTTCCATCGAAAAACCAACTTTACAAATCGAAGAAGAACAAAAAGATGCTCCAAAAACAAGCAAAAATCTGCTTTCTACCGAAGAATTATCGCAAAATTTGGTCGAACAATTTGGCGAATACGATCCAACTTTGACTCTAAGCAATTACAAATATCCAACTTTAGATTTGTTAAATATTTCTGAGCAAAAAGGAAAAGTAACCGAAGAGGAATTGGTTAAAAAATCGGATACGATCATTAAAACTTTAGAATATTTCAAAATTGGCATTAAAGGAATTACGGCAAAAATAGGACCTACCGTTACACTTTACGAAATGGTGCCACAAGATGGAATGAAAATTTCTCGCATCAAAAACCTCGAAGACGATATTGCTTTAAGCCTTTCTGCACTTGGAATCCGCATGATTGCGCCCATGCCAGGTCGCGGAGTGATTGGGATCGAAGTTCCAAACGAAAACAGATCGATGGTTTCTTTGCGTTCCATTTTGGATTCAGAAGAATTTAGAAACAGCAACAAAGACCTTCCAATTGCTTTGGGGCGTGATATTTCGAACAAAATTTTTATTACTGATCTTACCAAAATGCCCCATTTGTTGATCGCAGGGGCAACAGGGCAAGGTAAATCTGTGGGTTTGAACGTGGTTTTGGCAAGTTTGCTTTACAAAAAACACCCTTCTGAACTCAAATTTGTACTAATTGATCCCAAAAAAGTAGAATTGTCTTTGTTTAACAAAATAGAAAGGCATTTTTTGGCAAGTTTGCCAAACGCAGAGGAGGCGATCATTACGGACACGAAAATGGTGGTCAATACTTTGCAATCTTTGTGTATTGAAATGGACGTGAGATACAATTTGCTCAAAGAAGCAGGTTGCAGAAATTTGAAAGAATACAACGAAAAATTTGTAAAACGCCAACTAAATCCCGAAGATGGGCATCGATTTATGCCTTACATTGTACTTGTCATCGATGAACTAGCCGATTTGATGCTCACAGCAGGCAAAGAAGTAGAGACTCCGATTGCGCGTTTGGCACAACTAGCCAGAGCCATCGGGATTCATTTGATTGTGGCAACTCAAAGACCTTCGGTGAAC
>RDXG01000265.1 GCA_004292785.1 Bacteroidota bacterium
TTTGCTATGGCTTTTGTGTTTTTGTATCAATTCCTCAAACTGTTCAGGCGTAGGCACAGAAGTCAAAGTCATTTTTGTAATGCCGTTTGTGTTGTAGCTTGGATAAGGAAAATACATTTTTTTCATTAAATCTTTCATTTTGCGCGTGCCTTCGCTAATTCCTTTAACAAAAGGTTTTCCTTCTGTGTTTCGCAATAGTGATATCCATTTAAACAAGTTTCTGTTTCTTGGGTTTGGGCTTAATTCGTAGTTTTCTAGCGTAAAAGAATCAGGCACTTGTTTGTCGGCTTGCAAAATTCGTCCTGCATTTTCTACTACAAAAGCATCAAGGTATAGTTTGCACCAAATTGTTGTATTCATTGCGTAATCTCGGTGTACCATCGCATTTACAATGCCTTCCTCTACTGCTTCATAAGGAAACTGCCCAAAATCTTGCAAATGTCCGTCTGCATTGCGTACTGTAAAAGTTCTTAAAAATGGTGTTTTTTGCAAAAAATCACGCACTTTTTGCAAAAGTACAGGCAAAGGACAATAAGAAAACTCTTTATCGTAACTTGTAAGACTCAAATGTGGATTTTTGGCTAATAAATAATCGTAGCGCACAAAACGAATGGTTGCCGCCGCTATCATTCGTTGCGGACTTTTGTCAAAAAACAAAATGCCCGCATTTGTCCAATACAAAATTCCTTTTTGTTCTCTAATTGCTCCTAATTGTTTCAAAATTTCTGTGATGTCCAAATCGTAATCGGAGTCTTGCAAATAACCACTTTTAAAACTTTCTGCTACTTTTGTGTCCACATCTTTTTCATGGTATTCGGCATCTAAAATAAGTCCTTCCCAATCCAAAACTCTCTTATCTCTTAAAATTTGCTGTTTGTCTGCTTCAGAAAGCGGTAAAGATTGTTTGCCTACTCTTTTCCAAGCCTCTGGATTGGCTTTGTTGGTTTCGCAGATCGCATTATTTGTATAGTGTATGTAAAGCAAATAAATGGTTTTGTCTTGTATTTGAAAAGATTTTGTTTCAGAAACATAATTTCGCAAATCAATATTTAGAACCGAATTGAGTTGTTCTTCTGTCAAATGATCAAGCCCTGTAACTGCCTGTGTTTTGTCATTGATTCCAAGCACCACCAAACCGCCATCATGGTTGCGATTGGCAAAAGCGGAAATACATTTGCAAATGCTGTCTTTTGTTTCTCTAACTTTGTTAGAATTGTAAGGATTAATAACTTCTTTGTGATCGAAATATTGCCCTTCAAAGTCTTTTGAAGTCAAAAAATCAATATAATTCTCTGGATTTTCGAATACATCTCTTGGGTGCATATTTATTTTATTTTTAATTTCCCACAAATCTAAAAACATTTCCCAAAAAAACGATTTTCTATTTTTATTTTATTTTATTTACAGAGCTTTATAAAAATTATTTTCGGTTAAAAATTTGCAATTCCCTTTTTCATTAATCAATTTTCATTTACAAAAGTTAAAATAATGGCAAATCAAAATAGTGTTTTTGACAAAAAAATTTGCATCGTCGGTGCAGGAGTTTCAGGTTTGGGCAGTGCCAAATATCTCAAAGACAAAGGTTACAGAAACATTACGGTTTTGGAAAAAACCGAATATGTAGGCGGAAAGGCACATTCTGTATTTGTGGACAACAAACCATACGACATGGGAGCTTTGGAAATTAATTGGAGTGATGTTTATGTTCGAAGGCTAATGGCAGAATTCGGACTTACGCCTTTGCATATTCCCTTAATCTCGGTTTTAGACGGTACTACGGGTGATATTTCGCCCATGACTTCTCTTGCTCCTTCGCTTTTGGACAAATTCAAAACGGTAATTGATTGTTTCAAATACATTTACCAACTCACTCGTCATAGTGCTTTTGCCAACGGTCCAACCTTTGAAAACCTGCCGCTAGAATTAGCACAGCCTTTTAGCGAATGGTTAAAAACCTATAAAATGGAGAGTTTGGAATGGGTTTTTAACGGAGTTTTGTTTACTTTTGGTTACGGAGAGCAAAAAGATATTGCAGCGGCTTATGTTCTCAAATTCATGCACATGAACAATTTTTTGACCATGACGCAAATGTTTTTGATGGAAATTTTAGGAAAACCTCCTATTTGGCCCTGTACCATCGAGGGTGGTTTTCAGTCTTTATTTGTGAAAGTTGCCGAATCTTTGCCTGATGTTCGAACCAATGTGAACATTACAAAAATTAGCAGAAATATGTCCGAAGATCAACCAATTACGGTTGAATATACCAACAGCAAAACAGGCGAAAAACACAGCGAAAAATTTGACCGAATTATCATTACGGTTTTGCAAGCCACGCAATTTTTGTCGCCTTTTTTAGATTTGACTCCCCAAGAAAAATCGCTTTTCGATCAAGTACAATATAACCATTATTGGTCTATTGTTGCCAAACACAACGGTTTTCCTGCACAAGATTATTTGATTCTCAAAGAAAGAGGAGAGTTGGGTTTGCCTCCTACAGGAAATCCTGTGGCTTTGGTCAGAAATTTTGAAGATCGAGATGTTTGGGTGGTTAATTCGTACAGTGAAGCAAATACTGGTGATGAGGAAATGAAAAAAAATACTGCCGATAATTTTGATATGATGGGCAGAAAAGGAGTGCAATTTCCGCAAGCAGAAAACGGAGACACAAGTTTTTACAAATGGAATTATTTTCCAAGAGTAAACGGAGAGTCGATGAAAGAAGGTTTTTACGAAAAACTCGAAGCCTTGCAAGGAGTAAATGCAACTTATTATGCAGGCGGTTTGCTCAATTACGAAGTTACAGAAAGCACTTTGCATAACGCCAACGACCTGATTGATCGCAAATTTACAGAAGCCTCTTGGAACACACACAAAAATCTTAAACAAGACATTTGCATTATTGGCTCTGGAGCTGCGGGTTTGAGTGCTGCTTTGTATTTGCAAGACAAGGGCTATTCTTCCGTAACAATTTTAGAAAAAAACGATTTTGTTGGTGGAAAATGTCATAGTTATATTGACAAAAACGGACAAGCCTACGACATGGGGGCTTTGGAAATTACGCAAGCCTACACCGAAGTCATTAAAATTATGGCGCGCTTTGGAGTAGAAAGTTATCCTGTACAAGACCTCAATGTGATTGATGGGCAAACAGGGAAAGTAACGCCTCTGACAAGTTTAGACCCTAGTATTCTGGACAAATTCAAAACTGCCATCGATACGTTAAAATATTTTTATTACCTTAGCGAACACAAATCTTTTATTCAACAGCCCAATATGTTGAAAATGCCTGAAGATTTGACCATGCCTTTCGAAGATTGGTTAATAAAATATGGCATGAAAGATTTGATTAATAATTTTATTCCTGCAATTTTTTGTTACGGTTATGGCGATCTCAAAGACATTCCCGCTGCTTACGCACTCAAATACATGAACAGCCGCAATTTTGGGGCATTGGTGTCTGTTTTGGTTCGTGAAGCGGTAGGTTATGATCCAAAATGGCCTCAAAGTATTACAGGTGGTTTTCAGGTGCTTTGGGAAAAAGTGGCTGCCTCTTTGCCAAACATTCATACAGGCGTGAGTATTGAAAAAATTATTCGCAATGAGGGGCAAGAAAAACCAATTACGGTAATTTACAGCACAAAAAATGGCGAAAAAATAGAACACAAATTCGACAAATTGATTTATACGCCTGTCGTAAAAACTGATTTGCTAAGCCCAATCATGGAACTTACTGCACAGGAAAAAACGCTTTTTGACAAAGTAAAATACAACTATTATTTTACTACCGCAGTAGATGCCTCAAATTTTCCTGCCGAAGAACTATTTGTTCTCAAACAAAATGGAAAAATTTGCTTGCCTAATGATGGAGAACCTGTTTCTTTTATCCGACATTTTGAAAATACAAACACTTTGGTTGTTTATTCTTACAGCAAAGCACCAACAACCATTGCCGAAATTCAGCGAAAACTGATCAAAAGTTTGAAGCAAATGAAGGGGACAAACATTAATATTATTAAAACTTGGAGCTGGGAATATTTCCCTCATGTGGAAGGAGCAGACCTAAAAGCAGGTTTTTATGAGCAAATGGAAAAATTGCAAGGAGCAAATGATACTTTCTATTTGGGCGGTTTGATGAACTTCGAAGATGTAGAAAATACAGTCGAATATTCCAAATATTTGGTTGGACAATGGTTTTAATGATTTCAAAAAAAATCCATTTCTCTGAACAAGAAAATGGATTTTTTTGCAAATCGCTTATTTTTATTTCATTTTGTCTTTCAAAATCTGAAATTCTACAATGGGTGATATTTTTTCGTACAAAATATTATAGACCGCATTGGTAATTGGCATATCTACTTTGTATTTTTTGTTTAATTCCCAAATACATTTTACGCCATAATAGCCTTCTGCAATCATTCGCATCTCAATTTGAGCCGTTCTGACCGAATACCCTCTGCCCACCATGCTTCCCAAAGTTCTGTTTCTGCTAAATTGCGAATAAGTAGTAACCAACAAATCTCCGACATAAGCCGAAGCGTACAAATTTCTTTCCATTGGACAAACTTTATCCACAAAACGCTTGATTTCTTCCAAAGCATTGCTGACCAAAACCGCCTGAAAATTATCGCCGTTGTTAAGTCCATGCGAAATTCCGCAAGCCACCGCAATCACGTTTTTCATGACGGCGCAATATTCTGCACCTTCCAAATCTGCTAATAAAGTGGCTTTAATGTATCTGCTATTGAGTAATTGGGCAAATTGTTTGGCGTAAGTATTTGTTTTGCAGCAAATAGTGAGATAAGACTGTTTTTCCAAAGCCACTTCTTCGGCATGGCAAGGTCCTGCAATGGCAGCCAAACGATCCGAAGGTACTTTGTATTTTTTGCCAACATATTCTGTAACCAATACATTTTCGTTTGGAATCATGCCTTTGATGGTCGAAATAACGGTTTTATTTTCGAAGTCTTCGGCAGATAAGGGGCGCAAAGCACTTGCAATAAAAGCAGCAGGCACAGCCAAAACAATCATTTCAACGTCTTTAACCGCTTCTCTGATGTCTGAGGTTGGTGTTACTTTTTCTGTGTCAATAGGCACAGAACTCAAATAGCTTGGGTTGTGTTTGTATTTGAGAATATGCTCGATGTCTGTTTGGGAACGCAACCACCAGTTGATCTGCACATGGTTTTCGCACAACATTTTAGTTACGGCTGTTGCCCAACTCCCGCCACCAATAACGGCTATTTTGCTTGGAGATTTAGTTTTTGAAGTTGCCAAATTAAGTAAAAATTAGTTAAAAAATTAGTTAAAAATCTTTTATTAGGAATTAAAAATATACAAAAAATATTTCTAATTCCTAAAAAAAACTAACCATTAATACTCATCTTCATTAAAAAAGAAGTCGTCTTTTGTCGGATAATCGGGCCAAATTTCCTCGATGCTTTCGTAGGGTTGTCCGTCATCTTCGAGTTCTTGTAAATTTTCAACAACTTCCATCGGTGCGCCAGAACGGATAGAATAATCTATCAATTCATCTTTGGTGGCAGGCCATGGGGCATCTTCTAAATAAGACGCAAGTTCGAGTGTCCAGTACATACGTTGGTTCTCCTTATCAATTTTAGTTAAAAATAATTTATTCCTATCTTGCTGATAGTTGTATATAGATAATACATAAAAAAATAAAAAGCAAATTTTTTTCTTTTTTTTTCTTTTTTTTATGTTTTGTTAAAAAAAAAAATTATTTTGCAGCACAATTTTTCTGAAAAACTATGCTCACACTTTTTATAGAAGGTACTGATCAAACTACTCGTATTTCGCAGATGCTCGATTTGACAAGCATACAACCTGATGATCTTACCTTTGAAAAACGACTCGTTTTTGCCTCCAAATTCGGGGCAGCCATTCATTTTTATGACTTAAAAAATGAAATTAATGGAGATTGGCAGCCATTTTTTAGCGCAGACGAATCGGTCATTATTGCCAAAATTATGGATTTTGATATTAATGAACACGAAAGTAATTTTCGTAAAATCATTTATCAATTAAAGGCAACCAACGAAATACAGAAAAAAATTGATTTGATCGAACAATCTTTTGAAAAAATCGCCTTTGTTTTGGAAAAAATTAGTTTTTGGTTAAAAAATCTGCACATTCATAGAAATCAGCAATTAGAAAAAATAGGCGTAAGAGAGGAAATCATGGGAACAATTCAAGCCAATTTGCTTGAAATAAGCTCAAAATTTAAGGTTTATTATGAATTTGCCGTAGAAAAATTCGGAATCAAAACCAAAATCAATTTTAAAGAATTTGATTTGGTTTGGAAATTCGACCAAAATTTTGAAAACGATTTTGAAAAAGAAACAGAAAAAGAACAAATTGAAGATTTAACAGACTTTTTGAATGATGTTTTTTCTGCTTTTTACGAAATGTTTGTTTTTTTTAAACGAAAGGCAAAGGATTTTTTGCAAAATTCTCTCGAAGAGAACAGACATCAACCACATTTGGCAATGTATTTTACTTTTTTGAAATTGTACGAAAAAGCTCAAAAAAACATTAACAAATTCACAGAACGACACTTAAATTTTTATTATCGAGATATTTTAAGGCAAGACCAGCTGCCTGCAAATTACGATAAACTATTTTTAACTTTTGAATTAAATGAAGACAGGGAAGGACTTTTGATAAAAAAAGATACTGCATTTATTTTCAAAGAAGATGAATTAGGCAAAGAAATTACTTACACCACCAACGAGGATTTGGTTGTAACCAAAGCGCAAATTCAGCAAATAAAAACATTATTTGTTAGAAAAACACCATTAAAAAATCAAAACACACAAATTGTTACTCATATTTATGCCAATGAAATTCCTGCGGATTATTACAAATTAGGAACTAGACCCAAAACAAGCAAAACATGGGCAACTTTTGGCGAAGATCAAAACGGACTCGGCAAACAAAGCAGAACCATGTTTGATGCACAAATTGGTTTTATGATGGCTTCACCAAATTTATTTTTGAAAGAAGGGGCGCGCGAAATTTCTATACATTTACAATTTTCGCAAAGTTCTTATAAAAATTTGCAACACTATTTGCACGACATTAGCGAAACCACAGGCGACGGCGAAGAAGAAGTGTTTATTAAAACTTTTTTGGAGGCTTACCTAATTAAAATTACTACCGAAAACGCTTGGTTAAACGTCAAAAGATATTCTATTTCTAAAGATGAAGCAAAAAATTCTTTAACGATCCGCTTCGATTTGTCTTCGAGTGATCCTGCAATTGTGGCGTATAATTCCGAAGTTCATGGTTTTGATCTAAAAACCGCTTTGCCTTGCGTACAACTTTGTTTGAGCAACGATTCGTATGTGTATGCTTATTCTTTGTTGCAAAAACTGGAATTGAAACAGGTTACAATAGATGTGCAGGTAAAAGGAGTAAAAAAACTACTTTTATATAATAATTTAGGTCAATTAAGTGCGGATAGCCCATTTTTGCCTTTCGGACCCACACCAACGATTGGCTCGTATTTGATTGTAGGAAGCAATGAAATTTTCCAAAAAACGATCAAAGATTTATCCATTAATATAGAGTGGTTTGATTTGCCAAGACATCCGCTAGGTTTTTTTGGGCATTATCAAGGTTATAAAGCAAATTATGACAACCTAAGTTTTGAAGTGGCTTTGACCATTTTGAACGGAGGCAAGTGGAAACCTGAAGATGATAATTTTCCACAATATTTTACGTTGTTCAGAACAGTTGGGCAGAAAGATGACGAACCAAAATCCAGAGGCAGATTAAGCAAATATAGCCGTTTGGATCGGATCAGAATCAACAAAATATTGCTTCCGCCAAACGATCCTGAAATTACCAAAGAATTGGTTTATAGTACCATTTCACAAAGAGGTTTTATTCGTTTAGAACTCATTAATCCCGAAAAAGGAGTTTTTGGTCATGAAGAATATCCAATTGTGTTGTCGAAAGTTTCGATCGAGAATGCGCAAAAAAAACCTTTTTTGGGCAGATTTAGTGGTATCGTAGAAGACAAACCTTTACCCAAAACCCCTTATTCGCCAACAATAAAAGATATTTCATTGGATTATGCGTCTTCGTATATTATTCCAATACAAGACCAAAATTTGACCGCAGAACCAGAAATGCAGGCAAAATTTTTCCATATACAGCCTTTTGGGGTGCATCAAGTCTATCCAAGCAAAGAAATTAGACAAGTGTTTTTGTTGCCCGAATTTGATTTTGAGGGAGCAATGTTGTTGGGAATATCCGATTTGAATCCCTTAGAACCACTCAATATTCTTTTCGAATTAATTGATGAATATTCTATTTCCTCTGACGCACAAACGCCTGTTACAGAATGGGGTTATTTATCTAATAATCGTTGGTTCACACTCAAAAATACCCAATTACTTTCAGACACTACCAACCATTTTCTCAAATCAGGAATTGCCATTTTGAATATGCCCGAAGACATTAATCCCGATAATTCTATCCTTGATCCAAAACTTTCGTGGATACGAATTGTGGTTAAAAAAAATAATTCGGAAGTAAGTAGAGCTATGACCGTTCACACACAAGCTGTGCAAGCCTGCCTCAAAGAAAATGGAAACACAGATACGCATTTGCAAGAACCCATACCACCTTTTACGATTAACCGATCCGTTGAAAATTTGATAGGTGTAAGAAATATTTACCAACCTTTGCCGTCTTTTGATGGAAAACCGATGGAAACTCCACAAAATTTTTACATTAGAATTAGTGAAAGGCTTAGGCACAAACAGCGAGCAGTAACCATTTGGGATTATGAACGTTTGGTTTTATCCAATTTTCCAATCATTTTTAAGGTAAAATGTTTGCCTAATCAGAGTAGCGTTAATAGAAATGGTTTGCAAGCGGGGCAGGTGATGATTGTGGTTATTGGCGATCCCAAAATGGTTGCAAACCCTTACGAACCAATGGTTAGCAATGAAACTTTGTATCAGATCAAGGTATTTTTAGAAAAATGTTCTTCTACTTTTATCAAATTGGAAGTAAGAAACCCAAGTTTTGAACGTGTGAAAATACAGGCAGCAGTCAAATTTTCGGCGGGTTGCAACAACGGTTTTTATGTTCAAAAACTTCAAGACGAAATCAACTCTTATTTGTGTAATTGGCTTCCGCCTTATCATAAAGGGGCTTCTTTGGGCGGTGGTTTGGCTTTGTCAGATATGGCAACATTTATTCAGGAACGCACTTATGTCGATTTTGTTACTAAACTTTCCATTTTGCAAATTGCAAGAGACTCGGAAGGAAATTTTAGTTTGTCTAATGTCATCGAAAAATCGTCTTTGGTGGATACTGCCGAAAAAGACAATAAAAGAGAGGTCATTAAGGCTTCAAAACCTTGGGCGGTTTTAGTGCCTGCCTTAGAACATTCTATTGAAATGATTGGGGAAAGAATAGAAATATTGCCTACACAAGCAGGAATACAAGATTTGGCTGTCGAAACAGATTTTGTAGTTGGATAAAAATAAAGCAAACTTATAAGGTAAAAAACTACGCAGTTCTCAAAGAACTGTGTAGTTTTAATTTATAGTTTCAATTCTTTGCCTGCATAAAAATCAAGCACTTTGAGAGTAAACAAATAGTTGAATTTGGCACGCAACAAATCGGATTGGGCAACATTAAAATTGTTTTTTGCAATGGCATAATCCGTAGAATTTCCTGAACCCAAAGTCAAACGCTGTTCGGCTGCTTTCAAAGAATTTTCTAAGGCTTCTACTCTAATTTTGTTTGCGTAAAACGATTTACTAGCTGCTTTTGCGTCTACATACGCCTGTTCAATATTTTGGCGCAACTGGTTTCTTACTGCTTGTGCATTGAGTCCTGTGCGTTCACGTTGAATTTTTGCGTTGGCAATTTGTGTTTTGTTCTGATAACGATTAAAAATAGGAATATTCAAAGAAAAACCTGCTCCTTGCGTTAAGTTACTACTTATTTGACTACCAAAACCCGTTTTTTCCACCACAGAAGCCTGCGTTTGAGTAGATACAATTTGAGAAGGATTATCACTAAGAAAACCAATAGGGTAAGTATCAAATTTTCCATCAATAATACGTCTTGCTGCCCCCAAACTCGAATAATTACTTTGCATATTCAAATCGAAACTAAGGGTAGGCAAAAGCAAGGCTTCGGCAATTTTTACACCTAAATTTGCACTTTGAATGTTCAAATCGGCACTTCTGACCTCTGGCATATTTGCCACAGCTGCCATAAAAATATCGGCTGAAGACATAGAAACCATTTCTTGATTAGGCTCGGCAATTTGCGGGCTAATAATGTCCAAATTTTGCTCTTCTGTAAGTTGCAAAAGTTGTTTCAAACGCAAAAACGACAAAGACAAAGAATTTTCGGCTTGTGCCACTCGCAACTCATCGTTGGCTTGTTGAGAAATAATATCATATTTATTAATTTCTGGCAACGTTCCCGCCTCAATAAGTTTATTGGTTCTATCCAATTGTTCGCCTGTATTTCCTAATTGTAATTTGGCGGTTTGCAACAATTCTTTGTTAAAAACAATTTGAATGTAGGCATTGATAATGTTAAGCGTCAAATCATTACTTGCTTTTTTAACGTCAAATTTGCTTGCTTCTAAAATGGTTTTGTTTTGTTCGATGCTGTTATTTATTCGCCCTCCCGCAAAAACAGTAGTACTCGAAGCCACCTGAAAGAAATTACTTCGTACAGGATCAGTTGTAAATTGATTGGTTGTTGGGTCAATGGTACGCCCAAAGTTCCAGCGTTGGCTTCCAGAAGCGTTTAAATTGGGCAAGCGTGCCATCTTAGATTGTTCCAAATTGGCTTCGTTTGTTTGTAAACTTAATGCCGAAATTTTGAGTTGAACATTGTTTTTGATGGCATAATCAATACATTGCTGAATGCTCCATTGTTCTTGAGCAAAAGCAAATTGACTGCAAAAAAGACATAATACAAGGAATAGATTTTTTCTGAACATAATCGGAATTGAGATATTGAGCTTAATTGTTAATTCGGTTGTCAATTCAAATGCCATGATTTTAATTACTTGATTATCAGATTTTTAAATATTTTTTTTCGCAAAAAAAAGTAAAAATGTTCTATTTTGCAAAAAATATTGTTCATTATCGGACATTTTTGCAAAAAAATTAATGGTTTATTAATCTTCAAAAATAGATTTTAATTCGGTAGCTTCTGACGGTTTCAAACGACCTGCCAACACCAAACGCAACTGTCTTCTACGCAACGCACTTGCGTACAACTCTTTTTCCTGCTCGCTTTCAGGCACAACTTCTGGCACAGGAATCGGCTTTCCTGCCTGATCTACGGCTACAAATGTGAAAAAAGCCTTGTTGGTTTCTGTACGGATTCCCGCGGGAATATCCTCTGCAAAAACTTCTACATACACTTCCATAGACGAGTTAAACGACCTTGTAACTTTTGCTTGCAAGGTAACCACATTGCCCAATTTGATGGCATGAGAAAAAGAAACATTATCCACAGAAGCCGTAACTACAATTCTATTTGAATGTCTTTGTGCAGAAATTGCAGAAACAATATCGATCAAATGCAACATTCTGCCTCCCATCAAATTGTGTAGCGGATTGGTATCGTTTGGCAAAACCATTTCGGTCATAGTTACAAAGGATTCTTTGGCTGTTTTTTTTAGAATAGACATAATTTTTTCGTTATTTTATTGCAAAGGTGCTAAAATTTGTGATAAAATAATTAATTTTTTTCTAAAATACTTGCTAAAAATTTCTTTTCTAATTTTAAGGCAATGAATTAAATTTTTAACTCAAAATATTTTCTTTTATTTTTTCGAAAAAATATGAAAGAATTATTTTTTTAACTCTTAAAAAAACACTAATTTACGAAAATTTTATAGCCATTCATTAAAAAATCATTAAATTAAAGATAAATTTATTATGTCAAAAACAAATATTTCTCAAACACCGTCTAAACGCAAACAATTAGCCATCGTAGCCAATGACGATTGGTTGAAACCTGTCGAATTGCAAGTTATTTACCGCCATGAACGCTACAAAGCCTTTTTGAATTCCATCGAACAATATACAGGCAGTTTGTACGAATTTGCAGGTGGACATCAATTTTTTGGAATCAATTATGATCCTGTAAAAAAAGGTTGGTGGTATAGAGAATGGGCGCCTGCCGCTTATTCTATGTATTTGTTCGGAGATTTTAATAATTGGAACAGAACAGAATTTGCTATGTTTGGTAGCGAATCGGGCATTTGGGAAGCCTTTATAGACGAAAAACTATATAAAATTGAACATGGAAGCCAATTAAAAGTCCTTGTTCATTCGGCAAACGGTTGGATGGAACGAATCCCTGCGTACATCACCAGAACTGTTCAAGACCCTATAAATCACAATTTTACGGGACAATATTGGGATTCAGAAGCCCAAAAATTTGATTGGGAAAACGATAATTTTGAGGCAGGCAAACTCAAAGAATTGCTAATTTACGAATGTCATGTCGGCATGGCACAAGAAGAAGAAAAAGTAGGCTCTTACATTGAATTTGCAGACAAAATTTTGCCAAGAATCCACAAGGCTGGTTATAATGCAATTCAAATGATGGCAGTTCAGGAACATCCTTATTATGGTTCTTTTGGCTATCACGTTTCTAATTTTTTCGCGCCTTCTTCTCGTTTTGGAACACCCGAAGAACTCAAATATTTGATCAAAAAAGCCCATAGTTTAGGAATTGCAGTGATTATGGACATTGTTCATTCTCATGCGGTCAAAAATTTGTTTGAAGGTTTGAACGAATTTGATGGTTCAGACGATCATTATTTTCATTCTGGAAAGGCAGGTTTGCACCCCGATTGGGACTCGAAAGTATTTAATTATGGCAAATTCGAAGTTTTGCGTTTTTTGCTTTCTAATGTCCGTTATTGGTTAGAGGAATTTCATTTCGATGGCTTTCGTTTTGATGGTGTTACGTCCATGCTTTACACGCATCATGGTCAGGCTTCTTTTGATCACAGAAACAAATTTTTTAAAGAAGGTGTTGATTATGACGCAATTACGTATTTGCAATTAGCCAACAAACTCATTCACGATATTAATCCTCATGCGATCACGATTGCCGAAGACGTAAGCGGAATGCCAGGACTTTGCAGACCTATTGATGAAGGCGGAATTGGTTTTAATTACCGTTTGGGCATGGGAATCCCTGATTTTTGGATCAAATTACTCAAAGAACGTTCAGACGATCACTGGAATATGTACGAAATGTGGCACACACTTAATAACCGTCAGGCGGGAGTGGGTACAGTTTCCTATGCAGAATCTCACGATCAGGCGTTAGTAGGCGACAAAACGATTGCTTTTTGGCTCATGGACAAAGAAATGTATTTTGCGATGAACAAAGAAAGCCAAAATCTAGCCATCGACAGAGGAGTTTCTTTGCACAAAATTATTCGTTTATTTACGATTGCTTTGGGAGGTCAGGCGTATCTGAATTTTATTGGAAACGAGTTTGGGCATCCCGAATGGATCGATTTTCCTAGACATGGCAACGGTTGGAGCTACAAATATGCCCGCAGACAATGGTCTTTGCGTGATAATCCGTTTTTGCGTTACGAACATTTGGCTGATTTTGACGAAGCCATGATCCATTTGATCAAAGAAAACGGAGTTTTGCAAGACGAATTTGCCAAACAATTACACATGGACGATGCCAATAAAACCATCATTTTTGAACGTAGAGGCTTAATTTTCTTGTTCAATTTTCACCCAAGCAACTCTATTATGGATTATTCTTTTTATTTGCCAACCGCAGGAAAATATAAAGTTATTCTTAATTCTGATGATCCTAAATTTGGCGGTTTCAATAGGGTGGATAACGAAGTAGAATATTTTACACAACCAGACGAAGAATCGGGTTTGAATGTGTTAAAATATTACAACATCAATCGTGCTGCTTTGGTCATGAAAAAATTTGATTAATGAAAAATTTACGTTTGGCAAGATTTGTTTCAAATTGCCAAACGTAAAAATAATCAATTTTTGACAAATTATTTTTGTAATTATTTCTGTTTCTCCTCCTTTTTATATTAAATTTCAAAAAAAAATGTAACTTTGTTCAAAAAAAAGATGATGAGAATTGCCTTAACAGGGGCTACAGGTTTTTTGGGCAGACATCTGCTCTTTGAGTTTGCCAAACAATATTTTTTCCAATTGGATCAATTACAAATTTTGATTTTTGGTAGATCACACAAAAATTCTTCCCTTGCAGATAGAATAAAAGAAATATTTAATACAGAATTTGAAGATTATTTGGGAATTTCTTCGGCTGAAATTCAAGAAAAAATAAATTCGTTTTTAGAGAAAAACACACAATATGTTGATATTCAACTAGATAGTTCTTTTCCGATTAGCCAAAATAATTTTCAAAAAATCAAAGATTTGCCAATAGATCATTTTTTTCATTTGGCAGCCATGCCTGATTTAAGAAATTCGCCAGAGGCAGATAAAGAGACTTTTCAGACAAATGTTGTTGGTACAACAAATTTATTAAATTTAGTTAATCTATTGACTGTCAAGGAGTTTGATTATGTTGGAACAGCCTATGTTTGCGGAAAAAACAAAGGTTTGCTTGCTCCAGATTTTATGAATTTGCAAGGTGAATTTCATAATCCTTATGAAAAATCGAAATTGCAAGCTGAAATTTTGGTTAAAGAATTTGCTGAAAAAAAAGGTTTAACATACAAAATTTTTCGCCCAAGCGTCATTAGCGGGCGTTTGTTGGAAAAAGAATTGGGAAAAACTAACCGTTTTAATGTTTTTTATGAAATTTTTGCTTTCCTATTTTCCGAAAAACTACTTAAAACCAAATCTTTATCTAAGGCTTTGACCGAAGAATTTTATTTGCCATTGCGTGCCGTTTTTGACTCAAATTCAGGAATAAACATTGTTCCTGTGGATTATGT
>RDXG01000183.1 GCA_004292785.1 Bacteroidota bacterium
TATTGCCAAAGATACTTTTGACGAGTGGATATATTTCCTAAAAAACAGTGAAGTAAAAGACACTTTCGTAGCAAAAGGCTTAGACAAGGCAAAAGAAAAGTTGCGTTACGAAAACTTATCAGATGAAGATAAGAAAATGTATAACCGTTTTCAAGAAAACAGACGCATTGAAAACAGTGTAAGTTACACAGCCAAGCAAGAAAAAGCAGTCGAAATTGCTAAAAATGCAATTTTAGAGGGTTCTAAAAACGAGTTTATTTCTAAAATTACAGGTTTAACCATTGAACAAATAGAACAACTACGTAACGAAAAAGATTAAAAACTGTGCCTAACATTGTATTTATGAAAAAGGGGCAAAAGTGCGTAATTTGGGCTACGGGTGCTTTTTAGTGGCTTTTGTGGTAAATGAAACTTTTGTGCTTTTAAGTCCCCTTCTTCATAAATACTTTTCCGTTAGGCACAATTTTAAAAGCCAACGGAAAAGGCAAAACAAAAAATTGATAGCTTAACTATTAACAAGTTGAATTTTCACACTTAAAATAGTTAGCCCAATGAAAAAAATATCTTTATTTCTATCATTTCTAATCTTATCATTCTATTTGACATCGTGTCAAAAAGAAGTTGCAGAAGTTGCCAATCCACCACAAGAATTTAAGCCAAATGGTAATGAAATCCTTACCACAGAAAAACTTATAGGTGAAGATAAACAACATTCATCTTTTGAAAAAGCCATAGACGATGGCTTAGGCAATTTTTATTTTGCTGGTTACATAAACGAGCAGAATGTAATTGGTAAAATTGATAAGCAGGGCTTTATTATTTGGCAGAAAAGCATCAATTTTAAAGTTAATGAAATTGTATTGTTTTATGGAGCAGGAAACTTAGAAAAATCAGCCCTTATTGTTGGTAATGATGGTAATAGGGCGGTTGTTGCTATTTATGACCGTAATGGGACAAAACTATCCGATGCTTACTTCAATGATTTTGCAATTAACACTTTTAATGATGTACGTTACCGACACACTGCAACTAATTATTATTTATGTTCGGCTATTGGTGGTGCAGGAAATAGTGAAAATGACATTTCGCCTTATTGGGTAAATTTTACTATCAGTTCAAACGGACAAATCAGCAAAGCCATACCCAATGTGAATTTACCCGCACAAATTCGTCTAACTCAATATCCCCGCATACGATTTAATAAATTTGCAAATGTGGTTAACACCGTTACTTTTTTTGATAGCCAACCTATCCCAAATACTCTAACATATACTTTGGAGGCTTATATTTCATATAGCGAAAGAGATACGGAGGGAAAAATTCTTAGTGCTGGAATGTTCGCATTTAATGATGAAATTACATATAAACCACAACTGAACTCTTCGGGAGGAGATATTACAAAAACAGATTTGAAATTTATATGGCAGAGAAGCGTTGGCGGACAAACACCTAATGCACAAATTTTTCTTGGGAAATCTATTGTCATTGGTAATGAAATTACCGTCGTTGGTTCTGCTCAAAGTACAGACAAAAAAACAAACGCATCTGTAGGCTTTTTTTCAGCAGCAAAAATTGTTGTTTTAAACAAAAGTGGCAGTATTGTTTCAAATCGTGAATTTAGCATAAGTCAGTACTCTGATATTATTTCAGATATCAATTTAATAATTCCAAAATATAGCATTATTGGATACGATAATAACGGAAATCCAATCCTTCAAAAAGAAGACGATTTTGATGAAGGCGTTTATATTTGTGGTACAGTTTCTAATTATACAAAAGACCAAGATTATTTTTATGGTTATGGTTGGATTGCAGAAATATCTAGTGGCTCAATAGGAAAAAGTCGTTATTTTGGTTTTCCAAGTGGTAGGCATTATTTCAATAGGTTAGTGGTTACAGGGCAAAACATATATGTTTTTGGCTTCAAAAATTATTTTATTAAAGGAGGAGGACACAAGGCTTGGTTTGCTCAAATAAATAGAAATGGGCTGTAAAAAAAAAGGAAAGCAAATTTTTTAAACTTGCTTTCCTTTTTTTCGTATCTTTGTAGAGTCGTTGAGAGGACGTGAAAAGACTAAAAACTGTGCCTAACATTATGTTTGCGAAAAGGCGGGCTGATGTGCGTAATTTAAGCTTTTGTGCTTTCTAAAAACTTTGTGCGTAGGGCAAGGGAAATGCTATTAAATCCCGCCCTTCGCAAATATTTTTCCGTTGGTGGCAAGCATAAAAACAAAACATATCAAATGAACGTAAACGACAAAATTCAAATATCTTCCAATCATTCAATTGAATGGGGAGAAGCGACTTGGGATAGTGACGACTTTTCTATAAGAAATCGTTACAATACAGATGCAGGAAAATTTAACCAAGCAGGTTCAAGTGAACTTCCTTGGCACGATTTTCTGTTAATGATAAAGGAAAGTATTGGTAGAGATAAGTTTTCAAATACTGAACTTTCTCAAATTTTGACAGAAATTGCTAACAAAATTGCTAAAATACCTTAGTTTATGGAAATAACACAAGAAATTACTCAAATTGTAAATACTTTGCCAAAAGACGTTTTGGGCGAAGTTTTACAGTATTTGCGACAGATTGAAAAAGTGTCGCAAGAAAAAATGCGTTTATCATTAAACTTGAAAACTATCTTAACTGAAGATAGAGAACTTCTTGAAAAATTAGCAAAATGATAGATTTACAAGAAGTTTTGGAAATCCACCAAGTTTTAATACAAGAATTTGGCGGTTCGCAGGGCGTAAGAGATGAAGGTTTGCTAAAATCAGCCATTGAAAGACCATTTAGTGGATTTGGAGAAACAGAATTTTATCCAACACCA
>RDXG01000184.1 GCA_004292785.1 Bacteroidota bacterium
ACCACGTTTCCAATCGCAATTTCGGTGCTGCCACTCAAAGATGCGTAAATACTTACGGTCAATTCAGGTGCAGAAGTTCCGAAGGCAACAATGGTTAGCCCAATGACCAAATCGGATACTTTGAGTTTGCGTGCAAGTTCTGACGCACCGTCTACCAACTTATCTGAACCAACAACCGTAATGGTAAGCCCAATTAAGAGAAATAAAATACTTTGAAAAAGTTCCATATTTTTGTGTGAATTTTTATGATTTTTTGTAGTTTTTTAGAACTATTTTGCAAGATACAATTTAAAAACTTTTTACAAATATTAAGCCTAAAAAATTCATTATTTTAAGACTTTTTTTTAGAAAAAAAAATTTCCAAAAAAAAACTATTTTACAGCTGGACTCAACATTTTGATTGTTCCCAAATCTGCGTCAATTTCTGCCTCAATTCCGACAGGAATGGTAAATTTTTCTTCAATATGCCCGATCATTGCACCCGAAAAGACAGGAATATTTAAGTTTTTTAGATAATCATCAAAAATTTCGTCAAGAGTCAAAGTTCCATAACTTCCGCTTGCTTTGCAATTTGTGAATTTGCCCAAAACCACTCCTGACACTTGTTTGAAAACTCCGCAAATTTCTAATTGCGACATCATGCGATCTACTCTGTAAATTTCTTCGTTAATTTCTTCAAGAAATAAGATTTTTCCCTTGAAATCTGGTGCATAAGGCGAACCCAAAATGGAAGTGAGTACCGCTAAATTTCCTCCAAGCAAGACTCCTTTTGCTTTTCCAGAACGAATGGTCGTAATTCTGTCTTTGGTTTGAGTCAAATAATCGCCTTTGCCTTTCGGATTTTCGAACAAAACAGCTTCTTTCTCAAACAAAACTTTTCTGAAATAATTATATGAAAACTTGTTCCAAGACGAAGTTGCTGTTGGTGCGTGAAAAGTAACCAAAGCTGTTTGTTGATAAATTGCGTTGAGCAAAGCGGTAATATCGGAAAAACCTGCAAAAATTTTAGGATTTTTTTTGATATTTTCATAATCAATTTTTCCTAAAATTCGGTTGCATCCTGACCCGCCTCGTAGGCAAATAATGGCATCTACACTAGAATCTGCGAACATTTCATTGAGTTCTTTGGCTCTGTCATTGTCTGTGCCTGCCAAATGTCCGTAGCGGTTTCTTAAAGCCGATCCTTCTTTGACTTTCAAACCCATTGCCTGCAAAGATTCGATGGCAATGCTGTACGATTCTCGTTCAAAAACTGCCCCCGCAGGACTAATAATGCCAATGGTGTTGCCCTCGACTAATTTTTTTGGTAAAATGCTGTTCATATTTGTGTTATTTTTTACTTTTGCCTGCGCAATTTGAGAAGCAAACAAGGCAGAAGTGAGCGCAATGGTTTTTACAAAATCTCTACGTTTCATTTTATTTCAAAAGCCAAGCCATTGCCTGATTTTTATCCTTAAAATATCGTGTAAGCAATTTTGCAGCATTGTGATCTTCTCCTAACTGTTCGATGGCAATACTTTCTACAAAAGCATTAGGCATTAAATACGCCATTTTTTTTACTGCACTTGGTACGCTTTGTAGCAGTTCCACAGTCCAAGCTTGAAGTTCTGGACTCACCACAAACAAAAAATTTTGAACATCTACCAAAGAATATTTTGCTTGCGTGTCAAGGGTTGCCTTCAAATATTCTTTTAACATGATTTTGAAAGACTCTTCGTTCATATTCTCTGTTTCTGAAAATACAATGTGTTCCAACAAACTTTTTTCAGAATCAAACAGGATTTCTGAAAATTTATCTTTAAAAATACTTTTCATAAAAAAAAATTAAGAAGTTTTGTATAATTAAGTAATAAGACAAAATGAATGTAACACAGACTTCAGTCTGTGAATATTGTAACCTACTGAAAATCAATATTTTAACAGAAAAAATTTGTTTTACAAAATATACTTTTATTTTGAGTTCTTACTTAATTATTTCAAATAAGCTACCAAACTGTTATTTTCTGCGAAATGTACAAAAATATGATAAAGTATAATTTTTGTAACTATTTAATCCAGAAAGTTAATTTTATAAAGGTCTTTACCATTGCAATATACTATTTTATTGATAATTTATTAAAAAAACACAAAATAATTTTCCATAAAAAAAGATTAAGTTTGCAAAATTTTCTTTGTTTTATCACCTAAATTTTCAAACTTTAATTAACTTTTTTTAGTTTTAACTCGATTTAACTTCATTTTCTATGAAAAAAACTTCTTTTATTCTAGTTGCTTTTTTGTTGCTTAGTACATTTGTTTTTGCCCAATCTCCTGACATTAGTCCAGAGCGTAAGGCTGCTGTCGATTCTTTGGCACTCGAAAAAGTGCGTGATTTGAGCAAATATGTAGCAATTATTGGAAGTAAATCTACTTCTAAATCGGAAGCAGACCGAGTAATTGCCCGTGTGGAAGAATTGTTTGGAGATAATTCTGAAATTGGCGTTTCTTCTACCAGTCGTAAAGAAATTAGATATCTCAAAGCCCGCAAAAAGGATTGTCCTGTCAAAGACAGACGTTGCAAAAGTTATTGGGAACATTTGATGCTACTTAATTATGATAAAGTGAACATCGAATGGTTTAACATTCAGTATGTCAGTGATTTACAAAAACAACCTGACGGAAAATATGTGGGCGTAATTACGATTTTCCAAAAATTTGAAGGCATTACCAAAGAGGGTTCTAAATATGTTGATGTTACCAAAAAAGATATTACCATTTATGTAGAACGCAAACAGACGCAAATCGGTGGTCGTTTGATTGGTTTTTGGGACGTGTTGCTCGGAGATATTCG
>RDXG01000266.1 GCA_004292785.1 Bacteroidota bacterium
CAGTCATTTCTCTGCTTAAAATTAAATGATTTTTAGAACTCATAGCAAATTCATAGTTTAATTGTTCTTCATCAAAATCGGGATTCAAGACCTGATCCACGATTTGGCTAGGCACTGCTTTTGCATTTGTTTTGTCGACAATAATCCCTTCCACATATTCAAAACAATGTAAATCGAGTTTTTCTTCGAACAATTCAAATTCTTCTAAACTGTATTTTTTTTCTGTATCCTCCATGTTTTCGTGTTTATTTAACTCACAGCCCGAAGGCTATGTTACGGTTATAAGTCCCTAATCAACGATTTAATATTGTTTAGGTTATAACAATTTTCGACCTCAATGCTTTCAAAAACCATGAAATACCTGAACTCTCTGCCTGCCAAACTAGCCCATTTTTCGCCAATTTTGCGTTTTCGTTCTGTTTCTGCACTGTGCAAATGATCTCCTTTGGTTTCGACCAAAATACATTTTTTGTTTTTGGTAAAAATCAAAAAGTCGGGGTAATGATTTGTAAAACAAGCATTTAGACAAAAACCGTCCTGTCCTCTGTTTGCAAATTTATGCCAAAAAATCACATTTTCAAGGCTTGTGATGTCGGAAATAAATTTTTGTTCACTCAAATTCATGGTTTCTGTTTTGCCGTACAAACTGTTTTTGATGGTGGCATTTTCTCGGCTGGTGGTGTGCGTAGGCAAAGAAAAAGACGGTTTTAAGAAAATTTTATCACTGTCTATAAACCTGTAAAAGTTCTTTTCTGCATATTCAGAAGCCAATTTTTGAATATGAATTTTTATTTTTTGTGCAAATTCGTTTTGTTTGTTGTTGATTTGGTTCATTTCCTCCACGTTTTTCGAATCTACAATTCTACGAACATAAAGTTTCAAATCTTTTTCATCAAAAGGCGGAATGTTGCCCATATATTTGATCAATTTGGCAACCAATGTGCTTTTTTTGCCCTCGTCTGTCATGCCCGAAAAGGCTTTCAAATAGAGTTCTTGCATGGCTTCTGTGGCTTTGGCGCGAGCAAAACGGCTTTTATTTTCGTTTTCTACTTCCAAATCTATTTCGTACAAATCAATCGAAATTTTGTCAAAATCGATGTCGATGCTTTGGTTTTTGAGTTCGAAGTTTCTCAACAAATTTTCGTAATCGAGTTTTACTTCTTTGGCAGGCTCGAAAATGGTAAGTTTTTCGGTTTCTATGAAAAACTGTGGCAATTTTATTTTTTCTGCCATTTCTTTAAATTGCGTTTTCATGGAATTTATGTTTACTTTGTTTTTCAAATCGGCAGGAATTGGTGTTTTTCCTTGCAAAATTTGCGCTTGCATTTCCGTTCTGTCTTGTTCGTAAATTTGTTCAGATTCTTGCGCAAAATCTGTGAAATTTGTTGTTGATTCAGACTTTTCAGCCAAATATTCTGTTTCTTGGCTTAATGTTAAGGCAAATTCCGCATTTTGATCGGTTTTTTCTGGAAATTTTTTGATGTCTTCCTCTGAAAAACCTTGACCGTTGAGAGCTTTAACAATTTTGTCCAAAACTTCCTGAAATTTTGAAGAACTTGCCAATACATAACTCATATTCAACATTCTCAAATATTTGCCTTCCTGTTCTTTGGTATAAGGTTTTCGCAAAATTCTGCCTACAATTTGTTCAATTTGTACGTCAGAAGTCTTGTTTGCTACGGTTGCCAAAACGTAGGCAAAAGGGCAATCCCAGCCTTCTTTGAGGGCATCGATGGTGATGATGTAACGAATTTTGCATTTGCGATCCAACAAATCAACGCCTTTAATTTCGTCAATGGTGGCAGTTTTGATGGCAATGTGCGAATCGGGAATATTTTTTTCGAGCAAATCTTGTTTTATTTTGCCAAAAGTGTCGGTTTCTTTGTCTTTATTTGAGTTTTGGGCTTGTAAAAGCACAATTGGTCGAATGTAAACAGGACTTTTTTGGGCTTTTTCTTCGAGTTCTTTTTGCAAAGAAATTGCCCTTTCCAAAACTTCGTTTTTGCTTTTCAAATTGTTTACCAACAAAGGCAATTTGACCATATTTTCCTTTTTTAGCGGAAAAGAATCCACAAAAGACAAAACATTGCTCAACAAAAGATCGGGTTTTTTGGCATCTTTTCGGGGCGTTGCGGTCAGCTCCAAAACAAAACAAGGATTTATATTTTTTAACATTTCTATACTCAAAGGCGTAGTGGCGTTGTGTGCCTCATCGATCACGCAAACAGGATTATATTTGCGAATAACGTTGATCAAACTTTTAGATTCTACTTCGGACATTTGTAATTGATAACTTTTATCCGTTTCGTTTTCAAAAAAAGCCATCAAAAGACCGTTATCTTTGTAAATTCTGCGATTTTCTTTGGTTAATTTGTCTGCTCGAATGCTTTGGTAACTCAACACCAAAATACTTAGGTTTTCACGCACAGAAGTTGGGCTAAAACTTTTGCCATCTAACAAATCATCGATTTTGTAAATTTCTACATTTCTGCCAAAATGCGATCTTAGTTTTTGGTTATAAAAATGTTTTGGATTGCTCAAATTGTTGTAAGTCTGTTCCAAAATAGCCTGCGAAGGCACTAACCAAACGACCATTTTGTCTTCATGAATTTGCAAACCTTCAAAAAGCGGTTTCAAGGCATTGCAAGCAATAAAAGTTTTTCCGCCTGCGGTGGGTACTTTAAAGCATAAATGCGGAATGTTTGGCAAAAAATCTCTGTATTTTTCTTTTTTAGAAAAATTTGGGTGCTTATCCCAAAAAAATTCGAAAGATTGGGCATAATTGCCTTTGAACGATTCTAAAATTTCTAAATAGCGTGTCAAATCTGAAATAACGCTTTGCTGATACTCTTTGAGTTCCATGTTTTCGTGTTTATTTAACTCACAGCCTGAAGGCTATGTTACATATTTTTTTGCAATAATATTTACTTGCACCGTCATTCCAATAAAATCTTTTTAACAACCATTTCTCCGTCAACAAAACATTGCAAAAAATACATTCCACGCGGATAGTTTTGCAAATTTAAAGCATAATTTGCTCTAACAATTTTGTCCTGAATTTTCCAATCCATTTGTTGTCCAAGCGCATTGTAAAGCAACATATTTAACTGAACGGTTTTGCCAAAATCCATGCTTAAACTCAACTCATTTGTGGCAGGATTTGGAAAAACTTTAATTTGATCAGGTAAATTTATGGCAATTAAACTTGTCAAAACAGTTAAATCTTTTTCGGTTTTAAAATTGCAATTTGTTACATCTTGCACAGCCAAAGAGATTTTGTAGATTCCGCCTGCCGAATAAGTTGCAAAAACCTTTTTATTATTGCTTTTTTGACCGTTTCCTAAATCCCAAATCCAAGAAATTGCTTTTTCAGAAATTGCCTCGAACCAAATGGTATCTTGCGAATACATAATATTTTGCTTGTCAGGGCTAGTAATTTTCATTTGCGCCCAAAGATCATTTTTGATAAATTCTACCGTCAAAACTTCACTTTCCAATAAAGAATCGGCACAAGTCAAATAGTAAGTAGCTGATTCAGAGAGTCTTCCAATCGAAAAACTTTTGCCACTTGCCACAGGTTGAGAGGGTGGAGGAGCAGCATACAAATAAAATTTAGAGCCACCTTTGGGGGCTAATTGCAACAAATCGTTTTCGCAAAAAATAATGGGTGTAATGTTTTGTGGAACGGGACTTTTTCCCTTAATTTCTATATTTTTTGTAACAGTTGCCGTACAATTATTTTTGTCAAAAATGCTAAGTTGGATTTGATAAATTCCTTGTTTTTGATAACGATATTCAGGATTTTGTGCCGTAGATTTGCCTTTTCCATCCCCAAAATTCCATTCCCAACGAATTGCCGAAAAACTCATATTTTTGAATGAAATTTGATAGTTATCGTTTTGGTTTTGTTCAAAATTAAAATTTGCCGAAGATTCATTCACCAAAATTAATATTGATACAGGATCGCTTTCTACCACCGAATCGGCACAAGTGATGTATAAACGCAAAGGTTGATCAACAGAAATAAAATACTGATTTCCGCTAAAAATAGGTGTTTTTAAAGGCAAAGCATCATAAAAATTAAAAATTTTGCCATTTTTTGGGCGAATAAGCAAATTTGTATTTTTACAAACTGCTGTATCCAAAATTACAGGTTTTTGACTTTTTCTGCCTACTCTGATCGTTTTTTCCAAAACTCGACTGCAATTTAAAGAATCTGTAATCGTTAATTTTACGGTAAAAATGCCCATTTTTGAATATTTATGAATAGGTTTAGGCAAATTGCTGGTCGTTTTGTCCCCAAAATCCCAAAGTATTTTTTTGATGCCCAAATTCGAAATACTTTGATTGCTAAATTGGATTGGCGTGAACAAAACGGTATCTATTTTTGGCGAAAAATCGAATTTTGTTTGAATTTTTGACCATTCTATCTGAATTTCACGGCGATCACTTTCCAAAACCGAATCTATGCAAGTTACGAGCAAATAGTTCAAACTTGTGTCTGTCAAGGCATATTTTGTGCCTGTTGCCATCGGTGTGTTGAAAACTAAGGGGTTATAAAACCTAAATTTTGTGCCGTTTTTGGGTAAAATTTGGATCGTATCAGCCACGCAAGCCCTTATTTTTGTAGGCAAAACAGGTGGAGGACTCAATGAATTTCGCACCACTTTTACGGTTTTTTGAAAAGAATTGCTACAAGAAACGGAGTCCCAAATGGTTAATTTTACTTGATAAGTACCTAATTGTTTGAACTCGTGCAAAGGATTTTGCAAACTCGAAAAACTGCCATCTCCAAAGTCCCAAGCCCATTTTCGTGCTGTAGGACTGCGATCCGTAAACCTAATTTTGCTAGAATCGATGGCGTTTACAAAGTCCACAGACTCAAATTTGGCTTTGGGCAAATAAGTTTTAAACCTAAAAAATTGCAATTCGCTTTCAATTTGGGAATCTACATTGCTGATATAATAGCTTTTGGTTGTATCCGCAGGCGAAACTTTCAAAAAACTAGCCGTTGCAAGGGATTTTGTCAAATCTTTGGCATCATAAAATCTAAATTTTTCGCCTTTTTCGGGTAAAATCATTGGGTTTTCGAAACAAAGAACCGAAGGAATATTTGGTTTTGTACTTTTGGAAGAAAGCGGATTTTGATAAATGCTTGCCGTTTGAAAAATGTTTTGCAATTCTTCCAAATTTTCAGCCACAGCCATCACAAAACTCACTTTTCTGACCGATCCAGAGCGCATACTCGATATTTTTGAAGCCACCACATGAGCCACATCTGCGGGATTTTCGTAGCCCGCTTGCAATTTGCCCAAGCCATTTGTGAGTGTTTGATATTTTTGCAAAACCGTAAATTCGGGCATCGAACTTTGATCTAAGGCGTGCGCAATGTTGTTTTCTCCAAAAACTTTTATTCCTGCGTACAAATTATTTTCCTGAAAAATATACGAAAATTTGCCATTTTTGTCCCAATCAACTTTATTTTTTCCGTCGCCAATTTGCCAATCTGCATACAAACCAACTTGCAAACTGTCGTAATCGTTCAAACTAATATTTTTGATTTGATACTCTAAAACGATATATTTTCTGTGTGGTTCATTGATTTTGGCTTTAACACTTTGATCAATTAGCAAACCGATGGCGTTTTTGTTGGTTGTGGAAGTATCTGAAAATGAGCAATCTAGCGAAACTCCTTGCAAACTAGGATCGTTCATTCTTACGTTTTTGATGGTTTTAAAATCGTCTGAACGCTGATTATTTTTGCTCCAAATGGTGTTTGCAACTTGCCCTTTGCTCAAAGCCACCATCAAGCCCGATTCTTTGAGAATGTTTTGGTTTTGATATTCCAAACCTTTTCCATTTTGCTGAATTTCCGCAAAAGCAAGCCTCCCGTTTGCGGAAACGGTCAAATTGAGATCGTTAAATTTGGCGTGAAAAAAATTTGGCGAAGTTTTGACCTTAAAATATTCGTAATCGGAATAATTTTGGTCTTCGTATTGCAAACGAAACTCAATTTCTGCCGAAGGCGGCGTATCAGAAGTAAGAATGAGTTGAAAATTGCCTTTGGCGGAGTCTAAAGTTGCCATATTTCCCAAAATAAACTCGTTTTTAAGAATATTTACATATTTTGACTCGCTAGAAATTTTGACTTTTAAACCTGATGAACTTGCTTTCAAAAAATTAATGAAAGAAATATTTAACAAAACCGTATCTTCCCGAAAAGAGAAATTTCCATAACGATTCGAAAAAAAAGCGTTTTTCATTCGCACACTTTTCAAAATATCCAACTCGGTCAAAGCCCTGTAAACATTGATTCTGCCTTTGCCTAATTTTTCCGTAAATGCTTGATTTGACTTTATTTGATAGACAGGATCAGAACTTTGGCGCAACAATTCAGCAATTTGTAAAGCGGTCAAATTTGGGAATTTTTCTTTGATCAAACCCGCCGCTCCTGCCACAAACGGACTTGCAAAAGAAGAACCTGAGATTTCTAAATAGCCAGAATTGATGTTGGTTGTCCAAGAATTTACGCCTGGCGCCATCAAATCGATGTATTTGCTAACACTTCCTTGCTTGTTTCTTTCATCAAATTGGTCGGAATGAATGACAGACAAAACACCTTGATAAGAGGCAGGATAAAAATTAATTTCTTGTTCAGAATTGCCCGCCGCTGCTACAATAAGCACGTTTTTTTTGATAACCGAGTTAATAATGTCTTGTTGCCATTGCAAAAAAACAGAAGACTGCGTAATAGAAATATTGATAATTTGACAACCCTGATCTGCTGCATATTCGATGGCTTTGTAAAGTGCCAAAGCATCAACAGTTCCGTTTTTGTTGTTTTTAGAATAGACTTTTATGGGCATCATTTTGCAATTCATACCTACTCCTGCCAATCCTCTGCTGTTGTTTGGCGTGGCGCAAGCAATTCCTGAAACCATCGTTCCATGATAGGGAGTGAGATCAACCAGATTTTTGCTGTCTAAATAGGTGTTGTTGTCGTTATCTCCAAAATCGTAGCCCAAAGAATCGTCAATAAATCCGTTTTTGTCGTCATCAATGTTTGCTTTTCCAAAACGTTCTGCATTGTTGTACGCCATTTGATCTCTCAAATCGGGGTGATCGAGTTCGAAACCAGAGTCAATAATTCCGATCACAATGTTGGCGTTTCCTTTGCTAATTGCCCAAGCTTCAGGGATTTTTGCGTTGAAATGCCCCCAAATTTGTTTGCCAATAACCAAAGGATCGTTTGTAAAAAAAGTTTCTGCTTCTGAATGTTTATTTTTTAGCAAAATATTAGATTTTTGCCTCATTTGACCTTGAAAATTGCCTATTGTGATGGGTTCGGCATAAACTACGGCAGGTTCTTGTGCAAGAATATCTAAAATTTTGTCTAATTTTTGTTCTGAAAAACTGATTTGAAATAAATTATTTTTACTAGAAAATGATTGAATTTTGAAATGATATTTTTGTCTGAAATGATCTAAATTTTGAGAGGAAACTAATTTAACAATAGCTTTATTTTGAACAAATACATTAGAATCCAACAAATTGAAATGATTGAATTGAGCAAAAGCAAAATTTTGGAAAAAAGCAAAAAATATAACAAAAAACAAAAAAAGTAGTAAATTTTTCATAAGCTAAGATTGGTTTTAACAAAATAATAGCCAAATTAACGTATTTTTATATTATTTGGTTCACATTAAAGCATAAAATTTAAGTTAAAATCAAATTATCTTTTTAATAAAAACTTTTGTTTAATTTTGTGCGTAAGGTAGGAACAAACTAAACTTTTTTTACAACAGAAAGCATTTAAAAAAATTTGTATTTTTGTTTATTTTTCAATACGTTTGCAAAACTCTTATTAAATTTAGCATTGGAACTTCGAGAATTATTTTATAAACTTCGCAAATACGAACTTAAAATCAGAAAAGCGGTAAACAGCAAAATGCAAGGCGATTTTCACTCTGTTTTTAAAGGTTCAGGACTAGAATTTGATGACGTGCGCGACTACCAATACGGTGATGATGTGCGTTCAATAGACTGGAACGTGTCCGCAAAAGGGCAGGGAACTTTTGTAAAAACATTTAAAGAAGAAAAAGAGCAAAACATTTTTTTCTTGCTAGACGTGAGTGGCTCGCAATATATTGGCAAACCCGATCAGCAAAAAATTGATATTGGTAAAGAAATTTGTGGCGTTTTGACTTTTTCTGCCATCAAAGAAAACAGTTCTGTTGGTTTGATGTGTTTTAGTAATCAGCGCGAAAAATACATGAAACCCCGAAAAGGCATCAAACACGCTTTCGAAATGCTTGGCGAAATGTTTAAATTGAAACCAACTTCCCTAAAAACCAATTTGAATAAAGCCATGAGTTCGGCTTTGAGCATTATCAAAAGACGAAGTTTGATGATCATTATTTCAGATTTTGTAGATGAAAACTACGAGCATCACCTCAAAGCCATTGCCAAAAAACACGATTTGGTCGTTATTCATTTGGCTGATCCACGAGAAACCATGCTGCCATCGGTTGGAATTGTGCCTTTATTTGACAAAGAAACCAATAAAACAATTTGGATCAATTCGTCAAGTGATGTTTTTCAGAAAAAAATGAAAATTTTATTTGATCAAAAAAAAGACAGCATCGAAAAACTTTGCAGACAAAATAAGGCAAGTTATTTGTTTATCAACACCGAAGAAGATTATGTAAATAAATTAATTAAGTTGTTTAAAATTAGAAATTCTGGTAGAAAATAGGGCATTATTTTTAAATTTTCCTATTTTTTTGCTAAAAATGAGTTTTTTTATTGCTATTTTAGAAATATGTTTTATATTTCACGCAAAAAAATTCATGACTAATTCTAATTCTACTTCTACTCAACAACCTAAGCTGTTGTATTTGCTTTCTGCTACCGAAACATGGGAACGTTTTGGGTTTTATGGCATGAGAGCCTTGCTGGTCTTGTTTATGACCAAAGAATTGATGTATCATCAAGTTCGAAGCAATAGTATTTATGCCGCTTACGCCGCTTTGATTTATTTCGGACCCTTTATTGGCGGAATCATTGCCGACCGATATTTGGGTTATCAAAAATCGGTTATTTTTGGCGGAATCATGATGGCATTGGGCTATTTGCTGATGATTCCAAACGAAGAATTTACGGTTTACATTGCGCTTGCCCTTGTAATTTTGGGAAACGGATTTTTTAAATCTAGTTTAGCAAGCACCGTAGGCGGACTTTATGAACAAGGCGACCCTCGCCGAGATGCAGGTTTTACCATTTATTATATTGGAATCAACATTGGTGCGTCAGTTGCCCCAATTATTTGTTCTTTTGTTAAAGAAGCCTACGGGACAAAATATGCCTTTGTGATCGCTTTTATTGGAATGTTGATCGCTTTATTTTTGTTTTTTGGACAACTCAAACAATTAGGAAACAATGGTTTGCCACCTGATATTGAAAAATTAAAGCAAAAAATCATGGGAATTCCGCTAGAGTTTTTAATTTATGCCCTTAGTTTGCTTGCTGTTCCTGTTTTTATCTCGTTTTTGTATTTCGAATACGAATATCGTTTGGCAACTTATTCCTTAGTTCCGATTGGTTTGATGTGTTTTGGCTACATTTTTTATACTGCCTTAAAATCCGATCAAAAACAACGTGAACAGCTTTTTGTAGTCTTGATTTTGATGTTTTGTAATACTTTGTTTTTCTCGTTTTTTGACCTTGCTGCTACTGCCTTGACCGTTTTTGCGGATAACAATGTAAACAGAACTGTTTTTGGTTTTTCCATTCCTGCACAGGCTTTTATTGCTGTAAATCCTACTTTTACCATGATTTTGGGCGTATTTTTTTCGCAATTATGGGTATATTTGGCAAAACGAAATCAAGACCCAAGCACTCCAGCCAAATTTGTTTTTGCATTGGTTTTGGTCGGAATCGGCTTTGCTTGTTTTGTGTTGGGAACTAAAAATTTGGATTCGCAAAATCTTGTACCTGTCGGGTTTTTGTTGTTGGGATATTTGTTTCATACGCTTGGCGAGCTTTGTTTGTCGCCTGTGGGCTTGTCGACCATGACCAAACTTTCGCCTAAAACCATTACGGCAATGGTGATTGGGGCGTGGTATTTGTGCTGGTCGTTTTCGAATTTGATCGCCAAAGAATTGGCAAATTTGACTGTCATTGATGCAAATATTCCTCCTGTGGACTCTGCGGTTTCTTATGCCAATGTTTTTGGAAATATTGCGATGGTTTCAGTAGCTGCGGGTTTGATGCTGATTGGTTTAGTGCCTTTGATCAAAAAATGGATGCATGGAGTTAATTAATTTTAAGATTTTAGAAATTCCATTTCTCTAAGAAGTGGAATTTCTAATTTGTTCATTTGCCTACCTTTTCAAACCGCTTGCATTTTTTACCATGCTCCAAAGTTCATGACGATAGCCGTTTTCGTCTTTTCCTTGTGCTTTGTCCAAAATTTCCAAACATTGTTGATAACTTGCATTTTTCTTAAATTCTGATTCTCTCAAAAGCAAGCCAAATTCTGCCACTGCTGCCGAAAGCCTGAAATTTTCAGAGGCTTTGTCGTAAGTTTGCGAATTATTTTTGATAACCGTACTCAACAAAATGCTGGTATCTTCCGAAGGTTTTTTGTAACGCAATTTTACGGTCATCAATTCGTCTGAATTTGCGGCAGAATGATTGCCTTGGTTTTGGTATTTGAGTGCATCAACGTCTTTCAAAAACTCGCTTTTTATGCCCACAGGGATAATTTCGTAAATAGCGGTTACGGTATGTCCTGCGCCCAATTCTCCTGCATCTTTGGTGTCGTCATTAAAATCTTCTTTGTTTAATTTGCGGTTTTCGTAACCAATTAATCGGTAAGCCTGAACTTTTGTAGGATTAAATTCGACCTGAATTTTTACGTCTTTGGCAATCGTAAACATGGTGGCGCGCATTTGTTTGACAAAGACTTTTTCTGCTTCTTGTGGGCGGTCAATGTAATAATAGTTCCCGTCACCTTTGTTGCTTAATTGTTCGAGCATGGCATCGTTATAATTGCCATCTCCAAAGCCCAAAACAGTCAAAAAAATGCCCAATTTGCGTTTTTCTTCGATCATTCTTACCAATTCGGAAGTAGAAGATTGTCCAACATTAAAATCGCCATCGGTTGCCAAAATGACTCGGTTATTTCCGCCTTTGATTAGATTTTCTTGCGCAATTTTATACGCCAATTCAATGCCTGCTCCGCCTGCCGTTCCTCCGCCTGCGGTCATTTTTTCGAAGGCTTCTGCAATTTTTTGTTTGTCTGCACAAGAAGTCGAAGGCAAAGCCACGCCTTCCGCACCTGCATAAACCACAATCGCCACTCGGTCTTTTTCGGAAAGTTGAGTCAATAACATTCCAAAAGATTTTTTGAGCAAAGGCAATTTATTTTGATCTTGCATCGAGCCAGAAACGTCAATCAGGAAGGTCAAATGACAAGGTTTGATGTCTTCATAATTCAATTTTTTGCCTTGCAAACCAATGTGAACCAATTTGTGCTGATCGTTCCAAGGGCAAGAAGCAACTTCGGTATTGACCGAAAAAGGGTGAGAATCAGTAGGTTGCGGATAATCATAATCAAAATAATTGATAAACTCCTCGATTCTAACGGCATCTTTTGGTGGCAAAGCACCTGATTCCAAAAAGCGGCGCGCATTGCTAAAAGAAGCATTATCCACGTCAATAGAAAAAGTAGAAAGTGCCTCATTTTTTGGGCTAACAAAAGGATTTTCTACAATCAAATCGTAGGATTCGGTGTCACTTTCTGGGCTTTGATCGTCTTTGTTCTTTTTTTTACTTTTATGATAAGGAATTATTTTGGCTGAAACTTTAACATCAGTTGCCATTTCAGCAGCTGTATTAGCTTCATCATACGCCTGCTCACTTTTTTTTGCACAAGCAAATAAACAATTCATTAAAACTAAAACTAAAAACAAATTTAAGATTTTCATACGTCAAATGTTTGGTTTTATGCTAAGACGTAAAACTTCTCGAAATTCCATAAATTTATTTCAATTTTTTTTTTGAGTTAAAAAAATAGACTCATACATTTTTTTTAGTTTTCAAAAAAATCGTATTATTGCATAAAAAATGACCGCTAAATTTAAAGCTACTTCATAAAAACTATTAAAAACCAATAAAATGTTCTCAAATTATTCTAAAAAAATCACTGAATCAGCTTGGTTCAAAAATGTTATTATCATTGCCATCATTTTGGCAGGTTTGGAGGTTGGCATCGAAACCTACGAACACATTGCAGAAATTTATGAAACGGAATTGCTTTGGGTCTATAATTTCGTGCTGTTGGTTTTTATTGCCGAAATTATTTTAAAAATGTTGGCAGAAGGCAACCAGCCTTGGCGATATTTTCAAGACGGTTGGAATATTTTTGATTTTATCATTGTATTTCTGTGTTTTATGCCCATTGATGCTGGTTTTGTGGCGGTAGTTCGTTTGGTTAGAATTTTGCGAGTGCTAAAAATTGTTACTGCTTTTCCAAAACTTCGCTTGATTGTTTCGGCTTTGCTCAAAAGTATTCCCTCGATTGGTTATGTTTTTTTGTTGCAAATTTTGCATTTTTACATTTATGGAGCAATGGGAACGACTCTTTTTGCGGTCAACGATCCTTATCATTTCAGAAATTTGCACGTTGCAATGCTTACACTTTTTAGGGCTGTAACCCTCGAAGATTGGGCAGACATTATGTACACCAACATTTACGGCTGCGACAAAACGCCTTACGATATTCCTTCTATGTGTACAAATCCCTCGCCTTCGCCTGTCATTGCCGTTTTATATTTTGTTTCTTTCATTATTACAGGGGCAATGATTGTGTTAAATTTGTTTATTGGTGTGATTATGAACTCCATAAAAGAAGTAAGTGAAGAACACGAAATTAATGAATTGATTGAAAAAAGGGAAAGCAATAATATGAATTTGAATGATGAGGTACGAGTAATTGAACGCCAATTACAATCCATTAGCCAAGAAATGCGTGTGATCAACACTCGAATACAAAAAGTGCTGCTACAGCGTGGATCAAATACTTTTTTGGAAAATAAAATGCCCGATTCAGACGAAAAAAAGACAGAATAATTTTTGGCGAAAAATTTGATTTTGCAGTTTCTTTAAGGGAGTTTATAAAAATTATATTTTATGAATTATTTACGCAATTTTTCCTTAAAAACTTGTTAGATTCATCTTTTTTTTAAACCTTTGAGTCATTTTTCGAACCATAAATAAAAAATACATATATGCCATTGACTTTATTTGACAAAATTTGGGATCAGCACGTGGTTTTTAGCCAAACAGATTATCCCGATGTTTTTTATATAGACACCCATTTTATTCACGAGGTTACTTCTCCGCAAGCCTTTGCGGGCTTAAAAAAACGCAATTTGCCTGTTTTTAGAAGCAAGCAAACGCGCGCCACTGCCGACCATAATGTGCCAACCAAAAATCAACATTTGCCAATTTCAGAAGCATTGTCTAGGTTTCAAGTCGAAACTTTGACAAAAAATTGTGCAGAATTTGGCGTAGAACTTTATGGTTTGGGGCATCCTTTTCAGGGAATTGTTCACGTAATCGGACCTGAATTGGGCATCACATTACCAGGAATGACCATTGTTTGTGGAGACAGCCACACTTCCACACATGGAGCTTTTGGAACGGTTGCTTTTGGCATTGGCACAAGCCAAGTTGAGCAGGTTTTGGCAACACAATGTTTGCTTTTGCAAAAACCAAAACGCATGAAAATTGAAGTAAACGGCGAATTGGGAAAAGGCGTGTTGGCAAAAGATATTGTATTGTATATTTTGGCTAAAATTTCGGCAAGCGGAGCAACAGGTTATTTTGTGGAATATACAGGTTCGGCAATCAGAAATTTGTCGATGGAAGCGCGAATGACTATTTGCAATATGAGCATCGAAATGGGCGCAAGAGGAGGATTAATTGCACCCGATCAAACTACTTTTGACTACATCAAAGGCAGACTTTTTGCCCCAAAAGACCAAGAATGGGACAAAGCCTTAGCCTATTGGAAAACCCTTTACACAGACGAAGACGCAGTTTTTGACAAAGTTTATATCTTTGACGCAGCCGACATCGAACCGATGATCACCTACGGAACAAATCCTGGAATGGGCGTAAAAATCAGCCAAGAAGTACCAAAATCAAACGAATTAGAAGACGCAGCCGAGATCATTTCTTACAACAAAGCCTTAGAATACATGGGTTTGGTGGAAGGAAAATCTTTATTAGGCAAAAAAATAGATTACGTTTTTATTGGAAGTTGTACCAATTCCAGAATCGAAGATTTGCGTTTGGTAGCAGATTTTGTGAAAGGCAGAAAAAAAGCCGAAGGAGTGGAAGTTTGGGTAGTTCCTGGTTCAAAACAGGTCGAAATTCAAGCTCAAAAAGAAGGTTTAGACAAAATTTTTACCGAAGCAGGCTTCGATTTGAGACAGGCAGGTTGTTCGGCTTGTTTGGGAATGAACGAGGACAAAGTTCCCGCAGGCAAATATTGCATTTCTACTTCTAACCGCAACTTTGAAGGCAGACAAGGACAAGGCGCAAGAACTTTGTTGGTAAGCCCGCTTACTGCCGCCGCTTCCGCAATTACAGGCATGATTAGTGATGTGAGGGAAATGATGTAAATTGTTGATTATCAAAATTTATAGGGTTTAATTTAAGCCTTATAAATTTTGATTAGATTTGAAAGCAATATTTTCCATTTTTAAAAATGTCCGACAAATGTCTGACTGAAAAATGACTGATTTACTAAAAAAATATTTCCCTGAAATTAGCGAACAGCAGATCGCACAATTTGCACAATTGCCCGCTTTATACAAAGATTGGAACGCCAAAATCAATGTCATTTCCCGAAAAGATATGCCTAATTTTGCAGAACGCCATGTACTTCATTCTTTGGCTATTGCAAAAGTTATGAGTTTCAAAGCTGGTGCAAAAGTGCTTGATGTAGGCACAGGAGGCGGTTTTCCTGCCATTCCGCTGGCTATTTTGTTT
>RDXG01000267.1 GCA_004292785.1 Bacteroidota bacterium
TCGATTAATTCTCTGATCATCTATTAAATCTACTTTTTTAATCCAACCTTGTTTTTCGAACAAGTTTTTCGCATCTGAATAAAAGTGTTCCCAATCGAAGGCAATTTTTTTCATTCCCCTAATTTTTGGAATATCCTTGATTCCTTGCAAATAAAGTTCGGCTTGCATTTGCAAAGCTTCCTCCAAATTTGAAGCCTCGAATTTGGCATAGTCAAGAGCCAAACCATGCCACAAAACGCCTTTCTTTTTGTTAAAAAAATGGCGTTCTTCATAATGATAAGATACAGCAATGAATATAAAAAAATATTCTTTAACTTCATTGCTATAATCTTTCATTTTCAAATGATCAAAAAGTAAATGTTTAATTTCTCTGATTTTAAGTTTGTGTCCGACTTCATGCCAAACAATAGCCGAATTAGAAAACTCATAAAAACGATTTGCCAAAGATGTAGTCATTTTTCCTAAATTTTATTTGTCATAAGGATTTCCCTTTCAGGCAACAAAGGATAATGTATGATTTTTTCTAGTTCCATATACATACATTCTTGAACATTGCCTTTAAATTCTACCCAAAACATCAAGTTTTGCTTAATAAGTTCAGCCGATCCATAACGCCCTTTTTCACCATTGCAAGTATAACCATATTTATAAACTTCTCCTTCCAACAGAAAAACAGAGTCTTTGTTTGCACAATTCAAACAAGGATAAAAAGCTGATTCTGTGGCAAGTAAAGCATATTGCACGCAATCTTCTGCCAATTTAAGGCTGTCTTTTTGGAGTTTATCTTTCCGTTCTTGGCGCAAATGATAGACTCCATAATTAGCAAACTTGTCATGAAAAGTAAGAAAATAATTAAATATTTCCAATCTCTTTTCGGAATTTTGGGTTCTGAAATTGGCTTAGGTTTTTCGATTAATTCTCTGATCATAAACAATATAAATAACGTTTGTCAAGGTTTTTCAACCATTGACAACGTTCAAAATAGTCTTAACTCTTTTTCTCTGGCAAATCAAAAGCCTTTGACTCATGCTCAAATTGATTTTTGTGTGCGCCATCGCAAAAAGGTTTACTTTGCGACAAACCGCAACGACACAAAGAAACCAGCGTTCTGCTACCCAAACCGTAGGCATTTCCTTGCGAATCTACAATTTCAAAATCACCGTCAATTTTTATAGAACCGTTATTTAAAACAGTAATTTTTGTTCCTGCCATTTTTCGTTTTTTATAATATTTTGGCAAAATAAAATAAAATTTGTAAATATTATGCAAAAAATTCGTTTTATTTAGAAAAATATTAAAAATGATCGTTGTTGTGAATCCTTTTTTGTTCAAAATATTGCCAAATCCGCCAATGGCAATGGCTTTGTTTCCTTTGGTTTTGATTGATTCTGAAAAAAACAGACACAACCAAATTTTATTGAATCACGAAAAAATACATTTGCGTCAGCAAAAAGAATTGTTGATTTTGCCTTTTTATGTCTTATATTTACTCAATTATTTTGTGAATTTGCTAATATACAGAAATCACAGAAAAGCATATTTTAACATTTGTTTTGAAAGAGAAGCCTATCGTCATGAGGCAGACATGGGCTTTTTGAAGGCTAGAAGTTTTTGTAATTTTTTGAAGTTTCTTAGGAAAGACTAATGAATTTACATAAATTTTCTTTATATTTCGTTTTTTTGAATAATTTTTTTGAATATTTCGCCTAGCCAAACACAGAAATATATGTTTTCCGAATTTGCAACTCAACAGAAATCCAATTGGTATAACAAAGTAATCAAAGAACTCAAAGGAGGAGGTTTTGACGAAAAACTACTTTGGAAAGTTCCTGAAGGCGTTTTCGAACCCTTATATACATGCACAGAAACCGAAAATTTGGCATATTTAGCCGATTTTCAAAAATCTAATACTTGGCGTAACTGTCAATATATCAAGGTTTTAGACGAAAAAAGTGCCAACAAAGAAGCCCTGGAAGCACTAAACAACGGAACAGACGAAATTCTGTTTGATCTTTGCCAAAATGTTACGTCAAATTTAGAAATTCTTTTGCAAGACATTTTACTGCCTTATTGCGCGATTTCTTGGCAAATTTCACAAAATCCAGAATCGTTTTTGGATAGTTATTTTGGCTATGCTGTCCAAAAAAACTATTCATTAGAAACTTTAACAGGAGGTTTGCAACTGTTTAATAATCAGGATTTTAAGATAGAAAACTTAATCTTAAAGTCTAAGCAAGCCCCAAATTTTACAATTTTGAGTTTGACAAGTTCAAAAACAGATTTAAGCGATTTTGTGGCAGATGTTTTGGCACAAGCAAATTTTTGGATAGAAAATTTGGCAAATTCGGGCATCGAAAAATCGCAAATTATCCAAAAAATACAGTTTAAAATTACTTTGGAAAATCGTTTTTTCTTAGAAATTGCGCGCCTCAAATCTTTGCGAATTTTGTTTGTAGAATTGGCAGAATTTCATTTGGAAAAGAATATTGAATCGGTAAATATTTTTGCACAAACCACTTTCGATCTTTCCCAAAATGATCCAAATTGGAATTTGCTATCGAACAACAATCAAGCAATGGCAGGAATTTTGGGCGGTTGTCAAAGCCTTTGTGTGATGCCTCATGATGCAGAAAAAGCAGTTTTTTCTTCTCGAATAGCCCGAAATGTATCGAACATTTTGAAAGAGGAAAGTTATTTTGACAAAGTTTATGACCCGACAGCGGGGGCGTATTATATTGACAAATTAACGGACTCTTTGGCAGAATCGGCTTGGGAAAAATTTAAAAATTTGATTTAGTTTAACATAAAACTTGCAAATCAAACCTTTGCTAATTACTTTTGCAGTCAAACAAATAATTATTTTTTGATGCAACAACTTTCAGATTTTCTAAATTTTCATCTAAATTATCATCAAGGACAGCCCTTAGTTTTTACTTCGGTACTGTTTTTTGCAATTTTTTCTATTTTTTACTCAATTTATGCCTTTGCTTATCCGTATATCCGACTGCGAAATTTTTTGCTTTTGGCTTTTAGTTTATATTTTTACTTCAAAATTAGCGGTTTTTATGTAATTCTGCTGATTTTGATGGCTACTTCCGACTATTTGATCGGTTGGGCAATTCATTTTACAAAAAACGAAAACAAAAAACAGGCTTGGGCAATTTTGTCTGTGCTGATCAATATTGGGAGTCTGTTTTTTTTCAAATATACCAATTTTTTGCTCGACACGTACTTTGGTTTTTTTACCAATCAGCAAGCCTACGAACTAGATTTGCTCATGCCTTTGGGAATTTCGTTTTATGTTTTCAAAACTTTGAGTTACATTTTCGATTTGCAAAGAGAAGTTATCGAGCTAGAACGCAATTATTTTGACTATTTGCTTTACGTTTCTTTTTTTCCAAATATTTTGGCGGGACCTATTTCTAAGGCAAAAGTTTTGTTGCCACAATTCAAAGAAGTCAAGCCAATTACGGAAGAAAACATTAGCAAAGGCTTTTTTCTGATTGTTTCTGGGGCGTTCAAAAAAATTGTTATTGCCGATTATTTGGCGGTAAACTTAGTAGATCGGGTTTTTGGTTCGCCAACAGTTTTCACAGGTTTGGAAAATTTGATGGCAACTTATGGAGCAATGATGCAACTTTATTATGACTTTTCAGGCTATGTGGACTTGGTGATGGGCATGGCTTTTTTGCTAGGTTTTAGTATCGAAGACAATTTTAACAAGCCTTTTCACTCCCAAAATATTACAGAACTTTGGCGAAGATGGCACATGAGTTTGTCGAATTGGCTAAACGATTATTTGTATTATCCACTGGCTTTTGAGTTCAGAAAACTGAAAAAATGGGGCGTTTCTATGGCGGTTTTTATTACTTTTTTGATTTCGGGGCTTTGGCACGGTGCAAATTTTACCTATATTATTTGGGGAGCTTTGCATGGTTTGGTACTTTGTTATGAAATTATGACCCAAAATTTTCGCAAAAAAATGGCGCAAATTATTCCAAAACCAATTTATGTTTTTTTTAGTGTATTTTTGACTTTACATTTTTTGGTCATTTCTATCATTATTTTTAAGGTTGAAAATTTGTCTGCCGCTTGGATTATGTACGAAATGATTTTCACGCAAACTGATTTTTCTTTGTTTTCGCAATGGATAGCTGTTTATCCAACTGTTTTTGGAGTCTTAATTTTGGCTTATATTTTGGCTTTTTTGCCTAAAAATATGACTTTAGGCTTGCAAAATATTTTCGCATCTTTGCATTGGACTTTAAAAACTTTGGTTCTCTTTATCGGAATTGTGTTAATTTATCAAGTATTTAGTTCAGATGCGCAGCCTTTTGTATATTTAGAATTTTAAAAAAACAAAACTATGTTTCCATTTTTTGCCAAAAAATATTCTGATTCTGAACGTCAATTATTTGACTTTTTAAGACGAAATTTATTGTTTAAAAAGCTCACAGACAAGGAGTTATTTTATTTTTTGCCTTCTTTACATTTGCGAACATACAAGGCTGATGAAGTGATTTTTTTTAGGAACGATCCGAGTCAAGCCATTTATTTGATCCAGCAAGGCGAAGTAAAATTGACTGTAGATGTGCAAGGAAAATTTGAGGATTTGGTCAAACTTTCTGTTCATGAGTCTTTTGGCGACGATTCGATGCTCGAAAATAGTCAAAGAAATTATCACGCCATTTGCACTGCCGATAATACCGAAATTTTTGTCATTCCGCAAATCAATATTTTGGATATTTTTCACGTAAACACTGAAATTAAGGCAAAAATGCTTCAGGCTTTAACGCAACATCATTCCAAATATATTGCTGCGGTTTTTAAGGTTTACCGCGAGTCGTTAGGCTTTTTTGAGTTGCGACAAACCTATCACATTGCACATTTGTAAGGTTTACAAGAAAAAAATATACATCAAAATCCAAGCATTTATTGGGTAACCAAAACCAAATAACAAATAAGTTCCTGTATGAAAAAGAACGCCAAATGGCAGAAAAATAAATCGTAAAGGTCTGTAAAACAAGATACTAACAAAACCCAACTGAAAAAAAATAGTACAAATTGGCAAAAATTGACACAAAAAATCACTTTCTGCCACCCACAAACCGAATGGATTTTGGTAAAGCAACAAATAATTTCTAAAAACATCTGCCGAAATCCAATCTGTACCCGAAGAAAATACTTTTTCAAGCCCAGAAAGCAAATAAACCAAAGCCAAAACCAAGCGAATTAATGGCAAAGCCCACGTTTTAAATCCCTCATTTTCAGCATTTTGTATTTGAAAAACAAAAAAAGGGAAAAGTAGAATTACATACGAAAGCGTAACATATCCGTGATCTATCTTTTCGAAACTCAACATATAGGCGTGCATCAATTCAAATAAAATTGCAAGTGAAACAGAAGCATATAAAGTCTTGATATTCAATAAGATACAAAGTAAACTTAAACAATAAATTCCAAAAATGACATGAATTTGCCAAACATTTGGAAAAGGAACTTGGAAAAATTCTAAAAAACTAATGGGTTGATAAAAAATAGAATAATTCAGCATTGCCAACAAATTTCCATGCCAAGAATAAGTCATAAAAAAAACAGCCAAAACAAAAGCAATTCGCATTTTTTTTGCATATAAAACACTGATTTTCAGAGAAAAAAAGGTTTTTATATATTTTTGAAAAGCGTTTTTTTGTTTGTAAAAATAAGAAAAAATTAAGCCTAAAAACAAACAAAATCCCAAACGAAACAAAACTTGATCGGCTTTGGCAAGGAAAAAATCCGCCTCAAAACGCTGTTTATCAACCAATAAGCGCGGATAAAATTGGTAAGCAAATTCGTTAAAATATTCAGGAGTTTGATCTTGGAAAAATAAGACAATTAATTCTCGAATGTTAAAAAAATAAAGACAAGAAATTACAATAAAACCAATGAAAAGTAAAATTTCTATCCAAAAATTACGAATTATTTTTTCCATTCTTCTAATAAAAAAGTATCTTTTTCTATGATTTTAAAAAATTTCCAATGATTTTTGGTAGAATCTCCTGCAATTTGATCAAATTTTTGGAGTAAAACCTTATTTTGTCCTCGATAATGATAATTTTTGCAAATTCCCTGAAAAACGCTGTTGGTCATTTCTATTTTATTTGGCTCAAAATTTTCAAAATTTGTTCCATCAAAAAATGAAATCCTAAAAACTTCTTTTTGCGAATTTCTTTTGATCGCTTCAGCAAACATTCCGAACCTAAAAAACGGAAAAACATCTCGAATCAGCATAAAAGGCGTGAACATGAGCAGCAAAAAAGAGAAAATAACGATTTTTCGTAGCATTTTTGTTTGTATTAAAGATAACTAGGCATTTCACAGGCTAAAGCCTGTGCTACATAAACGTAAAAAATAAAAAAAATATTTTCATTCGCTATTGCTTTGAATATTAGTAAATTCCGATCAAAAAATTCCTAAAAAAGCGGTTTTTTAGCTTTTTGTCTTTTAAACTTTTCTGTTTACGTTCTCGTTTTGTTTTTGGTTTTAGTAAATTTGCACCATTTCAAATTAATTTTTTCATGAACGCATTACAAGAAGAGCCTTTATTAAAGGAAAATAAAAATAGATTTGTGCTTTTTCCAATAGAATATGATGATATTTGGAGAATGTATAAACAAGCCGAAGCAAGTTTTTGGACTGCGGAGGAAATAGATTTGTCGCAGGATTTGGTAGATTGGGCAAATTTGAACGATGGAGAACGTCATTTTATTTCTCACGTCTTGGCGTTTTTTGCGGCTAGTGACGGCATTGTAAATGAAAATTTGGCGATTAATTTTACCAACGAAGTGCAAATCCCAGAGGCGCGTTGTTTTTATGGTTTCCAAATTATGATCGAAAATATCCATTCAGAAACTTATTCTTTGCTGATTGATACCTACATCAAAGACCCCGCAGAAAAACATCATTTGTTTAATGCCCTCGAAACTGTGCCTTGCGTTACCAAAAAAGGAAATTGGGCGTTGCGTTGGATCAACAGCGAAAGTTTTGCGGAACGTTTGATCGCTTTTGCGGCAGTAGAAGGAATTTTCTTTTCGGGAAGTTTTTGTTCTATTTTTTGGCTAAAAAAACGTGGTTTAATGCCAGGTTTGAGTTTTTCTAACGAGCTTATTTCACGTGACGAAGGCTTGCATTGCGATTTTGCTTGTTTGCTTTACACCAAATACCTGAAAAACAAATTGCCCCAAGAACGAGTCATCGAAATCATTAAAGATGCCGTAAAAATCGAGCAAGAATTTGTTACAGACGCTTTGCCTGTGGGTTTGATTGGCATGAATGCGGTTTTGATGAATCAATACATCGAGTTTGTGGCGGATCGTTTGTTGGGCGAATTGGACTGTCCAAAACAATACAATACTTCAAATCCTTTTGACTTTATGGAAATGATCTCTTTGCAAGGCAAAACCAATTTCTTTGAAAAAAGAGTGGCGGAATACCAAAAAGCAGGAGTTTCTAATTCGGGCAAAGGCAAATCGGAGCAGGTGAGTATGCACAAATTTTCGCTTGACGAGGATTTTTAATAAAATTAACAAAAAATAAAATAAAAATTTGCGAATGTTAAAAAGATTATCTATCTTTATTTTCATTCGCAATTTTTATTTCTATTTAACATCATTTTTTATGAAAAAAATATTCTTTTTAGTTTTTTTATTGGGTTTTTCAAAATCATTGTTTGCTCAATCTAAATGCGATTTAGTGAAAAATTTGGAAAACGATAAGTCTTTTACAGAAGCTCCAAATACCTTTTATAAAAAATTTTATGAAGAAATAGATGAAGCCTATGAAAAAGGGGATTTAGGTTGTGTTATTGAGGCTTTTGAAAAGTTCTGTTTGATTCAAAAAAAAGGGGGAAATGTACTAAAAAAAGAATTTACAAAATTAAATGAAATATTGCGAGCAAATATTTACGAAATTATTGTGTACGCCTACCTTACCTTAGATGAAGAAGAAGCTGCCGAAAAATATTTGCTACATTTGTTTGCTCTGCGCAACGAAGAAGAATTTGAAGATTATTGGTTTGAAGTAAGAAAGTCAAAAGAAGAACATTTTATTGCTCCACAACTTTTGTATGGAGTGGGTTTTGGCATAAATAGTTCTATTGTTGAACCATTCCAAAGATACAATATTTTTGAAGCCTTACAAAGTCCACAACCAAATTGGTACAATTACGATTATTTTAACTTTTCTGAATCCTTTCGCAAAAGTTTAAATTGGCAGTTTAATTTGAATGTAGATTATTCATTTTCCAGAAATTTTGCTGCTCATGTTCAAGTGGCTTATGATCGCAAAACATACGGATATTATTCTAATCAAAAATGGACACATCAAACAAAATTTACAGTTTCTGGCTCCGAGAACATTGTTGAGAATATTGTAGAACAAGAAAATAAGCATTTACAAAATCTGGATTATTTAGGACTAAAATTGTTGTTTAAATATCAGCCTGCGAATAATTCTTTGCGTCCAACTGCGAGTATTGGAGGCTTTTATGGAGCTTTTATGGGAGGAACTAAAATCATAGAAATTACCGAACTTCCTGGCATTGTGGATAATGGAGTAAGAACAAATTTTACAGCAAGGACTTTTGAATACACTATTGACATTCGTAATTTAATTTCAAAAGTAAATTATGGTGTGATCGCCAGCATTGGTTTGAATTATAATTTTAAAAAATTTCAAATTTCCGCAGACCTTAATTATTTACATGGGTTATCTAATATTGTAAAAGCCGAAAACCGTTTTGACAATACCAATCTTATCTTGGATTTTTATGACATTCTTGATGACGTAAAATTTCGTAGCCTTGAATTTATAGTTCGAACTTCTTATCCAGTATTTTATAAAGCATTTAAAAAAACTAAAAAACAGCCTCGTCCATAATTTTTATTCCGCTAGAAGTCCCAAGCCGATCAGCACCTGCTTCGATCAGGGCTTTTGCTTGCGCCAAATTTTTTATTCCACCCGAAGCTTTGATCCCAACATTTACAGAAACCGAAGCTCGCATAAGTTGAATATGATGCACACTTGCACCCGCAGACGCAAAACCCGTCGAAGTTTTGACAAAATCAGCACCCGCATCTTCCGAAATTTTACAAGCCCTCACAATTTCTTCATCAGACAAATAGGCAGTTTCCAAAATTACTTTTAATAAAGCATTTTTCTGATGAATTTTTTTTGCTAAACTTGCCAATTCGCCTTTTACCCAAGACTCAACGCCTGTTTTGAAAGCGGAAATATTCATGACTACATCAATTTCTGTTGCGCCATCTGTCAAGGCAAATTCTGTTTCTACCAACTTAATTTCAGAACGTTGATAACCCAAAGGAAAACCAATAACAGTTACAAGGGCAATCGGATTATTTTCTAAATCTCTTTTGGCTTTTTGAACCCAATAAGGCGGAACGCAAATTCCTACAAATTCGTATTCTATGGCTTGTTTTGCCAAGATTTCTACATCATCAGACTTGATAGTTGCACCAAGATTGCTGTGTTCAATATATGTTTGGATCGGATTCATTGCTTTTATTTTTAAAATGTTTTACAAAAGTAATTTTTTTTTCTATTTTTGTTGAACTAATATCAAAATCATGAGCAAAAAAGTTTTTTTAGGCGGAACGGTAAACGGTTCTTTGTGGCGAAACGAGTTAATTCCTGAACTCAAAATTCCTTATTTTAATCCTGTGGTTTTGGAATGGACTGACGAAGCCTACCAAAATGAGTTGCGTGAACGAGAAACCTGCGATTTTTGTTTGTATGTCATTACGCCAAAAATGACAGGAGTTTATTCTATTGCCGAAGTAATTGATGATTCGAACAAAAGACCGCAAAAAACGGTTTTTCATTTTATTGTCAAAGATGGCGAAAACGAATTTACGCCTTTTCAGATCAAATCTTTGCAAGCCGTTGGCAAAATGGTGGATAGAAATGGTGGAAAATGGTTACAAAATTTTCAGGAAGTAATTAATTTTTTAAACAAAAATGTCTAATTTAGAACTTAGGAACGTCTTTATTTCTTACGGCAGAGCCGATAGCAAGACTTTTGCCAGCAAACTTTGTAATGCTTTGAAAGACAAGGGTTTAAAGGTTTGGTTTGATCAAAATGATATTCCTTTGGGCGTGGATTTTCAGACACAAATTGATGACGGAATCAAAACTTCGGACAATTTTGTGTTTATCATTGCTCCACATTCTTTAAAATCTATTTATTGTTTGCGAGAGGTCGAGTTGGCGGTCAAACTCAACAAACGAATCATTCCTATTTTGCACGTTTCGCCAGATTCGCAAGAAATTTGGGATAAAATGCACCCAACGATTGGCAAATTAAATTGGATTTATTTTCAAGAACAAATCAATGATTTTGATAGTTCTTTCAATGGTTTGTTAGAACTTATCAACAAACATTCTGATTATGTCCAAAAACATACTGAACTCTTAATCAAGGCTTTAACTTGGGAAGCAAACCTTAGACAAACTGATAATTTACTCATTAGCAAAGAAAGAATTGAGGCAAATGAATGGATTGCCACCAAATTCGACAAAGAACAAGCACCTTGTTTGCCCACCGATTTACATTGTGAATTTATTTGTGAAAGCGAAAAAGAGGCAAATCATGGCATGACCGAAGCCTTTATTGCTTATTCTGAAAATGATTTGGAAATTCAAAGCAAAATTGTTCACGCAATTACGCAAAAAGGAATCACGACTTGGCTAGATACACGCGACATTAAAAAAGGTGCAAGACTCTCAGACGCAATTTATCAGGGAATCGAACAAGCAGATAATTTTTTGTTTTTTACTTCCCAAAACTCAATTTCAGATCAAACTTGTCTGACCGAACTCGATTATGCAGTAGAACTTAATAAACGAATCATTCCGATTTTGATTGGAAATGTAAACAAACAGGATTTACCAAAAAATCTTCAATCTTTGCAATTTATTGATTTTACAGACAACAAAGAATTTGATGTTTCCGCCAAAAGGTTATTGGGAAAATCGGATTTTGACAAGGATATTGATGATATTTTGAACGAAATTAATAAAGAAAAAAATTATTACAGAACACATAAAGTTATTCTAAATCAAGCAATTAAGTGGGAAAAACAAAAACGTAACCCAAGTATTTTGTTGCGCGGGCATTATTTGCAAAATACACAAGCATGGCTAAAAACAGGTCAAAAAAGGCTTTTTTATAAACCGACTGAATTACAAGAGATTTTTATTGCAGAAAGTCAGCTTCAAACTTCACAAATTATTCCAGAAATTTTTATTTCTTATTCGCGATCCGATTCAGATTTTGCTCGAAAACTAAACAATGAACTTCAAATTCATGGCAAAACAACATGGTTTGACCAAGAAAGTATAGAAAGTGGGGCGAATTTTCAGCAAGAAATTCATTCAGGCATCGAAATTTCTGCCAATTTTGTTTTTATTATTTCTCCCGAATCTGTAGATTCGCCTTATTGTATTGACGAGGTAAATTATGCCAATACTTTGCAAAAACGAATGATTCCTGTCTTGTATCGCAGAACTTCGGAAGAAAAAATCCCGCAGGCTTTATCCAAATTCCAATGGATTGACTTTGAGTTGGGACACGGCGATTTTCATACTTCGTTTAGTGAATTGGTGCGTTCTTTGGACACTGACCGCGATCACGTTAATCAACATAGTAAATGGACACAAAAGGCTTTAGAATGGAAAAAAAATAATCAGGCTTCCGATTTTTTGTTGCGTGGAAGTGAGTTTGCGGTGGCAGATACTTGGTTAAATGAATCTTGGGCTAACAAAAAATTACCTTCGCCCACAGTTTTACAAAAAGAATACATAGAAACCAGCGAAAAATCCATTTTGGCGGCTTCTATTGCCGAAAAAGAAAGACAAGCGTATTTGTTGCGTTTGGAAAAAAAGAAAGCCAGAATTACGCAAATTTTTGCAATTTTAATGGCTTTTGCCCTTGTTTTTTCTATTTATTTGGCTTACAAAGCCTATGAAAATGCAGAAATTGCTGATAGGAATGCAAAAATTGCCGAAAAAAAAAGTCAAGAAGCAGTTGAACAAAAAGAAAAAGCAGAACGCGCACAAGACGAAGCCATTATGCAAAAAGAAAAGGCAATTTTGTCAGGCAAAGAAGCAATTAAACAAAGAGAACTTGCAGAACTTGCCACCAAAAGCGCAATCAATGAAAGAGAAAAGGCACAAGCGGCTGAAGTAGATGCAAAAAAACAAAAAAATGATGCCTTAGAATCTAAAAAAATTGCAGAAATAAAAAAAACAGAAGCAGAAAATGCTAAAGTAGAGGCTTTCAAACAAAAAGATGAGGCAGATATTGCCAAAACGAAGGCGCTTTTTGAGCAAAGAAAATCAGATAAATTGTTTATGCTTTCACAGTCCAAGAATTTGGCAAATCAAGCCATTCAATTTTTGAACGAAAATCAAATAGATTTAAGCATTAATTTGGCTTTGCACGCTTTTTTTATCAATCAAGAATATGGAGGAAAAGGAAGAACTGCCGAAAATTATCAGGCTTTGTATCAAGTGCTTAATCATATCAGAAAAACAGGCGATAATAGCCTAAATGCCCATACTTTTGGGATTAGAAGCATTGCTTATGATCCCAAAGAGAATATTTTTGCCTCTGGTGGTGAAGACAAAAAAATAAAAGTTTGGCAGGAAAAAGACAGTTTAAAGCAGACTTTGATTGCTTATATTGATGTTTCTGAACGAATCAGAACCTTAGCAATTAGTCCCGAAGGGCAGTATTTGTTGGCAGGTTTGGTAAACGGAGAAGTTTGGCGTTATGATTTGAAAAACTTGATCAAAAATCCAAAAAATGCCAATAAAACCAAAACTTTAATTGCAAAATTCAAAGGAGTTGTCAATCAATTGGTTTATGCAACCAGTCTGGACAAGAAAAACTATTATTTGGCAATGGCAAATTCGGATAGTGTTTCTTTATTGAAAAGCCCTTTTTTTGGGGATCAATTTTCTAAGGCAGGTACTTTTAAAAATCAAGGAAAAATCAATGCTATAGCCTTGAATATCAACAAAGAAGGAAGTTTTTTGTTGGCAGGAGGAAACGATAAAAAAATCCATGTTTTAGAGATTCAGGAAAACGAAAAACAACTTAAAGAACGAAATATTTGGAATGTAGAACGCCCAATAACAGCTTTGGCACTAAGTTCAGACGGAAAATATTTTGCTTTCGGGGCAAATAATGGCTATATTGCCTACGGAATCACAAAAGATTTAAGCACAAGTTTTACAGCTTTGCTCGGACATAATTCTGCCATCACCGATTTGGTTTTTACTGCCGATCATAACCAATTAGCAAGTAGTAGCCTCGATAATACAGTTCGTTTATGGCGTTTTAATGAAAAAGAACAAGACAATAATTTGGTTTTGAAAGGACACAGCAAATGGGTTTGGAATGTGGCGTTTAATCAAAATCAGTCTTTTTTACTATCCGCAGGCGAAGATGGAACGATCTATTTTTACCCAACTACTAGCGAACAAATAGCGGAAGAATTGTGTAACTATCTCAACAAAACCAAAAAAATGTCCAAACAAGAATTGCAAAAATATTTGGGAACAGAAATGAAATACAGAAACAAAAATTGTATGGATTGGGAATAAATCATCAATAAAAAAATGAAAAAAAAACAGCTCTTAATAATAGCTATTATATTGCTAATCAGTAGCTTATGTAATCAGTTATTGGCACAAACTCCTGTTCCTGACAAGGAATCGCTTAAATTTAACATCAGTGAAGACGACAGTCGTTTTTTTCAAGTAACTTTTTTGAACCAGACTTGGCTACGGTTAAACGAAAGCAATGACGGAACTACGGTTCAAAATAAAGCCGAAAGCCAAACCTTAGACATTGGTTTGCGAAGAACTCGCGTTCAAATGTTCGGGCAAATTACAGACAAAGTATTTTTGTATTTTCAGTTTGGACAAAACAATTTTAACTCACAATATGGAATCAATGGAAACCGCAAATTTGCAAGTTTTTTTCATGATGCACTCTGCGAATACAAAGTTACAAAAGATAATAAATTTAAAATTGGTGGCGGATTGACCATTGCCAACGGACTTTCTCGTTTTTCTCAACCAAGCATTGCAACAATTATGACGATGGACGTGCCTGTATTTTTGCAAGCCACAGTCGACCAAACTGATGAATTTTCTCGCAAATTGAGTATCATTGCCAGAGGTCAAATTGGCAAATTAGATTATCGTTTTTCGCTTAGTGATCCTTTTCCGATTACTTCAAATGGCGCAGCTTTACCACCACTCAATCCAAATGCAACGTTTTCGCAAAAAGGACATTCTTTGCAATATCAAAGCTATTTGATGTGGCAATTTTTTGAACACGAACAACACAACACGCCCTACATGACAGGCACGTATTTGGGCAAAAAAAAGGTTTTTAACATAGCTACGGGCATTATTAGTCAAGGAAATGCGATGTGGAAAAAAGAGGCAAGTTCTTCGGATACTGTGTATCAAAATATGTTGCTTTGGAGCGTAGAATCGTTTTTGGATATGCCTTTGAACAAGGAAACAGGAACGGCAATTTCGGCGCACGCAGGCTATTATGACTACAATTTTGGCAAAAATTATTTGCGTTACAACGGAATTATGAATCCTGCTTCAGGTACAACAGCCAGCAATACCATTCCAAATGTGGGCGCAACTTTTGGAAATGCTTTTCCAATGTTTGGCACAGGGCAAATTTTTTATGGGCAAATTGGTTATTTATTGCCTAAAAAAACTTTGGGTAGCCATGGGCAACTCCAATTTTATGCAAGTCTGATGTCCACAGATTTTGAACGTTTGGGCAAACGAATGAATGTTACAAATTTGGGTTTTAATTGGCTCATCAACGGACACAAAGGCAAAATGTCTTTGAATTACGAAATTAGACCGACCTATTATTTGAGTAACGGTGAGGTTCAATCAGGAAATAATAAAGGTTGTTTGGTTTTACAATATCAAATTTTTATTTAAAAAATAATTCAGAAATAACATTTCTCTAAGAAATGTTATTTCTATTTTCTTTAAAAAATGCGTAGTTCTATTTCTCTTTTCTATTTTCCATAACCCATCGACAAACCAAGATCGCCTGTTACTTTTAGCTTTACAGAAACCGTATCACTCGATTTGTTCACGATAAACAAGGCAGTATTTGCGTCTACTTTCACATTGATAGTTTGCGAAGGTTTTACGTTTTGGGGCGAATGTTTGCCGCCATCTATCGGCGCAAGGTAAACCTGCAACTCTTGTTTGGAAACATTTTTTAAGTTTACTTTGAAAGAACCATGTTTGTTATTTCCCAAAATAAAATTTTCATTCGGCTGAATGCTTGTGTTTGAATTTAGCGTAGCACAAGAAGTTAGAAA
>RDXG01000268.1 GCA_004292785.1 Bacteroidota bacterium
CGACGAATTTCTGAAGATGACATGAAAATTGAGCATTTTCGTTCTCAATCTACACATCCAGACTTAGATTTGGATTATCGCAATATGTTGGCAGTATGTGAAGGAGTTATCGGTAAGAAACTTTGTTGTGATACATTTAGAGGTACTCAAAGAAAAAAAATAGATGGCAAAAAAGTACAAAAAGACTTTCAATTTTTGCCTAATCCAAAAGAACTTAAAGCTCATAATGTGCAATTTTCTTACAATAGAAGTTCAGGCACAATTGCTTGTTGTAATAATGCCGATATTACACAAGAAATAGGAGGAGATGGTGCAGAAAATTTGCTCAATTTGAATTGTCAAGGACTGAAAGAACAAAGAATTGCTGTTTGGGAAGGAATTAAACGCAAACTTGATAAAATCACTAAAACACCAACTCTTTGGAAAAAATCTGAAGCAGCTATCAGAGAAGCACAAAAAATTTATGATGAACACAAATATTCTGATAAGAAGACAAAAAATTTAGCTTTTTGCGGTTTTGTTTGCCATCTATTAGAACGTGAATTTGGGGATAAATTGAAAAAATAAAAATAAAAAAATTTACGCCATGATTCAAAATCATGGCGTAAAAAAATCTACCTCATCAAATACACTTTTCCGTAACCTTCTTTAAACAAATTGTCTTTGCTGGTTTCGAAATGCTTAAATTCTTCACCTTCGGTTTTAACATCGACTTTATACAAATAGACTCCGTTGGCAAGTTGGTCGCCAAATTCGTCTGTTCCGTCCCAAGAAAAATCTGAAATATTGTTTCCAACTCGCAAATTTCCTAATTCTTGTTTGCTAATGGTTCTGATTACTTTGCCTGTGATGGTCAAAATCTGGATTTGCAAATCGTCTGGAATTTTGCCTGTCAAACTGAACACAAATTTTGCGTTGGTAGAAAACGGGTTTGGATACAAATAAAAATTCGAAATCGTACTTTCGTTGATCACCTTAAAAGTAATGCGATAAGGATTAGTTCCTGCCTTGTTTCCAGAAGCATCAATTCCTTGCGCAATGAGTGTATAAGTGCCATTAGGCAAGGTTTTTGGGCGATAATCGACCTGCAATTCGTTGTTTTTGATGGTATAATTCACCACTGAAGAATTCATATAAATTCGTTCCAATTTACAACCTTCGCAGCGTGCCAAATAAATTTCCATGCTCGTTGTATCCTTGATCGGAAACAGTCGATCTCCATCTTTTAAGTTGATGGCAATCAATGGGTTAGGCGAAACAATTTCTCCATCAATCAAATGTTTGCCATCAAAAACCACATTCAAAATTGGGTTAATATCGTCTCGTTTGACCCTAAATCTAGCCTCGATGACGTTGTTGTCATAACTTTGTTCTGCCAAAATTCTTGGATTTACAAAAACTGTCAATTTATTATCCCCAAAATAATCCAAAGAATGTAATTTTTTGGTATAAAAACGCACAATTCCGTTGGCTTTTAAAGGTGCAAGGGTATCATAAATAATGGTTTCTAAGTTTTTTAGAGCATTATAAATCGTATATCTGACCGTAATTTTTTGGTCGAAAGCGGTAGCGGTCAAATTTGCAAAATAAAAACCTATTCGAATAGAATCGCCTTGAATGATCTCTAAAACGGTATTTTCTCGATAAGAAGTAGAATCATACAACAAAATTCCTTCGGGAACTTCTTGATAAACAACCTGCCATTTTTTGAGTTGATAAGGGGTTCTGTTGGTTACATCTTTGAGACTTGCACGCAATTTCAAATATGGATACAAACCCACATCAATTCCTTGCAAATCAAAAGCATTTTCTTTGACATCTCGCGCAACAATATTTTCTTTACCTTTATAATCCACGCCTAAAACATCTAATTGCCAACTTTCTTTGCTAGGGTCTTCGGCTTGATCTAATTTTCTGTGCAAATTTGTCCATTTTTTTGCAGGTCCGATGATGCTCGAAGTAATCGTTCCTTGATCGGCAAAATGTTGAATTAAAGTGTCAAAATTAATTTCTGCGCTTGAACTCAAATTGGTAGAAAAAATTTCTGTGGCTGAGCCTTCTGGTGCGCCTTTTCTGCCTAAAATAATGTAAGGAAGACTTGCATTTGTCCTACTTCTAAATTTTTTGCTATCTCCCCCGATGGGCGAAAAAACATTGATTGGCATTTGATCAAAACGAACATTTCTACCGTTTATGATGATTACATAATCTCCTGTTTTTATTCGAGTAAAATAATCCTGCACAAGTTCAGCATCTTTGTACCAAGCAGCAAATTGATCAAAATTGGTGGCAAGCAAAGACGCACCGCAAGTATAAACATCAGTATTGTTATAAATTTTTCCTGTATTGGCATCAATAGAAACCAAAATTAAGCGATTCGTGCCATCATTGGTTGGGCTTCTTCCTGTTTCTCTACAAGTTCCACTTTCGGCAATTTTTGCTCCATTGATTTCAATAAAATATTTTGTCCAATCTGGACTTGCTCCGCCTAAAGTCTTAATTTTTATGTTACTTATTGCTTTTGTAAATTCAAATTTCCGTTTTACAGTATCTAAACCGATTCCGTTCAAATTACTGTTTGTAAATTGATGAAAATGACTTTGCGACCAACCGTCAGGACTATTTTTGATATAAATAAAAGAAGATTCTGCCCAATTTGGATCGTCATTGGCTGCCAAATCTGCCATTCTTACTCGCCAATAAAAAACGGTACTGTCTTTGCTTGAAGCCAAATTTTTTAGGGTTAATTGTGGCGTAATGTATCCAAAAACCGTAGTATCTTTGAGTAAAGGACTATTAAACAAATGCGTAGTATCTACTTGAAAACGATATAGGCGTTCTTCTGTAAGCGGATTTGTGTTTTGTGCCACAAAAATTACAGGTTGCGTATTGACAATGCTATATTCTTTGGGCGTGATCGTTACTACGGTTCCTTGTGGGAAAGAATATTCAAACAAAGCCCGATTATTTGCCTTTGTAACCTCTACGATCAAAGATTCTGGGTCGACTACAATTTCAAACTGATTCAAACCTTTGGCTTTTTTCTTGGCTTCCTCTGAATTTTTGATCTGAAAAATAAGTGTTTCCTGATTTTTGATGTATCTGAATTTTTGTTTGTAAATTTCTGAACTTCCATCGCTAAAAGTCCTGCGAACTAGCACAGCTACCGAGTCTTTATTGGCATCAACCAAACCCAAATTAGAAATCACAATTTCCATATTAAAGGCATCAGATTGGGCTGTTACCGATTTATTATTGGCAGATCGTACAAAAATTTTGTCCCCTGAAATGGCATAATCAGGCAAATTTCCATAAAAAAATTTGATTGCAGGATCGCCATGCAACACAAATTGCTGCAAATGCGCAATAGAAACTTCGTCTTGAAAATTTTTGCTAAAAGTTTTGCTTGCCTCTAACAAAACTGTTCCCATTGGCTTTCCAATAAGGTTTTTATCTGCGAAAGCGTGTCTATAAAAATTGCTTGTATATTGAAAAAGTGTTTGATCAAAACCCAAATAAGTATTTGCCAAATACAAAATTGCCCCTTTTTCAGGAGTCAAAATCCAGTTTTCGCTGTTGGATTGAGAATCTTCAAAAATATCTCCTGAACCGCAACCGTTCAAAACAATCATTGGATATTTTCCTTTGTTATTGTAACCATTCAAAACGTCAGAAACTTTGCCCACTTCTACGTCTGTATATTCAAAATTAGAATGTCCAAAAAAAGTAATCAAACCCAAACCTCCATTCAATTCGTCTTTAATAGAGATCGGCTCTACATAATCTGTGGTTTTTTTGGAAAGCGTGGCTACTTTTGCTCCTAAAAAATCGTTTTCAGCAATAGATTTAAAATTATCGATGTATTCTTTGAATTTGGCGGTTTGAGAAGCGTCATAACCTCCGCTAAGATGCAATACATTTTTTCGCCAACTTTGGTCTGTTATTTTTTCATGTTCTTTGACTTTGTTGAAATAAGCCAAAATATCGTCAGGGTTTCGAGCAGCCAATCTACCTGTTCCCAAAGCTGCAACATGACGAAGCGAACCATTCAGGCTTTCGGTTATTTCGTTATCAGAAGAAGGAAAACCATAAGGCATGACAAAGTGAGGCGACTTAGAATTCCAGCTATTTGGTTGAAAATAATTTCTAAAATAAATTAGTTTCATTCCTTTACCCATCAAAAATAAGAACTTCGGATTTGCTCCTTTTTTAAACATATAATCCACATATCGCCGATATGCCAGAGGGTGAATTTCTCCGTAGGTAAATTGTTCGTACAAATCCAAAACATTTACTACCGTTGCCTTGTAATTTCCTCCTTCAGGCGAGGAACGATAATCGGCATAAGCCTGCGTGATGTCTTTGTGTTCGCCTGCGGGCTTTTGCAAATATGGGTGTGTAAGAATGAGATAATCGTAAATAGGTTCAAGCACTTTAAACTTCATTGCCTCAATTTTTTCGGGCGCTAAGTTTTTACTTTCCAAATACAACAGGCGTGAAATTTGGTTTTGGGTAATGGTTGCTGTGTTTTGAGTCGGATTGTGTTTAATAATTCTGATGTTGAAAGTATCCGTCAAATCAAAAATTCTTGTGCCTGCAAGCATATTTTGAAACTGAACCCTCGAAGTTCCTGTATTTTTTGGATATAAAAGTAATTTTTTGGAAGCAGCTCCTTCTACATTAAAACCTTGTGCAGAATATGCTTTGGAATAAACATAAGCCACTGTTTCTTCTGCTCTACTAAATCTTTGAGCAACAAAAGTAAGCGTTAATTGACTATTTGGTGGAGAAAATTTAAGATTGTTGATACGATATTTTTTTCGCATCACTTCGTAATTATTAAAGTCTAGCAAACCTAAATTTATTCTTGGAGTCAAGGGCGAACTCACATAAACTTCTATCCTGTGTGGCGTGTTGCTTCTGCCAACAATCATTAATTCTAATTCAATTTCAGGCATGGAGTCCTTCAAATCTTGCAAATTATGAATCATATTTCTGGTTTCTCCTGCCAAAAATTCCTGATCAATTGTTCCTTTTCCTTCTGTAAAATGTGTTGTAATTGCTCCTGTATTTCGGTTAGAAATAATATAATTTGGAAACAAAGCTCCCCAAGCAAATCTGGTTGCATTTCCGTTATAACTGATTTGTTGTGCGCTGTTTTCCAAAGGCAAACTTACTTGATCTTCTACCACTTCCATTCTTTTGGTTTTGTCATTGTCTGCAATCACCAAATAAAAATATTTTCGCGCATCTGACAAACTTGATGTATTATTGGCTATGTATTTTGGGGAGTCGTACATCAAACGATCCAAATAATTGTTTGGATACCTTCCATAAAACTCAATATAATCTTGTGGATCAAATTTTCCGTCTTCTTGTCCAAATATATTGATCGCAATTTCTTCTCCATAAGAAAACATTTGGATTCGCTTAGGATCAGTTGTCTCTACTGGAAAACCTGCTTTTTGTAGGTCTGCATAGCCTATTTTATAAATCCCTTCGGCAGCAAAATCGGCTAAGGTAACTTTATAATAGGTTTTGTCATAATCAATCCATTCGTTTCCAAACTTCTGCGCAAACAAAGAAGAAATTTGAATGAATAGAAAAAAAACAAATAAAAAATTCATAAAAAAGTTTTTCATAGAATAAATTTATATTTTTATGAGTGAGAAGATAGATTTGGTTATTTTTTTGTATATATAAAAAGATAACGTAAATCTGAAAAAAAAGTAATCTTATTTATTTTGTTTACTAAATAAAAAACTTTTTTTAAAATTTATGGGTTTTTCTTTTATAATACAGAAATAGATTTATATTTGCAAATTGAAATCATAAGCAAATCGTAGTAAATACTTGTTTTGTTTATGAACAAAATTTTTTAGTAAATGTGATCAAAATGTTTTCCGTGTATCAAGGAATACTTAAAATTATGAAAACCACATTTTTCTTGGATTATGGTAGATAAAGGCTTTGATTTGTTTGAGTATTATAAGCTAACGAAAGAAAAAGACGTACTTATTTCTTACAAAGGTCCTATAACAAATGTTATTTTTGCGGAATTGAGCCGTGATATACGTAGCAAGTTTGATCCACATACTGGACGCAAAATATTTGCGGTATTTATGGAATTGATCCAAAATATCATTTTTTATTCTGCTGAAAAATTGCAATTTGAGGATCATCAAGAATGTATTGGTTCATTGGTTATCACCAAAGAACCTGATGTTTGTGTATTTTCTTGTGGAAACATGATTGAGGCTGCTTATGCACCAGAATTACTCGAAAATTGTAAAACGATTAATTCTTTGAATAAAGACGAATTAAGGCTTCATAAGCGTCAACAACGTATTCAATCCTCTCCTGAACGAAGTAAAGGCGCAGGTATTGGACTTATCCAAGTGGCACTCACCGCAGAAAGCCCCTTGTACGTAGAAGTACGAGAAATAGACCAACAGTATAGTTTTTTCACCATTTCAGTCAAAATTAAAAAGTAACAGAGCAATGGCAAATAAAACCTTAGAAAATCTTGATATTGAAGGGAAAAGTAGCACATTTTTCGTTCCTGCTGTTCACTTTGATGCGCAAACAGGCATTTGCAGATTAGAAGGCGAATCATATTTAGAAAATACTTGGGAGTTTTATGACCAACTTACAAATTGGTTAAAAACCTATATAGAACTAAGAAAGCCGATCAATTTTAATTTTAAATTGACTTATTTCAATACCAGTTCATCAAAAGGACTCCTAGATATTTTATTTTTATTAAAAGAATATGAAAAGGATGGAGGAGAAGTAATCGCCAATTGGTACTATCCCGCTGACGATGAAGATAACTACATGGAGGCACAAGATTTTATCGCAGATTCTGAACTGAACATGAATTTGATTGCCTATTAACAATAGACAAATTTATGTCCCTATTTTCAAAAAAAGATCAAGGCTATAAGTAAATACTTATAGCCCAATTTGTTTTACTTTTTTTGTGAATGTTCTTTTTCTGTTTTTAGTCTTTTTAAGCCTGCTAATTCGTCTCTGAAACGCGCTGCTAAAATAAAATCTAGTTCTTTGGCAGCTTTCTCCATGTCTTTTTGAGTTTTTTTGATCAGTTTTTCCAAATCATCAACCGAAGATTTAGCAATGACAGGATCGAGATTAACATTGATCTCTTCTGTTTCGCTGTAATAATCATGAACATCTTTTTTGGAATCCGCTACTTTGGTTTGTCCCAAAACAGATTCCTTAGAACGTGTAATGGTAGTCGGTCTAATGTTATGAACTCGATTATATTCCTCCTGAATTTTTCGGCGGCGGTTGGTTTCGCTGATCGCTTCGGTCATGGAATGAGTCATTTTGTCGGCATACATTAGCACTCTGCCGTTTTCGTTTCGAGCCGCTCTGCCGATGGTTTGAATCAAAGATCGAATATTTCTCAAAAAACCTTCCTTATCTGCGTCCATGATTGCCACCAAAGAAACTTCGGGCAAATCCAAACCTTCACGCAACAAATTTACGCCCACCAAAACATCAAAAACTCCCAAACGAAACTCCCTCAAAATTTCTACTCTATCCAAACTTTTCACTTCCGAATGAATGTAGCGCGTTTTGATTTGCAAATTATCCAAATATTTGGTTAGTTCTTCAGCCATTCTTTTGGTCAAAGTAGTAATCATTACCCTATCTCCCATTTTGATGGTTTTATCAATTTCTCCGAGCAAATTATCTATTTGATTTTTGCTTGGGCGAACCTCGATTAATGGATCGAGCAAACCTGTTGGGCGAATAATTTGTTCAACGACCACGCCCTCACTGCGTTGTAATTCGTAATCACTTGGCGTGGCACTCACATAAATTGTGGTCGGAATCAGGTTTTCGAACTCATTAAATTTCAAAGGGCGATTATCTAATGCCGAAGGCAAACGAAAACCGTAATCTACCAGAGATGTTTTTCGAGAACGATCTCCACCAAACATGGCGCGCACTTGGGGCATACTTACATGGCTTTCATCAATAATCATCAAAAAATCTTCTGGAAAATAATCGATCAAACAAAACGGTCTTTCGCCTACTTTTCGTTGATCAAAATATCGAGAATAGTTTTCAATTCCCGAACAATAGCCTAATTCACGCATCATTTCTATGTCAAATTCGGTGCGTTCTTTGATTCTGGTAGCTTCTGCAAATTTGCCTTCAGACTCAAAAAATTTGACTTGTTTGACCATGTCGTCTTGAATTTGATAAATGGCTTGGTTCAAAGTTTCTTTGCCTGTTACAAACAAATTGGCAGGAAAAATAGAAATTCGTTCTTCGCCATTTATTTTTTTGCCATTGTTTGGATCAATTTTTTGGATTTCTTCTACTTCTTCGTCCCAAAAAAATATTCTATACGCAAAATCGGCATAGGCAGGAAAAATATCTACGGTGTCGCCTTTAACTCTAAAACTTCCTCTTTTAAACTCTACTTCGGTGCGGCTATACAAAATAGAAACCAAAGAATATAAAAATTGATTTCTGAAAACTTTGTCTCCTTTGCCAACCGTAACAACCATTTTACCAAATTCCGCAGGATTTCCTATTCCGTAGATGCAAGAAATAGATGCCACCACCACCACGTCGCGCCTGCCTGACATCAACGAAGAAGTTGCACTCAAACGCAATTTTTCAATTTCCTGATTGATTGCCAAATCTTTTTCTATAAAAGTATTGGTACTCGGAATATAGGCTTCAGGTTGATAATAATCGTAATAAGAAATGTAATATTCGACCGCATTTTCAGGAAAAAACTGTTTGAATTCTCCATAAAGTTGTGCGGCAAGGGTTTTATTATGGCATAAAATCAATGCAGGGCGGTTAAGTTCTTGCAAAACATTGGCAATGGTAAAAGTTTTACCAGACCCAGTAACTCCAAGCAAAACTTGTGAAGCCTCGCCTGCCTGTACCCCTTTGACCAATTCCGCAATGGCTTGCGGCTGATCGCCTGTGGGTTTAAAATTGGAAATAAGTTGAAAAGGCATCTTTTTTTTGGGATAAAATATTTTTTTTACGAAAATAATTAATCTGCAAAGCTAATCATTTTTAAGAAAACATTTTAATTTTTTAGCGTATCCAAATATTGCGGAAGCAAACTTACGTCTGCCAATTCTTGATAAATTAAATTTTTACTTTTTTGAACTGAAATCATTTCGTGCGCCCAAGTAGTATGAAAAGGAATGTGAACTGCCCGCGCGCCGAGTTCGCAAATGGGCAAAATGTCGGATTTTAAAGAATTTCCGATCATCAAAAAACTTTCTTTGTCAATTTTGTGGCGAAATAAAATATTGGCATAAGTTGCTAAATCTTTTTCGCTAACAATTTCTATTTTTTTGAAACAATCGGCAATGCCCGAACGTGCAATTTTACTTTCTTGATCAAACAAATCGCCTTTGGTGATGATCATAAGTTCATAATCATCTTTTAGTATTTCGAGAGTTTGTTTGATATTTTCGAGCAAATGAACAGGATGCGCAATCATTTCTTTGCCCAAATCAATAATTTTTTGAATTTCTGAGCCTGTAACTTTTCCTTCTGAAAGTTCGATGGCAGTTTCGATCATGGATAGCATAAATCCTTTGATTCCATAACCAAACAATTTCAGATTTTTGATTTCAGTTTCGTAAAGTTTCGTTTGTGAAATGCTCGAATTTACATAATTTTCCATGATTTTGGAGCATCTTTCTTGGGTTTTAGTAAAAATTGGTTCGTTTACCCAAAGTGTGTCATCGGCATCGAAGGCAATGGTTTTTATTTTTTTCATAAATTTCGAATTAAAAAGGCTATCAATATACGAATTGATAGCCTTTTTAACTAAAAAATGACAAATAATATTTTAGAATCTACCTCTGAATTTATAAGTTTCAGCCACTTTACCGATAGAAACCACATAAGCCGCCAGACGCAAAGAAATATTGTGTTTTTTAGCAGTTGCATACACATTTTCAAAAGCAGTATTCATAATTCTGTCTGAACGTCTGTTTACTCTTTCGGCAGTCCATTTGTAACCCAAACGGTTTTGAACCCACTCAAAATAAGAAACCGTAACCCCACCTGCATTAGCCAAAATATCAGGAACAACTACAATTCCTTTGTCATAAATGATAGAATCCGCACTTGCCGAAGTAGGTCCGTTAGCACCTTCTACGATGAGTTTTGCTTGAATTTTGTCTGCATTATGAACTGTAATCACGTCTTCAACCGCTGCAGGTACAAGTACATCTACTTTTGATTGCAATAATTGTTCGTTGTCGATCAAATCTCCACCAGTGAAACCAGCCAACACGCCATTATTTTTTTGGCGATGTTCGAGTGCTTTTGCAATGTCAATACCTTTTTCGTTCCACCAAGCTCCTGTATGATCACTGATTGCACAAATTTTCAAACCTCTTTCTTCTAACAAAGAAGCAGCAAAAGAACCAACGTTTCCAAATCCTTGTACAGCGCAAGTTGCATTTACAGGGTTCATTTTCATTTTTTGCATGGCGGTTAAAGCAGTAACCATCACGCCTCGTCCTGTGGCTTCCACTCTTCCTAATGAACCTCCCAAAACCAATGGTTTTCCTGTAACGACTGCGTTGATGGTTTTTCCCATAGCGTTAGAGTATTCGTCCATCATCCATGCCATTTCTCTAGGACCTGTTCCCATATCTGGTGCAGGAATGTCTTGGTCTGGTCCGATAACGTCGATCATTGCCGAAGTATAGGCTCTCATCAAACGTTCAATTTCTCCTGCGGACATTTGGCGAGGATTACAAATCACTCCTCCTTTTGCACCACCATAAGGAATATCTACCACTGCACATTTCCAAGTCATCCATGCGGCAAGTGCTTTTACTTCGTCAAGAGAAACGTCTTCTGCAAAGCGAATTCCGCCTTTGGAAGGTCCTAAAACGTTGGAATGGATTACTCTAAACCCTGTGAACACCTTTTTTTGTCCGCTGTCCATAGTAACAGGTAAAGAAACAATTACTTGTTTGGCAGGACTTTTAAGGACTTCATAAGTTTCGTTGTCTAAGCCTAAAATTTCGGCAGCCACGCGAAAGCGAGCCATCATGGACTCGAATGGATTTTCTTTGTCTTTTATCGGAGCAGGTTCGATGTAACTCATAATTTATGTGTGTTTTTGGTCAAGGAATTTATTTGAAAAAGAAACCTTTTTTATGGGCTTCGTAATTTTTGAATTTTTGCAAAATTAGAATTTTTTAATGAAAAAACCATATTTTTTTTAAAATTTAGTCAAATTTCAAAAAAAACACTTTTTTTTTATCTTTTTTCTGTTTTTTTTTGTATTTTTTGAAAAAAATCAAAAAACGTCAAACGTTGCCAACGAACAAATACTTTGACAAACGTTTAACCTTTATTCAGAATCTTTGTCTTTTTTATTTCTTGCTGACCCTATGATTCCTCTTTCTGCTTTGGCAATAAAATTTAGGATTTCATCGCGCTCTGGGCTTGGAGTAATTTCTTGTTTAATTGCTTCAACTGCTTGGCTTACATTCATTCCTTTGAGATACAAAGCTCTGTAAACTTCCTTAATGGCATCAATTTGTTCTCCCGAAAAACCTCTTCTTCTCAAACCAATTGCATTGACTCCTGTGTAGCGCAAAGGCTCACGAGTTGGTTTGGTATAGGGTGGAACATCTTTTCTGACCAATGATCCACCAGGAATCATGGCGTGTTTTCCAATTCGGACAAATTGATGGACAGCACTTGTTCCTCCGACCAATACGAAATCGTCAATTTCGACATGACCTGCCAACTGTACCGAATTAACCAAAATGCAATTATTTCCAATATGGCAATCGTGGGCAATGTGTACATACGCCATGACCAGACAATTATTGCCAATAGAAGTTTGTAAGCTAGCCGAAGTACCTCGATTAATGGTTACACATTCTCTGATGGTGGTATTGTTTCCAATAACCACAAGAGTATCCTCACCTGCAAATTTTAAATCTTGTGGCACAGCCGACACTACTGCTCCTGGAAAAATTCTACAATTCTTTCCAATTCTTGCACCTGCCATGATGGTTACATGGGGTGCAATCCATGTTCCCTCGCCAATTTCAACATTTTCATAAATGGTTGAAAAAGGCTCAATCGTGACGTTTTGAGCTATTTTTGCGTCAGGATGCACATACGCTAAAGGCTGATTCATTGGTTATAAAGTTTCACCTTTTAATATTTTAAAGTTAGCCATCTACATTAAATTTTAGAGATAAAAACTAACGAAAGATCATATAAAACTGCTTTTTAAGCCAAAAACATTTCAAAAAATAAAAATTTGAAATGCTCACTACGAATTTCTTTTGACAAGACTTGCCATCATATTTGCCTCACAAACGAGCTGTCCATCAACGTATGCTTTGCCGATCATTTTGGCTATTCCTCTACGAATTTCGCCAACAAGTTCACAACGGAAAACAAGTGTATCACCAGGAACAACCATTTTTCTGAAACGGCATTGCTCTATTCCCACAAAATAAGTCCAATAATCTTCTGGATTTTCTACGGTATTAAGCAATAAAATCCCTCCTGTTTGCGCCATTGCCTCTATTTGCAAAACCCCTGGCATAACAGGATTTCCCGGAAAATGTCCTTGAAAAAATGGCTCGTTAATGGTTACATTTTTTACGCCTTCAACGGAAGTTTCATCCAGATGAAAAATTCGATCTACCAAACGAAACGGATATCGGTGCGGCATTACCTGTTCGATCTGTTTCACGTCCAAAATAGAAGGTTTTTTAGGATCATAATAAGGAATGTACTCTTTGGCAGATTTTCTCATTTGCTCTTTGATTTTTCGGGCAAAAGCAACATTGGCAGCGTGTCCTGGACGAGCAGCTAAAATTTGAGTTTTTAAAGGTTTGCCCACCAAGGTCAAATCTCCTACCAAATCCAAAAGTTTGTGGCGTGCAGGTTCGTTGGTATAACGCAATTTGAGATTGTTCAAAATGCCTTCACTTTGTACTTCAATTTTTTCCTGATTAAAGAGTTTTGCCAAATAGTCTAATTCATCATCTTTGACTACTCGATCCACAATCACAATGGCGTTGTTTAAATCTCCTCCTCTAATGAGGTTATTTTTGTACAACATTTCGAGTTCGTGCAAAAAGCAAAAAGTCCTGCAAGAGGCAAATTCCTTTGCAAAAACTTTAATGTCGTTCATTGAAGCGTGCTGACTTCCCAAAACAGGGGAATTGTAGTCGACCATGACCGTAACCCGATAATCGTCTAGCGGTAAGGCTGCAATTTCGACTTGTCGATCTGGCTCTTTATAAGAAATACCTTTGGTAATTTCGTAATAAGAACGGCTTGCACTTTGTTCCAAAAGTCCAGCAGCTTGCAAAGCATCGATAAATTGTATAGAACTCCCGTCCATAATTGGCGGTTCGGGTCCATCAAGCTCTATCAGCACATTATCTATTTGCAAGCCTGTAAGGGCAGCAAGTGTATGCTCAACAGTATTTACTCGTGCTTCTCCACTTTCTATGGTTGTACCTCTGGAAACATCCACGACCAAATCAGCATCAGCATCAACTGTTGGTCTGGTTTGCAAATCTGTGCGTTGAAATTTTATTCCATGTCCAACTTTTGCAGGAATAAATGTCATATTGGCGGGAACGCCCGTATGTAAACCCACTCCAGAAATGGTTACACTTTTATTAATCGTATGTTGTTTTACATTCATCATATCAAAAGGAATTATGAACGTTGAAATATTTAAGCCAAAAGTCCATATTTATTTAACATTCACAATATTTTTTATTAAATTATTATAAATTTTCAATTTCTGAAATATCCAATCCCGTTATTTGTGAAATTGATGCAAGATCAAAGCCATTCATTTTCATGTTTTTAGCTACTTTTTGGATACCTTCCAAAAGCCCTTCTAGTTTTCCTTCTAGTTTTCCTTCTAGTTTTCCTTTCACTTCGCCCTGTGAAAATCCCTCCTCAAAAACGGTATCCATTGCATTTTTCAAATCACGATAGTATTTTAAACTGTCTTGATAGGCACGCTGTTCCTTTTCATTATATTTGGCTATTTCTGCAACCTCAAATAGTTTTAGAAATATTTTTTCACGCAATTTCTCTGGAATTGCATCAAGATTGGACAAATTTCGCAACAAAAACAACCATTTTTCATAATGATTTTCTAATTGATCTATCGTTTTAGTAAATTTAGGCATTTCCAAATACACAAAACGCAATTTGTCGTAAAATACCTTTTTACTTTCAATTTCCATTAATCGAACATCATGACGCAATTTTTGATCGTTTTTCTTCAAATCCTCAAATTCAAAATCCATGATCGAAACGGTATAAACCGCCTGCAATTCATAATTCCAATCCCCTTTTTGTGCCTGTTCCTGAATCGCAAAGGTCGAATAATAAATACTTCTATCCTTAAAAAACTTTTGCTTCGCTTTTTGCAATTCAACAATAAATTTTTCGCCCTTCGAATTTTGACAATACAAGTCAAAAACCGCTTTTCTGTCTGCCTCACTTGCTCCCAAATTTTCGGTTTTTAGAAAAGTAAGTTCAGTAATCGGACTTTCATTTTTCAAAAGTTCGTTCAAAAAATCAATGAGTAAATCTTTGTTAGATTCCTCTCCAAAGAGTTTTTTGAAACCAAAATCTGTAAAAGGATTAATGTATTTTTCTTTCATTTTTATAAATTTTCAATTTCTGAAATATCCAACCCCGTTATTTGCGAAATCGATTCAA
>RDXG01000269.1 GCA_004292785.1 Bacteroidota bacterium
TCTTGTTTAGAGATTCGAGGATAGAGGGTAGAGGCTGGAGTATTGCCCACACTCAAATCTCGATCCTCTATACTCAATTCCCTATTCTCGTACCTTTTCTCGAACAATTCCAAAGCCCAATCCGTAATATTTTCTACTTTTTCGCCTTTTTCGTAGCGGTAGAGGGGAAGGCATTGCGTTTTTTCCAAAAAATCCAAACCTGCCATTTGTTTGGTTGCCAAACATTGAAAAGGTTTGCTAGAAGAAACACCTGAAAAATAAATAACCTCATTTTCAAACTGTTTTTTCAAACCAAAAATCTTTTCGTTTTGATAAATTCTATGCGTATAGATTCGATCAAAATAAAAATACTGCTTAAAAAAAGGTCTGTAAAACGATTCTATGATATTTTTTTTGTTAAATTTAAAGTTTGCATAACGTTTGAGTTCTTCTTTCATTTTTTGGATTTTTGCCCGCTTTCCGTTAGGTGGCAAATTTTTCAAATATGCCAATTCCTTTTCTAATTGGGCATATTTTATCAAATGCGCTTCCAATTCGGAAGTCCATTTAATCGTTCTGTCCACAAAATCGTTGATTTTTTGGTTTTCAGTATGATTTTTCCATCGATCTTTTTCTTTTTTGAAAAAATCAATAAAAAAATTAGATTTTTCTTCCAAATTCTTTTTATCCAAATCATAACTCCATTCATCTCTGGAAGTAGTTACTCCTCTCGAAAATAAATAAAAAATACTTTTGGTACTTTGATTTTTATCATTTTTAACATCTTTGTCGCAAACAGGAATCAAAGAATCAAAATCGTTTTCGGTTTGGTTAAGCCAATTATTTTTTTTATCAGGAAAAATGCGTTCAAAAGGAATTTGATTTATTTTATCATACCTTAATACATTCAATTTTTCTTTTTTTGACAAAAAATCGCCTATATTGTAATAATTAATTCTGCATTTATCTTGTTTATTTTTGTTTCTGACGAAAAAAACAACACAAACTCCTGCCATAATGTCAAAAACATTTCCGCCTTGTGTGTCTTCATTTTTTCGAATATCACCTTTCAAATCAATGATATAAATTTCTTGAAATTCTTTGACAATTTCTTTTCTAAAACCATCAAAAGTTCTGCCCTCAATAAAACTGCGGTTGCTCACAAACGACAGAATACCATCATCACTAATTCTGTCCGTTGCCCAACGATAAAACCTGACATACATATCATAGAGTTGATTTCGCAGTTGCGCAGTGCCTGATTTTACAAAAGTTTCCTTGATTCTGTTGTCAATTTGCAAGTATTTACGATTTGCATTATTTTCATTAGAATTTTTTTGCATGGCATTGTAAGGCGGATTTCCAATAATCACGCTAATTTTTTTGTCATTTTGGCGTTTGATTCTTGTTATATTTTCCAAAGAAATTGAACCAAACATGGCATTTTGCTTGCCTTTGTATGCCAATGCTTCCGTGTTGTCTAAGGTATCCACAAAACACAAATTCGTAAATTCCCTAAAAGTTCCCATTTTTTGTTGAAAAACGGCTTCTATGTTCAAATTTGCCACATAATAAGGCAATAAAGCCACTTCATTGGCATAAATTTCGTTTTCGTATTTGTAGATTAAATCTTGGGGCGCAATGTGTTCGATCAATTCCGTAATAAACGTTCCTGTGCCTGTGCAAGGGTCTAAAATTTCTACGCCTTTGCTACCCAAAGTTTTGTTAAAATGTTTGTCTAACAAAATATCGGTGCTTTCAATCATAAATTTTACAATTTCGTTGGGCGTATAAACAATGCCCAAGCGGTCTGCGCCTTTTGGGTTGTATGCCTTGTAAAAATTTTCGTAAATGGTTTTTAGAAATTTTTGTTTTTCTACATGGCTAATCAATTCGTTGGCGCGCGATTTAATTGTGTTGTAATAAGGTCGGATCGAGGCTAACAAATTTTGTTTGCTTTGCCCAATAAAAAACGTTTTTTCTACTTCATAAAGGCTTTGCGCAATATTATTTTCTCTGTGATAATCAACGTTTTGGAAAATAGACATAAAAATTTCTTCGGTCAAAATATGCTGAATCAGCATTTCCCAAACGTCTTTTTGTGTCAAATTTGGATTGATCGAACTTTTACAAATTTGCAAAAAATTGACATTAGATTGACTAAAAGCCTTATTATTTTGCATTTCTGAATCGATCATTTTTCGCAAAGCAGACAAAACCGCAGGCAAATCTTCTGAAAACCTACTTATTGCTGTGTTAAATTCTTGTACTTCTGGGCGTTCATAAGTAATAAATTGGTTAAGCAAGGCAAGCAATTTGTCGGGATTGCTCATATCAACTTGACTCATTTTTCCCTCTTGAAAAAGTACGGCAGTTTGGGTATCCTCAAAAATAATGTTGTTTTTTGGATAACCTTTCTTAAATTTTTCGTCTATTTCTTCAAAAATATCGTCTTTTGTGTCCTTGCTTTCCCAAAAACCATAATCTAATTGCAAAATGTTTCTCAACACTCCGTCGGGTCTTACGGTAGTTCCGATGGTGCTTTTTATGGAAATTTCAGTGATTAATTCAAGATTTTTTGGTCTTGCTAAGCCATTTACCAAATTCAAAAAAGCATTTCTGATCGAAGTTTCATTTTTAGAACCGCCAAATTGTTTGGCTCTGTGCAGTTCGTTGTAATATTGATTGACTAAAATTTTGGACATGATTTTTTTTACAAAAATAATGAAAAATATAGAAAAAAGCATTTCTAATCTGAATGTTTTATTGTTTTTTGTATCTTTGACTTAAAACTTAATCTGTAAATATATGCAATTCGCAGACATCAAAAACGACATTGCTTTTCGCAAAATATTTGGCAACGAAAACAAGAAAGAAATTTTGATTTCATTTTTGAATGCAGTTTTGAAATTGGAAGGCAAACAACAAATTACTTGGGTAGAAATTTTGAATCCTTACCAAATGCCGATAGTTTTGGGTGCAAAATCAACAATTTTAGATGTTAAATCGAAGGATAAAGCAGGCAATGAGTATATTGTTGAGATGCAGGTTACAGAAAAAGCAGGTTTTGCCAAGCGCGCCGTTTTTTATTCTGCCAAATCTTATTCTTCTCAACTCAATGTCTGCGACGATTATTACAAATTAAAACCGACCATTTTTATCGGCATTTTAAATTTTGTTTTTTTGGAAGGCTCAAATTATTTATCTCGCCATCTGATTTTAGATGCAGAAACTCATGAACACAAATTAAAAGATTTGGATTTTAACTTTATCGAATTGCCAAAATTTGATAAAAAGGAGAAAGAATTGCAAAACTTGGTCGAAAAATGGATTTATTTTATAAAAAATGCAGAAAATTTGACCGTTTTACCCCAAAATTTGGACGATGAGGGCTTAAAATCGGCATATACGGAGGCAGATAAGCATTTGTGGACAAAAAAAGAATTGGAGGCTTATGAATATGCCCAAATGCGCGAAACTGATGAAAGGGCAAGAGAAATGCTGGTCGAGGAAAGAGGAAAACTAAGCAAACAACTGGAAAATGCAATAAATGGCATTTCAAAAGGCTACAATGATCAAATTATTGCGGACATCACAGGCTTAAACTTTGCGCAAATTGAGCAACTGCGTAAGGAAAAAGAGTAAAAATATACCGTCTGACCGTATTGGTTTGACGGTATAGATTTATTTTTTAACAATCATAAACTTTCGATCAAAAGTCAAAGTAGTAAAAACTCCAATGCCGTTGTCAATATTACTCAAAATAACGGCAGGTTCAGAAAAAGGATTTGCATTGGCACGAGCCGCTGCTGCTGTGGAACGCAAAAATCTGTAATAACCTTCCTCAATGTGATACAAAGTAACAAAAACCGAGTCTTTTTCTTTGAACTGAAAACCTGAACCAATTCCGCTAGTTTCGCTGGCAAACAAAATGTCGTTAAAATGAAAATCTCTGGTTGGGCTGTTGGTAAGCCTTTTTTTGTGAAAAGAAATTCTATAAAAGTCCTCTTTTTGGGGATTATCTTTAAAACGAACCAACAAAACGGCATCTTTAGTATTATTAAAACTTGTTTGAATGCTATCAATGTTTACTTTACCCAAAAAACGCGTTTTTGAAGTTACAGAACGCCCTTTTTTGTCTTGAATGATCAACTCATAATCGTTTAGGGTGTCGTAATTTGCCAATTTACGAGAAGAATAATTATAAATTTTTCTGGAAACCGAATCGATGGCAGGTCTATAAAGCAAAGTATCGTTTACGCCTTTGTAACGTATGATTACCCTTGCATCAGGCACGTCGGGCAGGGTCGGCGCAGACAAATACGGCACGCTTTCAGAAAGTGCCAAACGGTAAGGTTTGCCCGATTCCAAATAACATTCAACCACCAATTTTCCGTCATAAGAAGGCAAATTAACAGTAATATCCTTCTGAAAATCGCAGGAAAACAAAATAAAAAGCAAAAAATAGAAATATTTGTACATTGTAAAATCTTTTATTTAGTAACCATTTATCAAGATAATTTGTTGCAATTCTTTTGAAAATATCAACCAGTCATCTTCATGTTTTTCAAAAGATAATTTTTTGCAAATTCAATAAAAGTTTATAGATTTGTTCAAACGTAAGTCAAATTTTCAAAATTTTGAAAAAATATAAGACTGACGTAAAAACAAAAAATGGATAAAAAAAAAGTAAGAGAACAAGATGCTCTCGATTATCATTCAGACGGGAAACCTGGTAAAATTGAGGTTATTCCTACCAAATCAACCAAATCGCAAAGAGATTTAGCTTTGGCATATTCGCCTGGCGTGGCTTTGCCTTGTCTAAAAATTGCTGAAAATGTAGAAGACGTTTATAAATATACCGCCAAAGGAAATTTGGTTGCAGTAATTTCTAACGGAACAGCAGTTTTGGGTTTGGGTGATATTGGTGCGGAAGCCTCTAAGCCTGTGATGGAAGGAAAAGGCATTTTATTCAAAATTTTTGCAGGAATCGATGTTTTTGATTTGGAATTAAACACCAAAAATATTGACGAATTTGTGCAAGTGGTCAAAGCACTCGAACCAACTTTTGGCGGAATAAATTTGGAAGACATCAAAGCTCCAGACTGTTTTGAAATTGAAGATCGTTTGAAAGCCGAACTTAAAATCCCGATCATGCATGACGATCAACACGGAACAGCGATCATTGCTTCGGCGGGTTTGTTGAATGCTTTAGAAATTATTGGAAAAAAAATTGAGAATATTCAGATCGTAGTTTCTGGTGCAGGAGCTGCTGCTTTTTCTTGTGTAAGGTTGTTTATGTCTTTGGGAGCAACGCGTGAAAATATTATTTTGGTGGACAGCAAAGGCGTAGTCAGAGAAGATAGAAGCGATTTGACACCACAAAAAAGACAATTTTCCACCAAAAGAGACCTTAAAACCCTCGATGATGCCATCAAAAATACAGATTTTTTCTTAGGACTTTCAAAAGCCGATGTACTTCTGCCTGCCATGTTGCTCACGATGGCAGAAAAAGCGATTGTTTTTGCTTTAGCAAATCCTGATCCCGAAATAGATTATAATTTGGCAGTTGCTACTCGCCCTGACATCATTATGGCTACGGGCAGATCGGATTTTCCGAATCAAGTAAATAATGTGCTTGGATTCCCGTTTATTTTTAGAGGTGCGTTGGATGTGCGCGCCACTTGTATTAACGAAGAAATGAAATTGGCAGCAGTGAGAGCCATTGCAAATTTGGCAAAAACTCCTGTTCCTGAAATTGTAAATGTGGCTTATAACCAAAAAAATATTATTTTTGGCGAAAAATATATCATTCCTAAACCGCTTGATCCGCGCCTTTTGACAACTGTTGCACCCGCAGTAGCAAAAGCAGCTATGGAAAGCGGAGTTGCCAAAAAACACATCACAGATTGGGACAATTATGAAAAAGAATTGATCCAACGCATGGGACAAGACAATACCATTATGCGAAATTTGGCAAACAGAGCCAAAATTAGCCCACAAAGAGTAGTTTTTGCTGATGCCGAAGAATATAAGGTTTTGAAAGCCGCGCAAATCTTGTTAGAGGAAAAAATTGCGATTCCGATTTTGTTAGGCAGAAAAAAAGTCATCGAAAAAATTAGAGAAGAATATGGTTTGGAGTTAGAGGGAGTCCAAATTATTGACCCAAGAAGTGAAGACGTTGCAGAAACTCGCCAAAAATATGCTGATTTATTTTTCAAAAAAGTACAGCGCAAAGGTTATAATTTGTACGAAACCCAAAACAACATTTTTACCAGAAATTATTTTGGGTTGATGATGCTCGAAAACGGTGATGCTGATGCGATGGTTTCAGGTTTGACTCGCCAATATTCTGATTTGCTTCGACCTGCCATTGATATTATTGGTGTTGAAAAAGAAAATAGCAAAATTTCTGCCATGCAAATGATGCTCACCAAAGATGGACCGCTTTTCCTTGCAGACACGATTGTGATCACCAAACCTGACACAGACGATTTGGTGGAAATTGCTATAAATGTGGCTAAAATGGTTCAAAAATTCAATATCGAACCAAGAATCGCCATGCTTTCTTATTCTAATTTTGGCTCTTCCAAAGATGCAGAACCTAGAATGGTGCGTGAAGCCGTTGAAAAAATCAAAGAAAAATATCCTAATTTGGTAGTAGATGGCGAAATTCAGCCTTCTTTGGCTTTCAATACCGAAACTTTGGCTCAAAATTACAGTTTTTCGGATTTGGTAACAGGAAAACCCAATATTTTGATTTTTCCAACTTTATCCGCAGGAAATATTGCCTATAAATTATTGCAATCTGTTGGCGGAATTGATACCGTAGGACCTATTTTGCTAGGTTTGAAAAAATCTTTTCACTTGTTGCAATTAGGAAGTACGGTCAGAGAAATTGTAAACATTACAACCATTGCTTGCGTTGATGCCATTGAAAAAAGAAAAATTTAGATTTTTTTATGTTGCCAATTCTCTTTTTAGGAATTGGCAACTTATAAAACACAAAACATAAAATTGAATATGAAAAGCATTTATCCAAAAGAAATTCCAACGGCTTTGTTGCAAAATTACATTCAAAACGCAGTAGTTCCGCGCCCAATTGCGTTGGCAAGTACCATCGACAAAGAAGGAAATATAAACCTAAGTCCGTTTAGTTTTTTTAATATTTTTAGTGCCAACCCGCCAATTTTGATCTTTTCGCCTGCGCGCAGAATTAGAGATAATACCGAAAAACATAGTTTGCAAAATGCTTTGGAAGTAGGGGAGGTGAGCATTAATATTGTGAATTTTGATATGGTTGAGCAAATTTCTTTGGCAAGTAGCGAATATGAAAAAGGAATCAACGAATTTACAAAAGCAGGTTTGACCGAAGTGAAATCTACTTTGATTAGTCCGCCAAGAGTAGCAGAATCGCCTGCTAGTTTTGAGTGCAAAGTCAAACAGATTTTGCCTTTGGGAAACGAAGGCGGCGCAGGAAATTTGATCATTTGCGAAATTGTGTTGATGCACTTTCAAGATGATATTTTAGACTCAAAAGGTTTGATTGACCCAACAAAAATAGATGCAGTGGCTCGTATGGGAGGAAATTGGTATTGTAGAACCATCAAAGAATCGATGTTTGAAATAGAAAAACCAATTTTTAGCAAAGGCATGGGATTCGAAAATTTGCCTATTTGGATCAGAAAAAGTAAAGTTTTGACTTCAAATGAGTTGGCAAAATTGGCAGGAGTGGAGAAAATTCCAAGCCAAGAACAATTCGCAGAAATGCTGATCGAAAAAACAGATCAAGCCGATAAGGAAATATTGGCAAGCAAATTATTACAAGAAAACAAGGTTTTGGAGGCGTGGAAAGTGCTTTTGCAATAATTCGAACCTTTATAAGACTTTAAGACTTATAAAGGTTGTTTTTTTACTGAAAAAGAGTCAAAAATTTGCCTGAAAGTTTAAGAAAAGCCACAATAAAAGGAGCAGAAAGCAATAAACCGTCGAATCTGTCCAAAAAACCTCCATGTCCAGGAATAGAACTTCCAGAGTCTTTAATATTAATACTTCTTTTGAACAAGGATTCCACCAAATCTCCGTAAGTGCCTGTAATAACGATAATTACGGAAATTCCAAACCATTGCCAAATAGCCAAATCCTTAAAAAAATATGAAATTCCAAAACCTACCAATATTCCCAACAAAGCTCCGCCAATGCTGCCTTCCCACGTTTTTTTTGGCGAAACTCTCAAAAAAAGTTTACGTTTTCCAAAGTTTTTGCCTGCAAAATAAGCTCCCGTATCGTTTGCCCACAAAATAAATAATGATCCCATCATAATTTGGTAGCTATATTTTTGGTCGATAAAAACAACGGTATTGAGCAAAGCAAAAGGCACAGCCACATAAATTACGCCCAAAAACGTAAAACCAATGTTTGCAAAAGGTCGGAGATCGCTTTTGACATATAATTTGATAAAATATGCCCCCGAAAGCGTTACGAAAGCCAAATAATACAATTCGTGATTGATATTGTATTTTTCGGTCAGAAAAGCCAACACAAAAATAAAAAGTCCGTTCAAAGTGCCAAAAGTACGCAAAGGCAAACGGCTTCCGTCAAGATTGAGGAGCTTATAAAATTCGAGCTGTGCAAACAAGCAAATGATAAAAAAAATGGCAAAATATGTCCATTCGCTTAAATAAATTCCTCCAATCAGGAAAATAGCACCAATAGAACCTGCAATAAGTCTTTTTTGCAGTTCTGTATATTTATCGAGAAAACTGAACTTCATTTTCGAGAACGGTTAAGGCATCAATAATTTGATACGGATTGACTAAAATTTCGAAACAGCCAAAGTTATTATAAGAACTAGCTTGTTTGTTGATGATAATTGCTTGAATTCCATGTTCTTCCAAAACTCCTTTAACAATTTCAGCCTGATGGTTCATTGCACTTGTAAACACTTTTTCCCACTTCATTTTTTTGTTGGATTAAAAAATTAAAACTATTCTGTTTCTGCGGCTCTTTCTTTAATTTCTGCCAAATCAATTTCCAGATCGTCAATAAGTTCGTCTGCGCTAAGGATTTGATCGAAACCAGAAAGCTCCTCATTTTTTCCGTCAGCTCTATAAATATACACTTTTTCCGATTCTAGTTCGATCAGCCAAGCCAACTGCGTTCCGTGCCAAGTCCAAGCAAACATATTTTCTTGATGTATTTTCAAATTTTGTGCATTTGGAATGACCACTATCAAAAAATTTGGGATCACAGGTTCATGGTTTTCGTAAGTTTGTTTAGCGATTCTTTTCCAAACTTTTTTGTTTACCCAAGCCACATCCACCGACAAAATTTTGCCGTCAGGCAACAAAAAACCGTGATCACTACTAATTACTTTGCCTGCATCATCTGCGCTGTTCCAAATTCCGAAATCAAAACCAAGTTCTTCTACAAAAGAAATCGAGGCTTTTGTTTTGGGCGTTAGCAAAATTTGGTTTGCTTGGATCAAATTAAAACTATAGGGCAAATCTTTGTTTGCTTCCCAAAAATTATGAAAATCTGTTGGAGTAAACTCCATAGGAAAATGAATAATATCGTTCATATTGGTAAATTTATGTGAAAAATCATAAAATAACTTCTTCTTTTTTTGATAATTTTTTGATAAAAAACAATAAAATCCCCAAAAAAATCAAAGATAAAATTGCATATTGTATGGGTGCAGCTTCAGAGTCCATGTTCAAATTGCTCAATTCTAGTTTGAACAAATACATCATTAACAAAGTAAAACCGTTGTTGATGAAATGCGCCAAAATTGGCACAAACAAATTTTTTGACCAAAAATATAAATAACCAAACATTGCGCCCAAAACCATGCGCGGTATCAAGCCATAAAATTGAAAGTGAAAAGCACTAAACAAAAAAGCTGTGAGCCAAATTGCTACATGAATATTTTTGAAAATGACAAACAATTTATGTTGCAAAATTCCGCGAAACAAAAGTTCCTCGCCCAAAGCTGGCACAACCGCAATGACAATCATTGCCAAAAAAAACTGCGTTCCTGATTCGAAATCTAGCAAAAAAAGTGTAATTTCTTTCATTTTGTTTTCTTTTGCTTTTGCCCAATTTTCAAAATCTTCAAAAAAATCGGGTAAAATCAAATTTTCGTTCCATTTGATCAAATGCGAAAGAGAAGGCATGGCAATGATAACCAATAAAAAAGTCAAAAAAAACAAAATTCTTTGATCAAAACGATAAAGCAAATTTTGTGGAGTAGAAGTTTTATCAAAATATCGCAAAAAAAATAAAGGAGAAAGTGCAAACAAACCCAAAGAATTGATTCCGCCAATAATTAAAGAAATTTCTTTTGTTTCTGGGTTTTGTAAAGGGTTTTTAACAATTTCAGCCACTACTGTTAGGTCAAAATTTGCCAAAGGAAAGGCAAAAGCAAACGCCAAAAAATTAGAAAAAAACAATCCTGCAATTAAAACCAAAAATAATATAAACAAAGAAGCAATTTGTTGCCTAGTAGTTTCTTGTAAATCTGTCATTGAATTTTAAATTTTGACAAAATTCATAAAAAATTATTGTTTTTTTATCGTTTTTTTTATTTTTTTTTAAACTTGTTGTTTTAAACAGTTTTTTAATGAAATATTTTTTATATTGTAGTTTCATTTTAAAACACAAATTATGTCTTCTATCAAAGTAAAAACTACTTTTTTCTGTCAAAGTTGCGGTCATCAAGCTCCAAAATGGATGGGAAAATGTCCTTCTTGCGAAAAATGGAACACTTTTGCCGAAGAAATTATCCAAAAAGAAGACAAAGCCAAAACTTCTTGGAAAGAATCGACTTCTTTGCAAATTGCAAGCAAGCCAAAGCCCATTCATCAAATAGATTATCACGAACAACAGCGTTTTATTACCGCAGACAAAGAACTGAATCGGGTTTTGGGAAGTGGTTTGGTGCAAGGTTCGGTTACACTTTTGGGCGGCGAGCCAGGAATTGGCAAATCTACTTTGATGTTACAAATTGCTTTGCAAATGAATCAGCACAAAGTTTTGTATATTTCAGGCGAGGAAAGCGATCAGCAAATCAAAATGCGGGCAGAACGTATGAAATTTAAGTCCGAAAGATGTTTTATTTTGACCGAAACCAATACGCAAAATATTTTCAAACAAATAGAAATTCTCGAACCGCAGGTAGTGATCATCGATTCTATTCAAACTTTGACCACTTCTTTTATAGACTCTGGGGCAGGTAGTGTGTCGCAGGTGCGCGAATGTACGGCTGAACTCATCAAATATGCCAAAGAAACGGCTACACCTGTGTTTTTGATCGGTCATATTACTAAAGAAGGCACATTGGCGGGACCTAAAATCTTGGAACACATGGTCGACACTGTTTTGCAATTCGAGGGCGACAGACATACCACTTACCGACTTTTGAGAACTGTAAAAAATCGTTTTGGTTCAACTTCTGAACTAGGAATTTACGAAATGCAATCGACAGGTTTGCGAGAGGTGAGTAATCCTTCCGAAATATTAATTTCAGACAGAGAAGAAGAATTTAGTGGAATTGCCATTGGCGCAATGGTAGAGGGCAATCGTCCTTTGCTTATTGAAGTGCAATCCTTGGTTAGCACCGCCAATTATGGCACGCCACAACGAAGCAGCACAGGTTTTGATGCCAAACGCCTGAATATGTTATTGGCGGTTTTGGAAAAAAGAGGCGGTTATCGTTTGGGAATCCAAGATGTTTTTTTGAACATTACAGGCGGATTAAAAATCGAAGACCCCGCCATCGATTTGGCAGTTTGTGCGTCTATTGTTTCGTCTTTTGAAGATGTTTGTATCAATAAACACACTTGTTTTACAGCAGAAGTGGGTTTAGGAGGCGAAATTAGGGCAGTTGGCAGAATAGAAAACAGAATTTTAGAAGCAGAAAAATTGGGTTTTAAAAAGATTTATATTTCAAAAAATAACCTAAAAGGTTTAGATTTGAAAAAATATCAGATTCAAATTCAGGCAGCAAGCAGGCTAGACGAAGTTTTTGAATATTTATTTGCGCAATAATTTGGAACGAAAACGTTTTTTTTAGCATTTCATAAAAAAAAGATTTTTAACTTATATTTGGCTTGATAATCGTAAAAAGATGAAATTGAGTCAAAATATTTCATGATTAATTATTGGCAAATGACTAATTTTCAATTTACTATGGAATCGCTAACGCTTTTATTGTCTGGCGTAGAGGAATTTACAAGCAATTTGATTCTCAAAGAAGTTCCTCCGCATATTGTTTATCATGACCTTTTGCATACGCAGGAAGTGGTGGAAGCTGTTTGTGAAATTGGTTTGCAATGTGGTTTGGATACAGAATCTATGGACATTTTGCAAATTTCTGCATGGTTTCACGATACAGGGCATTGCAAAACGGCTTTGGGGCATGAAGAAATAAGCGCAATCATTGCAGAAAATTATTTGAAAGATTTGGACAGAAATCTGTTTGACAAAATAAGAGGTTGTATTTTGGCAACCAAAATGCCACAAAATCCACAAAATTTATTGCAACAAGTGATCTGTGATGCGGATTTATTTAGTTTAGGAACTCCCAATTTTTATGATCGGTCTATGTTGCTTAAAAAAGAATGGGAATTTTTAGGTAATACAAAATTTTCGGACATCGAATTTTGTGAGCAAAACATTCGTTTTTTGCAACAACACCAATATTTTACGCCATACGGAAAAACCATTTTGACCAAAGGCAAGGAGCAAAATATTTTGAGTGAACAGGCACGCCTAAAAAAAATGAAAAGTAAATGCTAATCATTTTTTTATGCTTATATTTGAGGCAAAAAATATGATAAATTATGCAAAATTTTGACTTCAAAGGATTTGATTTCAAACAAATCAAAACAATTTTAAACGAAGACAGTCCAAAAGCCTTGGCTTTAAATGCCTTGCTCATGCTTACGGTTGTGTTGTTTTTGGTAATTTGTTTTTTTTCTATGTATTTGCCTGTAACCACCAATCATGGCGAAACGATTACCGTTCCTAATTTAGAAGGAATGCACATTGACAAGGTTAAAGAATTTTTGGAAGAACGAGATTTTCGCTTTGTGGTTTCTGATTCGGCTTATGACGACAAGGCAGCTGCTTTAACAGTTATCAAACAAGACCCAAAAGAAGGCGAAAGAGTAAAAATAAATCGACGCATTCACTTGACTATCAAGGCTTTGAATGCTCCTTTGGAAAACTTACCCAATATTTTGGACAATCCTGTTCGCCAAGCCGATCAACTTTTAGATAGTCATGGTTTCAAAAAAGGAAAAATTACTTATATTCCTCACATTGGGAAAAATGCAGTATTAAGAATTTCTTACAAAGGCAGAAACATTAGCAAAGAAGACCTAGAAAAAGGGTTTCCGCTTGCCAAAGGTTCTGCTATTGACATGGAAGTTGGCGATGGTTTGGGCAACAGCGAATTTGATCTCCCTGATTTGACAGGCAGACCATTGGTAGAAGTAGAAGTTTTATTGCGTGGTTTGGGCTTAAATATGGGTTCAATTATTTACGAAAAAGCAAGCGGAACAGATATGGGAACGGTTTTAAAACAAAGTCCCGCATTTTCGCAAGGTCGCAAAATTAGGGTTGGGGCAGTCATCGATTTGTGGGTGGCTGAACACCAAGTAAAAGAGTAAACACAAAAAAAACGGCTTAAAAATTAATTAAGCCGTTTTTTTTTATTGATTGTGAATTTTTTATTTATTGCCAAGTGCAACTGCTTCAAAACCTTCTTTTCCCATATCATTACGGATTAAAAAAGATTTGTACATTTCTCCGTATGCATCAACATTGTAAGAAAGTTCAACTGCTTTTTCGTAAGCAACGATTGCATCTAAGAAATAACCTTTTTCTTCAAAAAAACGAGCTTCGATCAATTTGCTTAATGCTGTTGGCTCTGCTTTTGGATCAGTAATGCTTGCCAATTCAGAAGCAACTTCTCTGTGTTCGTCCTCGTCTAATCTTGAAAACATCACATCATCTGTTTTGTCAATGATAGAACCATCTTTTTTGATAGGAACGATTTTGAAAATTAAATCTTTTGCGTTTGCCAATTTTCCTTTTGTCAAATCAACAATTTCAGTGTTACTGGTTGTTTCTTTTTCATAAAGAATCTCGTCAGTCATATCTTTGATTGTAATTTTGAACGATTTAAGATCAGCAGCATCTATACCAAATACTTTAGAATTAGACTTTAAGAAATATTTTAAGGTGATAGAATTTCCAAAAATGTATCTGGCTGTTTCTCTTGTGTTTGGCATAATTAAAGATACAGGACCAGGAATATCACGTTCTACGGAACCTGTTTTCTTCATGTGCGTTTTTCTTTCTCTTTCAGCACTAGGACCGCCATTTTCAGTAAGTTCTTTCTGAACAAAGTCAATGTATTTGTTAGAAAGGCTTGCAGAACCAGATACTTTGCTAGCCAAATCTTTTACTTTGAAAGTGCCTTCTGATTTCAATTCCAAAGGTTTTCCGTTGCTATGCAAAAGACTTAAAAAAGCACCGCTTGAAATAACTACACTTTGATTTTCGGTTAAAGTTGCACCAACTTTCAAAGCTTTGCCATCCGCAGATATATTTCCTTTGCTACCAATTACTTTGAATGTGTAACTCTGTGCCATCAATGCTCCTGTAAAGAAGAAGGCAACTAGAAGATTTAAGATAAATTTGAGTTTCATATTTTTGATTTTTAATTTTTAGAAATTTTGATTTAATAAACATTTATACGCAATTTTTTTTAGATAGATACAAAAAAAGTAAAAAAACTTTAAAATTGTATTTTACCTTACCTACGATTTCTAATCTGGTTGATTTTTTTGAGAATAATCCCAATATACAACTCCATCAACTCTCCTGCGAGTAATGCTGCTACCATAGCTAACGATAAATCTAGCTTAATGTTGTAAGAATCAAAGAAAAAGATAGTCAAATAGACAAAAAAAGCAATTTCAGTGAGCTGAATAAGTTTGGTAACACCT
>RDXG01000270.1 GCA_004292785.1 Bacteroidota bacterium
GGTAAAACGGTCAAATTTTCTGCATTTTTGATAAAAAATATCCATTTTTCGACCAAGGTTTTCAATTCTGATTCTGTTTTATTGAATTTTGGCAATTCAATAAAATTAAAATCCAAATCTTTTAATTTATGCTCTTTGGTTTCTGCGTCCAAAATCAAATGCCTTGACAAATAGTTTGCGCTTTCCAAAAACACAAAATTTAAAATGCCTATAAAAATAGTTGGCTTTAATTTCTGATAATCTTCGCCCACATTGAGTTGAGAAGAATAAGATTTGGCGGAATAAAAAACGGCTCTTTTGGCAAAACCCGCTTTTTCTGTAACCTGCATTTCTACAATATATTCCTTGCCCAATTTATCCTTTGCCTTAACATCTAAAATCGTTGATTTTGCTCCCAAAACTATGGGCATTTGGTAAGGATTCAAGATTTCGATCCAAGAAATTTGTTGTTTTCCTTCCAATTTTAACACAGCATTAAGGAAAGAAATTAAGATTTCTTTTTTGTTTTCATTGCCAAAAATTTTGCGAAAGGCAATGTCGTTTTTTACATCTGCGAATTGCATGGTTTTGTCGGTTTTTGATTTACAATTTACATACGAAAGTTAAGAATTTAAAACAAAAACGCTACAAAAGATTAAAACTTTTATAGCGTTTTTTGTATTTGTGAAACAAAAAATATTTAAACCAATACACAACGGTTATTTTTCAAATCTTCTTCGAGTTTTTTGAATTTGTCCGTTTTGGTAGTGCCATCGTGGTATCTGACCGTTACTTTATCATTTCTGTCTGCCACTTTATTAGATTTTAGCGGTTGCGTAACCTCTACTTTTTCTTCTACCACCTGTTGCTGTCTTTCGGGTCTAGGAGCTAAACTCGATTGGCTTTCTGCCTTTTGTTCGACCAATTTGGCCTGTTTTGGCTCAACTTGTTTGACTTTTGCGGCTTCTTGCACTTGTGCAGGCTGTTCTTGTTCTCTGAAAATATCAATTTTGGACAAAAACGAAATTGTTTGTTGATTCAATTCTGCCAAAAATGCCTTAAACAACTCAAAAGCCTCAAATTTGTAAAGCAATAAAGGGTCTTTTTGTTCCAAATAAGAAAAAGAAACTTGCTGACGCAAATCGTCCATGTCCCTCAAATGTTCTTTCCAAAGTTGATCTACAATTACCAAAACAATGCTTTGCTCCATCGATTGAATCAACGATTTTCCGTTGGTTTCAAGTGCTTTTCGCAAATCAGTAGTAATGTTGATCATTCGTTTTCCATCCGTAAAAGTAATGAAAATATCACCTACTCTGCCTTCACTTTGTTCAAAAACCGAAGCCAAAACAGGCATTGCTTCTGCAATAATTCTGTTTTTGGTGTCTGTATAATGTTTGTAGGCTTGGTCGTAAACTTGATTGATATTTTTGTTCAAATCAGGCTTTCCTGTGGCTTTTGGTAAATTCACAGTTACATTTAATTTGGCGTGTACCTGAATTTTTAGTTCTTCATCAGTAAAATTATTGACCAAATAAACGGCTGTGTCTTCAAACATTTTCATGATGTCCAATGCCAAACGTTCTCCAAACAAAGCATTTCTGCGGCGTTTGTAAATTACTTCGCGCTGTTTGTTCATTACGTCATCATATTCTAGCAAACGCTTTCTTGTGCCAAAATTGTTTTCTTCAACTTTGGTTTGTGCGCGTTCAATAGATTTTGTGATCATCGAATGTTCGATTACTTCGCCTTCTTCCAAACCGAGTCTGTCCATAATTGATGCAATTCGGTCTGAACCAAACAAACGCATCAAACTGTCTTCCAAACTCACAAAAAACTGCGAACTTCCTGTATCACCTTGTCTGCCCGAACGACCTCTCAACTGTCTGTCAATTCGTCTTGATTCGTGACGTTCTGTGCCAATAATTGCCAAACCGCCTGCTTTTTTGGCTTCAGGCGAAAGTTTGATGTCCGTACCTCTACCTGCCATGTTTGTGGCGATGGTTACAGTGCCTGCAATCCCTGCATTTCCTACAATTTCGGCTTCTTTGGCGTGTTGTTTGGCGTTTAATACTTGGTGTTGAATTTTTTTCATGTTCAACATTCTGCTCAAAATTTCAGAAATTTCGACAGAAGTTGTACCTACCAAAACGGGTCTGCCTTCGGAAGTTAGTTTTTGGATTTCCTCTGCAACGGCATTGTATTTTTCGCGTGTGGTTTTGTAAACTCGGTCTTGTTTGTCTTTTCTGACCATTGCTTTGTTGGTTGGAATGACTACGACATCGAGTTTGTAAATTTCCCAAAATTCGCTGGCTTCGGTTTCTGCTGTACCTGTCATGCCCGAAAGTTTGTGGTACATTCTGAAATAATTTTGAAGTGTAACCGTAGCATAAGTTTGCGTGGATTCTTCAATTTTTACATTTTCCTTAGATTCGATGGCTTGGTGCAAACCATCAGAATAGCGTCTGCCGTCCAAAATACGACCTGTTTGTTCGTCAACCAACTGCACTTTTTCGTTTTGAACAATGTATTCTACATCTTTTTCGTACAAAGCAAAGGCGCGCAAAAGTTGCGTCATGGCATGGATTCTGCGGGCTTTGGTTTCATAATCGCTGTATAATTGTTCTTTGGCAAAAAGTTTTTGCTCTTCATCCAAATCATTATTTTTATCGATGTTACTTAACTCTACGGCAATGCTTGGAATAACAAAAAAATGTTTGTCTTCGCGCATGGAAGTGATCAAATCCAAACCTTTTTGGGTGAGTTCTATGGAGTTATTTCTTTCGTCAATGGTAAAAAATAAAGGTTCAACAGCTTTTGGCATTTGTCGAGAATTGTCTTGCATATAAAAACTCTCCACTTTTTGCATTTTCTGCTTAATTCCTGTTTCACCCAAAAACTTGATCAAAGGTTTGCTTTTTGGAAATCCTTTGTAAGCCCTGAACAAATCCAAAGCTCCGTTTTCTTCTTCTTTTCCGCCATCCATTTTCTTTTTGGCTTCAACCAAAAACTGATTTACCACTAGTTTTTGAGCTTCAACCAATCGAACAACAAAGGGTCTTAAATCTTGATATTCTTGTTCTTCTGAACCTCTGGAAACGGGTCCTGCAATAATTAAAGGAGTTCGGGCATCATCTACCAACACAGAATCAACCTCGTCAACCATTGCGTAATGATGTTTTCTTTGCATCAAATCTTGAGGGGAACGCACCATGTTGTCCCTCAAATAATCAAAACCATATTCGTTATTTGTACCATAGGTAATATCTGCCAAATAAGCGTTTTTTCGTTGTTGCGAATTGGGTTGATGTTTGTCGATGCAATCTACTTTTAAGCCATGAAACTCAAAAATAGGTCCCATCCATTCCGAATCGCGTTTTGCCAAATAGTCGTTTACAGTTACAATATGCACTCCTTTTCCTGCCAAAGCATTCAAATAAGCGGGTAAAGTTGCCACTAATGTTTTACCCTCCCCTGTTGCCATTTCAGAGATTTTGCCCTGATGCAACACAATTCCACCGATCAACTGCACATCATAATGCAACATTTCCCAAACTACTTCATTGCCCGCAGCCAACCAACGGTTATGCCAAATTGCATTTTCGCCTTCAATATCTACTCCTGCTCTTTTTTGGGCAATTTGCAAATCGTGTTCTGTGGCTTTTACCGTAATTTTTTTATTTTCTTTCCAACGTCTAGCAGTTTCGCGCACAACAGCAAATGCTTGAGGCAAAATTTTATTCAAGACGACTTCTAATTCTGTATTTCTTTTTTTTCCTAAATCATCTATCTTGTTGAAAATCTGTTCTTTGGCGTTAAGTTCCAAATCAGGTTGTTCAGCAATTTTTTGTTGCAAATTGACTATTTCTTGATCAACCAATTTAAGGTCTTCTGCAATGATTTGTTTGAAAAACACCGTTTTTTGACGCAATTCCTCATCAGAAATAGAGGTTAATTTTGCATATTCCTGATTAATTTGTGCAACAATAGGGACAACGAGTTTAAGGTCTCGTTCCGATTTAGTGCCAAAAAATTTGGCGAATAATTTAGTTACTGATCCTAACATGAGATTTCTATAAGAAGATAATTTACTGTAAAAATTTGATTGTCAATAAGTTACACTTATTACTAAAAAATATTTTACAATAAAGCAAATGAAAACGCAAAGTTAAGTTATTTTTCAGAAATTTTAAATTTTTTTGAAAAATACTAGAAAAAATTATATGTTTTTAGTGAATATAATTATTTTCTATTACTTAAAAAATTATAGCCGCTATTTTAACGTAGATTGCTCCATAAAAAAAACAAAACCTTGTTACATTCATAGAACGCAATTTAGGTTATTATGCTAAAACTGCGAATCAATTTCTTTGTTAATTTTTACAAAAACATAATTCAAATAAAGACAAAGTATGTTTTTTTTACTATTTTTGCGTAAGTCCTAATAAATTAAAAAAATGCTAAAAAAAACAATTTTTTTCTGCCTTATTCTGTTTAATTATCAAATTGTTTGTGCGCAAAATGCAAAAATCATTAAATTTGATGAACTTCAAAATCTGTTAGATACAAAAAGTGACTCTATATATGTCATCAATTTTTGGGCTACTTGGTGCGCGCCTTGCGTCAAAGAATTGCCTGCCTTTGAAAATTTAATTGTCAAATATTCAAGCAAAAAACTACGAATTGTGTTGGTTAGTCTAGATTTTGCTACACAATTTGAAAAAAAAGTATTGCCTTTTTTGCACAAAAAACAAATAAAATCTGAAGTTTGGCTACTCAACGAGCTTGATTATGATACTTGGATTGGAAAAGTAGATCAAAATTGGCAAGGAAACATTCCTTTTACTTTGATTTTTAACAACAAACAAAAAACTCGACTGTCTATCGACAAAGCTGTTGATGAAAAAGAATTAGAAAAAATAATTTTACCACTTTTATAAAAATAAACAAAATGAAAAAATTAAGTTTTTTATTGATTGCATTACTTATCAATCTTCTTGTATTTGCACAAGAAGGCTATAAAGTTGGCGACAAAGGCATGGATTTTAGCCTCAAAAATATTGATGGCAAAATGTTTTCATTGGCTTCCGTTAAAGATGCAAAGGGTTTTATTGTGGTTTTTACCTGTAATCATTGTCCGTTTTCAAAACTGTATGAAGACAGAATCATTGCTTTAAACAAGGAATTTGCTCCAAAAGGTTATTCTGTGGTAGCAATTAATCCAAATGATGTAAAAGCAGAACCAGATGATTCTTTTGAAAAAATGCAAGAAAGAGCCAAAGAAAAAGGCTTTACTTTTCCGTATTTGGTAGATGAAAGCCAAAAAATTGCTAAAACCTATGGAGCAGCACGTACTCCTCACGCATTTATTTTGCAAAAACAAGGGGCAGAATTAAAAGTGGTTTATATTGGCGCAATCGACAACAACAGCGAAAGTGCAACAGCTGCAGACAAAAAATATGTAGAAGATGCCATTCATGAGCTTTTGGAAGGCAAAAAGCCAACTATAACTTCTACCAAAGCAGTTGGTTGTTCGATCAAATGGAAAGAATAAAATGCTATTTTATGAATATTTGCTTCGAAAGTTTAGCAAAATTGTCTTAAACAAAAATTTATTTTGTCTAAGACTTGCAAAAATACCAAATATTATTCTTACTTTTGCGGTTCAAAATCTAGAATGTTTTAATACTTAGTGTAAATGCCTACAATTCAGCAATTAGTAAGAAAAGGAAGAGAAAAATTAATTTTCAAATCCAAATCTCCCGCTTTGGATTCGTGTCCACAGCGTAGAGGTGTGTGTTCAAGAGTATATACAACCACACCTAAAAAACCAAATTCTGCTTTGCGTAAAGTGGCTCGTGTGCGTTTGACCAACGGAAAAGAAGTAAATGCTTATATTCCAGGTGAAGGTCATAATTTGCAAGAACACTCTATCGTATTGATTAGAGGTGGAAGAGTAAAAGATTTACCAGGTGTTCGTTACCACATCATTCGTGGTGCTTTGGATACAGCAGGTGTAAGTGGCAGATTGCAACGCCGTTCTAAATATGGTGCAAAACGTCCTAAACCAGGTGCAGTAAAAGATGCTAAGGGTGCAAAAGGTGCGCCAGCAAAAAAAGGTAAAAAATAATTATTTAATATAAACAATGAGAAAATCAAAACCCAAAAAACGCTATCTTTTGCCTGATCCAAAATTCAATGATGTTTTGGTAACCAGATTCGTCAATAATTTGATGGAACAAGGTAAAAAAAGTCTTGCCTACAATATTTTCTATGATGCTTTGGCATTGATCGAGGAAAAATTGGGCAAAGGAGGCGAGCCTGTCAATGGTCTTGAACTTTGGAAAAAAGCACTCAACAATATCATGCCCAGCGTTGAAGTGAGAAGCCGAAGAGTAGGTGGTGCTACTTTCCAAGTACCAACCGAAGTTAGACCAGATCGTAAAGTATCTCTGGGGATCAAATGGTTAATTAAGTACACACGTGCGCGTGGCGAAAAAACCATGATGGAGAAACTTGCCGCAGAAGTGATTGCCGCTTCAAAAAGTGAAGGAGCATCAGTAAAAAAGAAAGAAGATACACACAAGATGGCTGAAGCAAACAGAGCATTCTCACATTTTAGATTTTAAACATGGGACGAGATTTAAGTTTTCTTAGAAATATCGGCATCATGGCACACATTGATGCTGGTAAAACCACCACTACTGAAAGGGTACTGTATTATACAGGTATGACCCACAAAATTGGTGAAGTACATGACGGAGCAGCTACTATGGACTGGATGGAACAAGAGCAAGAGAGAGGAATTACTATTACTTCTGCTGCTACTACCACCCATTGGAAATATCCAACCGAGCAAGGCGCACCAACAAAAGACACAAAAGACTATACCATTAATATCATTGATACTCCAGGACACGTTGATTTTACCGTAGAGGTAGAACGTTCTTTGCGAGTGCTTGACGGTGCTGTAGCTTTATTTTGTGCAGTTTCTGGCGTTGAACCACAATCTGAAACTGTTTGGAGACAAGCTGATAAATATAAAGTTCCTAGAATCTGTTTTGTAAACAAAATGGATCGAGCTGGGGCAGATTTTTTTAAATCTGTAACAGAAATTAAAACCAAATTAGGAGCTAATCCTGTGCCTTTACAAATTCCTATTGGCTCAGAAGAAACTTTCAGAGGAGTGGTTGATTTGGTTACTTACCAAGCCATTGTTTGGAATGAGGAAGACAAAGGTTCTACATATAAGATTATTGATATTCCTGAAGACATGAAGGAAGACGTGATAAAGTGGAGAACTGAACTCATCGAGCAAGTGGCAATGTATGACGAAAAACTACTCGAAAAATTTAGTGACGATCCAGACTCCATTACTCCACAAGAAGTTCGTTCTGCGGTAAGAAAAGCGGTTATCAACATGGATTTTTCGCCTGTACTTTGTGGTTCTGCCTTCAAAAATAAGGGAGTGCAAGCAATGCTTGATGCAGTAATCGCTTATTTGCCTGCACCAACCGATATGCCTCCAGTAATAGGAATGAATCCTGATACTGAGAAAGAAGAAGAAAGACCTACCACCATTGAAGCACCTTTTGCAGCTTTGGCTTTCAAAATTGCTACTGATCCTTTCGTAGGAAGACTTTGCTTTATGCGAGTATATTCAGGCAAATTGGATAAAGGTTCTTATGTGTTGAACATGAGAACAGGCAACAAAGAACGTATTTCTAGGCTGATGCAAATGCACGCTAACAAACAAAACCCAATCGACGTAGTTGAAGCAGGTGATATTTGTGCAGGGGTGGGTTTCAAAGACATCAGAACAGGTGATACTTTGGTTCATGAAGATCACAAAATCGTTTTAGAATCTATGTCTTTCCCTGAGCCAGTTATTGGTTATGCTATCGAGCCTAAAAAACAGGCAGATATGGATAAAATGAGCATGGCAATTGGAAAATTGGTAGAAGAAGACCCTACTTTAAGAGTATTTACTGATCAAGAAACAGGTCAAACTGTATTGAGAGGTATGGGTGAGTTGCACTTGGAAATTATTATTGATCGCTTAAAACGTGAGTTTAAAGTAGAAATTAATCAAGGTGCGCCACAAGTTGCTTACAAAGAGCATTTTACTAAGAAAATTGAACATAAAGAGGTTTACAAAAAACAAACAGGTGGTCGTGGTAAATTTGCGGACATCGTATTTGAAATCGGACCGAGAGAAGATGGCTTAGAAGGCTTGTTGTTTGATAACAAAATTGTGGGTGGGGTTATTCCAAAAGAATTTATCCAACCAATACAAAAAGGCTTTACTGAAGCAATGAAAAACGGAGTTTTGGCAGGTTTCCAAGTGGATTCTTTGTATGTAAAACTTTTCCATGGTTCTTATCACGATGTTGACTCTGACGCTTTGTCTTTTGAGTTGGCAGCTAGAGTTGGTTTTAGAGAGGCAGGCAGAAAATGCGAGCCTAGATTATTAGAACCAATCATGAACGTGGAGGTTTTGACACCAGAAGACTATACAGGACCAGTTACAGGCGATCTAAACCGTAGAAGAGGTTTGATGCAAGGCATGGATAGTCGTGCAGGAGCGCAGGTAATCAAAGCACAAGTGCCATTGTCCGAACTTTTTGGATACATCACTGAATTAAGAACACTCTCTTCAGGAAGAGCTTCGGCTAGTTTGACTTTCTCACATTATGCAGAAGTCCCAAAAAACTTGGCTGAAACAATCGTTGCAGACTTAAAAGGTAAAAAATAACCATGAACCAAAAAATCAGAATCAAATTGAAGTCTTATGACCACAACTTGGTCGATAAATCTTCTGAAAAGATCGTGAAAGCGGTGAAAGCAACAGGAGCTGTGGTCAGTGGACCTATTCCTTTGCCAACAGAAACAGAAAAATTTACTGTTTTGCGTTCTCCTCACGTAAATAAAAAAGCAAGAGAGCAGTTCCAATTGTGTACTTACAAACGCTTGATCGACATTTATTCGACCAGCACAAAAACAGTAGATGCACTCATGAAACTTGAACTCCCTAGCGGTGTAGATGTAGAAATTAAAGTTTGATAAATAAAAAATCCTTGCTTTTTACAGCAAGGATTTTTTATTTATTTTATTCTTTTTCTTCCTCTTCTTCCTCTTCTTTTTCCTCCTCTTTTTCTTTTGCACCTTTTTTCAATAATTGTACTTCTTCAAAAGCTGCGTGTTTGAAATTTTTGTACTGTGCTTTTTTGAAAGAAGTAATTGCCATTTTCACATTGGCAGATTTTGCGTAAATCAAACCTTCTGCAAAATTATATTGTGCCTTACTTTCGGGATCAAGTTGTGGAGAATTTGCTAATTCTTCCAAAAGTTTGATGGCATCTTCTCCTTTTCCTAAACGTTGCAAACTAATTGCTTTGATAAAAAACATGGCATAATTATTTGCCTGAATTTTTAAACATTCTTCCGCAGAAGCAATTGCTTCTGGATAATGTCCTGCCTCAAATTCATGTTCTGCCATATCAGCTAATTTTCCTCCCCTTTTCATCGGATTTCTTTCGGCATCTAAAGCAAGTTTCAATTGAGTAATCAAAGGGGTTTGATCCGTTTTAGTAGCAGCTATTTTTACTAGCAATTCGTGAGCAGCAGACATATTAGGTTGCATTTTTAGCGCAATATCAATCATTTGCTTACTTTTATCCATTTCATATACACGGAAATAAGCTACTGCCAAATTCATGTAATATAGTGGACTCATTCGCATAATTCTTGCTTTAAATGGTCCATGATTTGCCTTTTCAAAAGCTACTTCTGCCTTTTGAAATTCATCTAATTTGTAATGTGCAAGTCCCAACTCAAAATAGAATTTTGCTTGTTGTCTGACATCCAAATTGGCTGTCCCGCCCGCAGTTTGTTGGGTTTGTAGAATTTGCGTTGCTTTGAGCATACTGGTTTTTGCCACATCATATTTGTTAATGGAATTATGATATTTGGCATCATAATACAGAACTGTTAAATCGTCAGGAGCTATTTCTTTGGCATTGGCAATGTGTTTGCCAATATCCGTAAGCATTTTACTTTTTAAGCAGATTTTGATAATATTCATCTTAAAACGAAACTTGTTTTTTGAATCATTATCATATTTATACGCATTATCAAAGGATTTTACTGCCTCTGGCATTTTATTTTTTGCCATGTGCAGTTTGGCTAATTGTTCATGTGCTTCAACCAAATCAGGTTTTAGGGAAACCACTTTTTCAAGTGTTTGAATGGCTTCTTCTTGTTTGCCTTTCATTTGCAAATAGATTTTTGCCTTCAAAACCACATATTGGTAATTATTTGGATCGGCTTTAATTGCCTGATCATAAGCACCAATAGCTCCTTCTAAATTATTGGCAGTCTTTAATTGTTCGGCTTTGATGATGTAAGACAAGCCACTATCGTCTTTTTGGGCAAAAGCCGCAGAAAAACAACAAAAGGTCAGAAAAAAAATTATAGAATATTTCATATTTATATTGATTTTATTTAAAATGACTTTAATATTCAGAAAATTACAAAATTTATTCCAATTATAAAATTACTCATTATACGTAACTTTATGGCAATTAGTGAATAATTTTTTATATAAAAGATAAAAAGTAAAAGGAAAGTTTCCAAAAGGAAAAACATTTACGAACACTATCAGGTTTTTATGTTGATTCATTCTAAATAATTTTATAAATTTGTAAAAAAAATTATAAAAAATGGCGTTTACTTCATTTACTAATCTTGCTTCTGTTGTCAAAAAATACAAATTATTGTATCGAGAAAATGTTTGTGAATTTGATTTGTTACACCAAGCACCCGCTTCTTTACACGAAGAAATTACTTTGAATCGTTTGGAAATTCCTTATCAAAACTCTGAAATTGCTATTGGCGAAACCATTTTATTTCCAATATTAAAAGCTGTTTGGCTAGAATTTAAAGATTTTTTAACACTTTGGAGTCATACTGCCCTAGAACTCGATGATATTTTGACAGGCTATCCCGATTATTTGTTGGCAAGCAAATCTGATCAAGGAAAAATTATTTTAGGAACGCCTTTTTTGGCGGTTGTTGAAGCAAAAAAAGATGATTTTACGGCAGGTTGGGGGCAATGCGCCGCAGAAATGTACGCTATTCAGCAATTAAACAAAAAAACAGATTTAGAAATTTTGGGCATGGTTTCGAATGGTGATTATTGGCAATTTGCTTTTTTAAAAGAAAATATTTTCAAGAAATGTAAAAATAATTATACCATCGACAATTTGGATTCTATCTATAATTTTATGGTGAGTCATCTTAAAAATGTTTTAAAAGAATTTCCAAAAAAATAAAAAAAAATGGCATTTACAGACTACAAAAATATCAAAGCAATCAAAAATAAATTTCCGCAAATTATTGTAAAAAATGAGGAATTTATCCCAACAGATTTGGTTTACAAAACCGTAAATCCTTATTTGCAAGAGGAAATAAAATTCAATTTGAAAGCCTATCGTAGCAACGAATTTTATGCCTGCGAAAATTTGGTTTCGCCAATTTTGAGAGAGGCTTGGAAACCTTATTACACAAGCATTAATTTATGGACTCACCAAACCATTCGTTATGACGATGATCTTACAGGAGTCCCAGATTATATGTTTACGCATTTGGAACAAGAACAATATGAATTTTTATCCTATCCACTTTTGACCACAGTAGAGGCAAAAGCCGAAAATTTTGAGGAAGGTTGGGCGCAATGTTTGGCGCAAATGATTGCTTTTAGAGAAATTAACCAAAAACCTGCCATGATTATCTACGGAATTGTAACCACAGGCAAATTTTGGGAATTTGGAAAACTAGAAAATAACATATTAAGTAAACAAAGTATTTCGTACAATATCAATCATTTATCGGAATTATTGACCGTTTTAGACCATGTTTTAGCCAAATCACAGACACAATTAATTTGGTTTAAACCTTAAATAAATTTTTAAATTTTATCAAAAAAAATGCTTAATTTATCTCAAATTCGCAATGATTTTCCAATTTTGCACCAACAAATTCAAGGAAAACCACTAATTTATTTCGATAATGCCGCAACTTCTCAAAAACCGCAGGCAGTTATTGATGTGTTAAATAATTATTATCAAAAAATAAATTCTAATGTGCATCGTGGCGTTCACACTTTGGCAGAACGTTCTACAACTGCTTTCGAGGCGACGCGTGAGGCAGTCCGAAAATTTGTAAATGCAAAAACCATCGAAGAAATTATTTATACAAAAGGAACTACCGAAGGAATAAATTTGGTGGCTTCTTCTTATGGCAAAAAGTTTTTGACAAAGGGCGACGAAATCATCATTTCTACGATGGAGCATCATTCGAACATTGTGCCTTGGCAAATGCTTTGCGAAGAAAAAGATTTGGTTTTAAAAGTCATTCCGATCAACGATGATGGCGATTTGATTTGGGAAGAATTTGAAAAATTGTTAAGCCCAAAAACAAAAATTGTGGCTGTAACTCATGTTTCTAACGCTTTGGGAACGATAAATCCTGTCAAAAAAATAACAGAATTGGCGCATCAAGTTGGCGCAGTAGTTTTGTTAGATGGTGCGCAAGCAAGTCCACATTTTGAGATTGATGTGCAAGATTTGGATTGTGATTTTTATGTTTTTTCGGGACACAAAATTTATGCTCCCACAGGAATCGGGATTTTGTACGGAAAAAAAGCAATTCTTGAACAAATGCCACCTTATTTGGGCGGCGGAGAAATGATCAAAGAAGTTACTTTCGAAAAAACAACTTACAACGATTTGCCTTTCAAATTCGAGGCAGGAACGCCAAATATTGCCGATGTGGTGGCACTCAAAACCGCCATCGATTATATCCATTCTGTTGGCAAAACCAACATTGCGCAACACGAACACAATTTGCTTACTTTTGCTACCGATTCTCTGAAAACAATCAAAGGTTTAAAAATTATTGGGCAAGCCAAAAACAAGGCTTCCGTAATTTCGTTTATTGTGGACGGCGCGCACCACATGGACATTGGAATGATGCTCGATGCCAACGGAATCGCAGTCAGAACGGGAAATCATTGCACGATGCCCCTCATGAAACGCTTTGGAATTACAGGAACGGCGCGCGCTTCTTTTGCGATGTATAATTCAATAGAAGAAGTGGAATTTTTTGTCAAAAAACTAGATGAAATTGTTCAGCAAATTCGCTAAAATTATGAAAATCAATGAAATACAAGATGAAATTATTGAAGAATTTGCTTTGTTTGACAACAAAAACGATACTTACAATTACATCATCGAATTGGGTAAAAAATTAGTTTTTATGCCCGAAAATTATAAAATTGAACAAAATCTGATCAAAGGTTGTCAGTCTAGGGTTTGGCTTTTTCCTGAACTTCATGAGGATAAAATTCAGTTTTTTGCGGACAGCGATTCTACGATTGTCAAAGGAATCATTAGTTTGTTGGTCAGGGTTTTGGATCAGCAATATCCTGCGGATATTTTGACGGCAGATTTGTATTTTATAGACAAAATTGGGCTTCAAAGTATGCTTTCCATGAATCGTTCTAATGGTTTGTTGGCAATGATCAAGCAAATCAAAATGTATGCTTTGGCGTTTGAAAGTGTGCAAAAATAAAAACATTTTGTAACAAAAAATATGAATCACGAAGAACTAAATTTGCGAGATAAAGTCATAGAAGCCTTAAAAAACGTCTATGATCCTGAAATTCCTGTAGATATTTACGAATTGGGGCTAATTTATGAGCTTACCATTCACCCTTTAAACAACGTTTATATTCGAATGACGCTAACTTCGCCTGCTTGCCCTTCGGCAGAGCAAATTCCGTCTGAGATAGAACGAAGCGTAAAAGCGGTTGAAGGCGTAAATGACGTGAATATAGAACTGACTTTTGATCCGCCTTATACCCAAGAAATGATGTCGGAAGTGGCTAAATTGGAATTGGGTTTTATGTAAAATAATAGAAATGATTTGTTTCCAAAATTCTAAAAAAATTCGAAAATGCTGATTGCAAATCCGATTTATGATGTGGTTTTCAAATATTTGATGGACGACAACAAAGTGGCTAAATTGCTGATTTCTAGCATTATAGACATGGAAGTGCTTGATTTGGATTTTCAGCCCCAAGAATTTATTGCCGATCTTTCGCCAAGTAAATCTTTGGCAGAAATGAAAAAAGCAGAACGAAAGAAAAAAAAGATCATTCCGCCTGAAGTGTATTTGACCATTTATAGATTAGATTTTAAGGCAAAAATTTTGACTCCTGAAGGCGAGAAATTGGTCATCATCGAAATTCAAAAGGCAAAATACATCAGCGAAATTATGCGTTTTCGCAGATATTTGGGTGAACAATACGCCAATGAAAACAATGTTTATGAAACAAAAACCAAAAAAGGTTTGCTCGTAAAAAAAGGAATGCCGATCATTAGCATTTATTTTCTGGGCGAAAAATTCGAAAATATTGCCAATGTGCCGATTGTAAAGGTCAATAATCAGGCGATTGATTTGTTTTCTGGTGAAGAATTGGCTTTGAAAGAAGATTTTATCGAGGCTTTAACTCATAAATGTTTTATTGTTTGTATTCCGAATCTCAAAAAAAGGCGCAGAACAGAATTGGAAATGCTGTTGAGTATTTTTGATCAGTCGAATAGGTCTGAACATCATCATATTTTGAATATTTCTGAAAACGATTTTCCCG
>RDXG01000271.1 GCA_004292785.1 Bacteroidota bacterium
TTGTTGTAGCTTAGACTCCATCAATGATGCTCGAACCATTGCCGTAAATTTGGGTTTCCCGCATTATATTTTGGATATTCGAGAAGAATTTGGCGACTATGTGATCGACCATTTTACAAGCGAATATTTGGAAGGTAGAACGCCAAATCCTTGCGTATTGTGCAACACACATATTAAATGGGATTCTTTGTTGCGCCGTGCCGACAAATTGGACTGCGATTTTATTGCGACAGGGCATTATGCAAAAGTTCGTCAAGAAAACGGCAGATACATTATTTCGAAGGGAATTGATGAAGACAAAGATCAATCGTATGCGCTTTGGGGCGTTTCGCAACAGAGTCTTAGCCGAACCATTTTGCCTTTGGGCGACCTCAAAAAAACGCAAATTCGGGAAATGGCAACCGAAAAAGGTTTTATAGAATTGGTGAATAAATCCGAGTCTTACGAAATTTGTTTTGTACCAGACAACGATTATCGCGGTTTTCTGAAAAGGCGTATTCCTACCTTAGAGGAGTCGGTTGATGGCGGAGAATTTGTCCTCGAAAACGGGCAAGTGGTGGGCAAACACAAAGGTTATCCGTTTTACACCATCGGGCAACGCAAAGGTTTGGGAATTGCTTTGGGCTATCCTGTTTTTGTTACAGAAATTCAAAAAGACAAAAATCGGGTCATTTTAGGAACGCAAGAAGAACTTGCCCGAAATGGAATGTGGGTACAAAAACTGCATCTTTCCAAATACGAAAGCCTCGAAAATATGAATTTGGAAACCATAACCAAAGTAAGATACAACGATTTTGGCACTCCTGCCGTTATTTCGCAGGAAAACAACCAGATCAAAGTGCTTTTTCATAAATCGGTTTATGCGATTGCCCCTGGGCAGGCGGCGGTTTTTTATGAAGGTGATGATGTGCTTGGCGGCGGTTGGATTAAGGAAAGTTTTAATTGGAAATAAGCAAAATTGTCTAAAAAATCAAATGAAAACAATTTCTTTTAAAGATCACATTGGCATCGATCCTGCCATCAGATTTGGAAAACCTTGTATCATAGGAACGCGAATTTCGGTTTATGATATTTTGGGTTGGTTGTCTATGGATATGAGTTTTGAGGAAATTATTACAGATTTTCCTCAACTCAAAAGAGAGTCTATTTTGGCTTGTTTGGCTTATGCGGCACAGAAAAATTATACACGCAAATTGTTGATTTTCTAAAAGATGAAGAATCTGGCTGTTTAGAAATTAGCAAAGATTTATTTACCAAAAACCTTTAAAATTTTTAAAAGGGAAATTTTTTTAACTTAAAATAAATTAAGGAAAGTTTTAATTGGAAATAAAAATTTTTGGACATGAGTTTTGAGGAAATTATTACAGATTTTCCTCAACTCAAAAAATTAATTTGCCTATGAAATCTTTTGAAAAATGGGAAACAGAAGAAGTAGAACGTACTTTTGAGATCATACAAGAGGACGATTCGGAACTCATGCAAAATTGGCTAAATTTTCAAACTTCTTTTTCTGAAAAAAAATTAGAAAGAGTGAAAGAATTAAGCGAAAGACACAAAAAAATGGCTAATTATTGGTCAGAAGAAGACATCAAAGTGTTTTTTATTGTGCCAATTATCGATTTGGTGGAGTTTTATGTTCCCAATCGTTACCGTACTTTTATGGAAGCAAGTTTGAAAGTTGAACTCATGGACAAAGACCAAAAAATGCAAACCCTAAAAGGCAGAGTTGAAATGGTGGTGGCTACAGGCAAACAACGTCCTCAAACGCCTTTTTTCTTTTTGAACGAATATAAACCTCATGTCAAATCACAGTCTGATCCGCAGGGGCAACTGCTGATCGCAATGTTGGCAGCGCAAAGCAAAAATACGAAGCTAAACATACCCATCTACGGACTTTATACGATTGGGCAAAACTGGTTTTTTGTGGTGCTTGAACAAAAAAAATACGTATTAAGCAGACAATTTGATGCCACCAAAGCAGAAGATTTATCACAAATTTTGAATATGCTTCAATTTGTAAAAGAGCATATAGAACGTTTGACACAGATCAAGTAGATTTTCACTGATAAAAATATATAAAAATAACCCCATATCCCAAAAAACATTGGATTCTACACACAACATGGTTTTTTATGTTATTACTTATTAAACAAACTATCTTGTTTTTATTTTTTAATCTTTGCTTCTTCAAATTTCATATTGTCAAATTTAACATTTGGTTTGCCTTTGGCATCGAGTTCTTTTACAATGATTGTTCTCTTAAATTTGTATTTATTTTCCACAACGGGGCGATAACTGCATTGTAACAATTTGTAGCCACTGTTTAATACTCCTCGCAATATTGGACTAATAGAAATTGCAAATGGCTTGTAATAATCGTTTGGAACAAATTTATCTACTACAAGTATACCTTTGTCATCATAATATTGCGTTGGAATTTCGCTTAATTTTTTTATTTTACTTGTTTTGTGGTGTTGAGGTATGTTTGTAAAAACATAAGTATTTGCTCTTTTTTTCTTCAATGTTGGCGTTAAAAACCAATTAAATTGAAACGGAATAGCTGATATTTTTTTGTTTTGCCATAGTTCTTTTGTCCACTGATATTGAACTGCAGCACCATTTCCAAAGCAAATAACATCTTTTCCTGTGGATTGCATACATTTCCAAAAATGTTCAAATTTTGAAAAAGGCGGGTTAGTAATGATCACGTCTGCCTCATTTTTGGCAATATACATACATTCGTTATCGTTATATGATCCGTGAAAATTTGATTTATTACCCACAGGTGGTATTCTTAAAATCTTTTTTCCATCATATTTCACAATAAAACCATCGTATTCATGATATTGATTACTAAAAAGAGAACCCGAAAAATCTAATTTTGAGCCGTCAAAATGTGTTGAAATGATTTGTTTTAATTGCAATTTTTCAAAATTATTGTAAAAATAAATCCAAAAAGCCGACTGTCCTGCGTCATCGCAATTCATATAAACCACTTTGTTTTTCCAATAATCTGCCCCAAAATGATTTACGATGGTATGCACATCTTCATAAAAAGTGTAACATTCGTCGCTTTCAATAGTAACCATATCATCATCGTCATTGTATCTGCCTTTGGTTCTTGTTTTATTTAGTCTTTCCAAATCGGTCAAATTGCTTTTTTCATTCACTTGTGGCAAATCATCTATCGAAATCAAAGGAAAGATTTTTTGCCAAATGGCTGAACGCAATTCTTTGCTGTCATAACTACATTCTCTGCCTTTGCCTATGCTATTCCATTCGGGCAGGTTATAAATGATTTTTAAAATTTCGTCTGCGTTTTCTTGAACTTTTATTGGTAAAATCCATTCCAATTTTTTACCTTTTTGTCCTTTCCAAGCATAACCGCCGCGTCCTCTGTGCAATTCGAGTTGCCCTTCTGAACTTTCTAAAATAACAAAATCAATTTTCTGTTTTGCCATAAATTTTAATTTTTAAAATAGAGTTTATGAATAATTTGTAAAACGCCTTTCAGGGTGTTTGTCTTGTAAATTATTGATAATCAGTTTGTTCACACTCTGAATGGTGTGTTACAATCATGTTTATGCCGTTGCGTGTGTCCTCATACTCAACATTTTTATTCTGTGTGGTCAGGTTCTCAAAACCGAATGAAATACAGGGTTTTAAGAAACCCTTTTCGGCAGGTTTAAGAACTTACCGACACATTAACGTTAAATTCCAAACGCAAATAAACAAAAAAATTCATAAAAACCCAAAGAATCCCAATTTTTATTTAACATTTTTAATAAATCATGCCTTAAAATTTGATTTTACCAAAAAAACATAGAATTTTGTCAAAAACCCAAAATCTCATGAAAGGAATTATTTTGGCAGGTGGCTCTGGCACGCGTTTGCACCCACTTACGATGGCAATGAGCAAACAACTATTGCCTGTCTATGACAAACCTATGATTTATTATCCTTTGTCTGTACTTATTGCAGCAGGAATACGCGAAATTCTAATCATTTCTACCCCCCACGATTTGCCAAATTTTAGGCGTTTGTTGGGCAACGGACACACGTTAGGTTGCGAATTTGCCTATGCCGAACAAGCCGTTCCGAATGGTTTGGCGCAGGCTTTTGTGATTGGCAAAGAATTTATTGGCAAAGACAAAGTGGCTTTAATTTTGGGCGATAACATTTTTTATGGTGCAGGTTTGCCTCATTTGTTACATTCCAATACCGATCCTGATGGCGGAGTGGTTTTTGCCTATCACGTTGCCGATCCTGAACGCTACGGTGTGGTTGAGTTTGACAAAAATATGACCGCCATTTCCATCGAGGAAAAACCGCTAAAACCGAAGTCGAATTATGCAGTTCCTGGATTGTATTTTTATGACAACAACGTCATTCACATTGCCGAAACCATCAAACCTTCGCCAAGAGGTGAGTACGAAATTACAGACGTAAACAAAACATATTTGGAACAAAACAAGCTCAAAGTGGGCATTTTGGACAGAGGAACGGCTTGGTTAGACACAGGAACTTTTACGTCTTTGATGCAAGCCTCGCAATTTGTGCAAGTCATTGAGGAAAGGCAAGGTTTAAAAATTGGTTGCATCGAGGAGCAAGCCTACCGAATGGGCTATATTTCTGCCGAACAACTTGCAAATATTGCACAACCTTTGCTAAAAAGTGGCTACGGACAATATCTAATGAATTTACTAAACAATTAATATGATCACAAATACTTTTATTGAAGGACTTTTTGTTTATGAACCAAAGGTTTTTGGCGACCAGCGCGGCTATTTTTTTGAAGGTTTTAACAAAAAACGTTTTCAAGAAGAAAGCGGTTTAACCATTGAATTTGTGCAAGATAACCAATCAAAATCTAGTTTTGGCGTGCTTCGAGGTTTACATTTTCAGACCAAAAAAGCGGCGCAAAGCAAATTGGTTCGGGTACTTTCGGGAACGGTTTTGGACGTGGTGGTGGATATTCGCAAAAATTCTGCTACTTTTGGCAAAAGTTTTAGCATCATTTTGTCGGAAGAAAACAAAAAGCAATTATTTATTCCCAGAGGTTTGGCGCACGGTTTTGTGGTGTTGAGTCCGACTGCGGAATTTTTTTATAAATGCGACAATTATTATTCGCCCCAAGACGAAAGCGGAATTTTTTATGCTGATTCTGCCTTAAAAATAGATTGGCAAATTGCTGAAAATCAACTCATTATTTCTGAAAAAGATCAAAAATTAGATACTTTGGAAAATATGAAAGATTTTTTTGTGTTTGAATAAAAATACGTTGCCAAGGTCTAAAAAGGCGTTGGCAAACGTTAAAAATGATAGCTTCACAATCAATAAATCCTAAAATTTTATGAAAAAATTACTTGTTTTTATCTGCTTTTTTTATTGTTTACTACCAATTTATGCCCAAAAAAAAATGTATGTGGTGCAAGCAGGAGATAATTTGTACAAAATTGCTAGCCGTTTTGATATGACTTTAAACCGTTTGAAAGAAGTAAATCAATTTGCGAATGACAAACTCAAAGAAGGGCAAAAAATTTGGGTAGAAGGAGCAAAAACGGAGCTAATTACCGCCAAAACAGCCCCAAAAATAACCATCAAAAGAGAAGAAGGCATGGGCGAAATGATTGACAGCAAAGACACTTCGGTCAAATTGGCTTTGCACAGAACCGCAGAAATTGGGACTGTTTTGAGAGTGGTTTATGAAGGCAAAAAAACATCTACCAGAGTGAAAGTAATCGGAAAAATTCCTGATATTGATGCCGACAAAAATGTAATTATCAAACTTTCGCGCGCGGCTTGCATAGAATTAGGAATTTTGAATGAACGTTTCCCTGTGATTGTTTATTCGGAATAATTCCAAATTTTTTGTTTTTGCAAAATATTTTGTACTTTTATCTAATCTATTTTGTCAATAGATTTTGTTTTTCTTACATTTGATTTTGCAAATAAAATTAGCTAAAAATCCAAAAAAATTATGATGTCCAAAAAAGCAAAATATGCACTCAAAGCCTTGATTGTGTTGGCAGACGAATACGGAAAGGGACCTGTATTGATTTCAGAAATTTGCAAGCGTGAAGATTTGCCCAAAAAATTTTTAGAAGCCATCTTGCTAGAATTGCGAAAAAGTGGATTGGTGCAAAGCCGAAAAGGAAAGGGCGGAGGCTACTCTTTGCGTTTGAACCCGAAGGATATTACGATGGCAAATATTATTCGACTCACTGACGGACCTATTGCCCCAATGAGCTGTGTATCAATTAATTACTATGCAAAATGTGATGATTGCCTAGACGAAAAAACTTGTCGTTTAAGAAAGTTGATGCAAGAATTAAGAGATGCAAAACTTAGAGTTTTGGAAGGAATGAATCTCGCAGATTTTCCTAGATCAGAAGAAATTTTAGTAGAATTATAAAACCAAATTTGCATCAATAAAGCCAAACATTTATGTCAAAGATTTTTTTTTTCTAATGTTTTTTCAAATTCAAGCAATGGCTCAACTTCCAAAATCGCAGGTCAAACGCCTATATGCAGATGTAGAAATGCTGACCAAAATCAGTCCTGCCAGAAATTATGAAAACCTGCAATCTTTGAATGTTGCCGCAGAACATATTTATAAAACATTCAAAAAATTAAATTGTAAGGTTGATTATCAGGACTTTATGGTCGAAGGCAAAACCTATAAAAACGTCATTGCGTCTTTCAACGAAAAAAAAGGAGCAAGAATCGTGATCGGTGCGCATTATGACGTTTGCGGAAATCAAGACGGAGCAGACGATAATGCAAGCGGTGTGGCAGGTTTGCTAGAAACGGCTCGTTTGCTAAACGATTTTAAGGACGATTTGCCTTTTCAGATCGATTTTGTGGCGTATTCTTTGGAAGAACCGCCTTTTTTTGCCACACAAAACATGGGAAGTGCCGTTCACGCAAATTTTTTGAAAGCAAAAGAAATTGGGGTTGAACTCATGATTTGTTACGAAATGATCGGTTTTTTTTCTGACGAACCCAATTCACAAGAATATCCAATGCCTTTAATGAAACAAAAATATCCAAGAACTGCCAATTTTATTGCGGTTATTGGCATAACCGAATTTGAAGGAATTGCCGAAAAAATGCACTTGTTTATGAAAAAAAATAGTCAAATTGATGTGCAATTTTTCGATTTTCCAACCAGATATAGCGTAGAAAGTTTGTCTGATCACAGAAATTATTGGGAAAATGGTTTTCCTGCGGTCATGATCAACAATACTTCTTTTTTCAGAAATCCAAATTATCACAAAAAAGCAGACAAAATTGCGACTCTGAACTTCGAAAAAATGGCAGAAGTAGTAAACGGAGTTTTTTATGCTTTAACTCATTGGAAATAATCTATTTTTAACATGAATCTCTTTTCTATTAGTTTTCGCTATGCGAAAGCAAATTTATTAAGCACTTTGCTCAACATTTTTTTACTTGCTTTTGGTTTGGCAATGATGTTAATTTTGTTGTTGGTTAGCCATCAAATTGAAAGTAAATTTACAAAAAATGCCCAAAATATCAACATGGTAGTTGGCGCAAAAGGCAGTCCTTTGCAACTGATTTTATCCGCAATTTATCACATAGATTTTCCGACAGGAAACATTAGCGCAGAAGATGCAAACCTGATTCGCAAAAACCCGATGATCAAAAAATCTATTCCGCTTGGTTTAGGCGACAGTTACGAAGGTTTTAGGATTGTAGGAACGGACACAAGCTACGCAAATTTGTATGAATGTGAATTAAGTTCGGGCAAATTTTGGGAAAAACCCTTAGAAGTAACCATCGGCGCAAGGGTGGCAGAACGACTAAATTTAAAAATTGGAGACAGTTTTAAGGGCGCACACGGGCTTTCCGAAGGTGGTTTTGCACACGAAGAAGCCTACAAAGTAGTCGGAATTTTGAAAGCAAACGAAAGCGTAGCAGACAGGTTAATTTTGACAAGTATGCAAAGTATTTGGGACGTTCATCAGGAACATGAAGAAGTAGAAAATTCAGACGAAGACCACAAAGATCATGAAAAGCACCATGAAAACGACCATGAAAAAACACAGGAAAAAGAAGTTCAAAAACAGGACATAACCGCCTTACTTTTGCAATACAAATCCCCGATGGCGGCGGTCATGTTGCCTCGTATGATCAACAGTATCAGCAACTTACAAGCAGCTTCGCCTGCCGCAGAAATTAGTCGTTTGTTCAATTTGTTGGGCGTTGGAACGGATATTTTGGAATATTTGGCAGTCGCAATTATGGCAATTTCTTTGTTGAGTATGTTCATTGTTTTATACAATTCTTTGCAAGATCGCCAATACGATTTGGCTGTGATGCGTGCTTTGGGAGCTTCTGCCACAAAAATTTTCTTGTTAATTTTGTCGGAAGGTTTTTTGCTTGCTTTTTTGGGAAGTTTGTGCGGTTTGGCTTTGGCTTATGGTGCTTTGGCAATTTTTTCTAATGATTATAGTTCAACTACTAGCGAAACTTTAAATGCATGGATTTGGCTAGAAGAAGAAACTTACTTGATTGTTTTTACATGGTTTATTGGCTTATTTGCTGCCCTGATTCCTGCTGTAAAAGCCTATAAATTAGATGTTTCTACAATTTTGGCAAAATCTTAAAACACATTTTTTATATCAAAAAAAATCATGAAAAAAATAATTATTTTTATTCTTTTGGGTTTTATTTGCTCTCCTTTGTTGGCGCAACTCAAAATTGCCAAACTCAAATATAACGGTGGGGGAGATTGGTACGCAAACAAAACCGCTTTGCCTAATTTGGCGAACTTTTGCAATAAAAATTTGGGTACAAATATTTCAGAAGAAGACGAAGTGGTCGAAGTGGGTAGTCCAGAAATATTTTTGTATGCTTTTGTATATATGACAGGTCATGGAAATGTAGTTTTTTCGGACAGTGAAGCCCAAAATTTGCGAAATTATTTGCTTTCAGGTGGTTTTTTGCATATTGATGACAATTTTGGCATGGATAAATTTGTTCGTTTGGAACTCAAAAAAGTTTTTCCTGAATTGGAGTTGATCGAATTGCCTTTTTCGCACCCAATTTATAAACAAAAATTTCAATTTCCCAAAGGTTTGCCAAAAATTCATGAACACGAAGGCAAGCCCGCACAAGGTTTTGGATTGTTTTACAAAGGGCGTTTGCTTTGTTTTTATACTTATGAATGTGATTTGGGTAACGGTTGGGAAGATCAAAGTATTTATCAAGACCCCGAATCTGTGCGACAAATTGCCTTGCAAATGGGAGCAAATGTAGTTTCTTTTGCTTTGACACAATTTTAAAAAAAATGGTTTTGTGGTGCAAACAAGAATGTTTGCGCTACAAAAACAAATTTCCTACTTAAAAAAAATATTTTTTTATTTGTACATAAATACTATCTTTGCGCAAACAAGAATAATTAGTATTTGCTATGCAACAGCTAAGTGAACAAGAACTCTTACGCAGACAAAAGCGAGAAGAACTCATCAAATTAGGCTTTGAGCCTTATCCTTCCCCACTTTTCGAAGTCAATGCGACTGCCGATCAGGTTTTAAAATCTTTTAAGCAGGGAGATGAAGTCAAGCAGGAAAATATTGTGTCGTTGGCAGGTAGGCTAATGAGTTTTAGGGTCATGGGTTCAGCTTCTTTTGCAGAATTGCAAGACTCTACAGGCAGAATCCAGCTCTATTTTCGCAGAGACGATCTTTGCTCAACCGAAGACAAAACGCTTTATAATACTGTTTTCAAACGCTTGCTCGACATCGGCGATTTGATTGGAGTACAAGGTTATATATTTTCTACACAAACAGGAGAAATTAGCGTTCACGTTACCAATTTTAAGGTTTTAACCAAATCTTTGAAACCTTTGCCTGTCGTAAAAACTACCGTAGATGAGCAAGGAAAAGAAACAGTTTATGATGCTTTTTCTGATCCTGAACAACGTTATCGCCAACGTTATGTGGATTTGATTGTAAATCCGCAAGTGCGAAAAACTTTTCAACAACGCACACAACTCATCAACGTGATGCGAAATTTCATGTCTGATAGCGGTTATTTGGAAGTAGAAACGCCAATTTTACAACCCATTTATGGTGGCGCAGCAGCGCGCCCTTTCAAAACGCACCACAACACTTTGGACATGACTCTTTATTTGCGAATTGCAGATGAATTGTATTTGAAAAAGTTGATTGTAGGCGGTTATGACGGTGTTTTTGAGTTTGCAAAAGATTTCAGAAACGAAGGAATGAGCCGTTTCCACAATCCAGAATTTACGATGATGGAATTGTACGTGGCTTACAAAGATTATTTTTGGATGATGGATTTTGTAGAGGAAATGATCGAAAAAGTAGCTATTTCTTTGCACGGAACAACTAAAATTCAGGTTGGCGGAAACGTGATCGATTTTAAACGTCCTTGGAAACGTTTTACGATGTTTGAGGCAATTCAACATTTTACAGGCATCGATATTTCGGACATGAACGAGGCAGAATTGCGCAAAACGGCTACGCAATTAGGCATCGAAACAGACGACAGCATGGGCAGAGGCAAATTGATCGATGAAATTTTTGGCGAAAAATGCGAACATTTATTGATTCAGCCAACATACATTACCGATTATCCTTTGGAAATGTCGCCACTTTCCAAAAAACACCGCAGTAAAGAAGGTTTGGTAGAACGTTTTGAAGCCATTTGCAACGGCAAAGAAATTTGCAACGCTTATTCAGAACTCAACGACCCGATCGATCAACGTAAGCGTTTTGAAGAACAAATTGAATTAGGCAAAAGAGGCGATCCTGAAGCCATGCTTTTAGACGAAGATTTTTTGAGAGCTTTGGAATACGGAATGCCACCAACGGCAGGTTTGGGCATCGGAATAGACCGTTTGGCAATGATTATGACCAATCAACCATCTATTCAAGATGTCTTGTTGTTTCCACAAATGCGACCAGAAAAGAAAGCTGCTGTGGCAGAAGTTGCGGATTATGTGGCAATAGGAATCAGGGAGGAATTGGTGCAAATTATTCAAAAATTGGGCTATTTGACCATCGAAGAACTCAAAAAAGCAGTTCCAAACAAATTGCATGGAGATGTTTGTGGCATGAGAAAAAAACTCAAACTCAACGATGTCAAAAACCCTACGCCTGAAGAAGTTGCGGCTTGGTTGGCTTAAAATAAAACAAGAAATAACGTTTCTTTAAGAAATGTTATTTCTTAGAATTTTAAAATAAAAATCGAAAATATCAAAAAAAATGACAAATGAATATCAATGTTTGATCATTGATGATGACAAGGTTGCCCGAAAAGTAATTAGTCATTATGTAGAAATTACGGCATCTTTGAATTTGATCGAGGCTTTTGACAATGCACTAGAAGGGCAAAAATATTTGTTAAAAAATCCTGTTGATATTCTGTTTTTGGACATCGAAATGCCCAACATGACAGGCATTGAGTTGTTACAGTCTTTGCCCGAAATTCCTGAAACCATTTTGACAACTTCGCATCAAGATTTTGCAATTCCTGCTTTTGAGTTGCAAGTTTCTGATTATTTGGTTAAACCGATCCAATATGATCGCTTTTCGAAAGCAATTAATAAAGTGAGTAAAAAACTTGATTTATTAAGAGTAAAGGAGGAATATATTGCCAATAACCATGACGATTTGTTTGTGAAAGTGAACAACAGAATGGTTAAAATTAGGTTTGATGACATTGATTATATCGAAGCTTTGTCTGATTATGTATTGATTTTTGTCAAAGACAAGCAACTTATTGTTTATTCTACACTCAAAGCGGTGAGCAGTAAATTGCGAGGAGAACGTTTTATGCGAATCCATCGATCTTATATTGTGAATTTGAAAAAAATAGACGCTATCGAAGATAATTCTGTTTTGATTTCCAACAAATTTATTCCAATTAGCAAATCTTATCGCAATAGTTTTTTTGAAAAAATTAATCGTTTATAAAAAAAAGCACTTACTTTTCGTAAATGCTTTCGTTGTTTTTAGTCTTTTTTTCTATCACTATCCACTCTAGGACTTTCCGATCTAGGGCGATCACTATCACTTCTAGGTCTGTCGTTTCTAGGTCTGTCTCTGTCGTTTCTAGGACGATCTCTATCGTTTCTAGGTCTGTCTCTTGATCCACCTTCGCGCTCACGTTTAGGTTTATCTTCGGGAATTCCTTCTGGTCTAGGCAATAAAGCTTTGCGTGAAAGTCTGAATTTGCCTGTTTTTTTGTCGACTTCAACCAATTTAACTTGGATTTCTTCGCCTACTTCCAAAACGCCATCTATTACTTCCAAACGTTCCCATTTGATTTCAGAAATGTGCAACAAACCTTCTTTTCCCTTCATAAATTCTACAAAAGCACCAAAAGGCATAATAGATTTTACAATTCCTGTATATACTTCGCCTGGTGCAGGAACAGCAACAATGGCTTTGACCATTTCCAAAGCTTTATCTAAGGCTATTTTGTTGGTTGCAAATATATTGACCAAACCACAACGTTCTATTTCCTCAATGATGATTGTTGAGCCAGAAACTTTTTGAATTTCTTGAATAATTTTTCCGCCAGGTCCGATTACTGCACCGATCAACTCTTTTGGTATTTCCAGACTGATCACTCTTGGAGCATGAGGTTTGTAATCTTCTCTTGGAGCAGCAAGTGTTTTTTTCATTTCGTTTAAGATATGAATTCTACCCGCTTTTGATTGTTCCAATGCTGCCGACAAAATTTCGTAAGAAAGTCCGTCAATTTTGATGTCCATTTGGCAAGCTGTGATTCCTAGTTCAGTACCTGTAACTTTAAAATCCATGTCTCCCAAATGATCTTCATCTCCCAAAATGTCTGAAAGAACTGCCCATTTGCCTGTTTCGCTGTCCGAAATCAAACCCATTGCAATTCCTGATACAGGATTTTTGAGCTGAACTCCTGCGTCCATCAAAGCCAAAGTTCCTGCACAAACAGTTGCCATTGAAGAAGAACCGTTAGATTCTAATACATCAGAAACTACTCGAATAGTATAGGCGTTATTATCGGGAAGCATATTTTTTAAGGCTCTTTGCGCCAAATTTCCATGTCCAACTTCACGTCTTCCAGGACCTCTGTTTGGTTTAATTTCTCCTGTTGAAAAGGCAGGAAAATTGTAGTGCAAAATAAATTTATTAGCTCCTTCCAACACTGCTCCGTCGATCATTTGTTCGTCGAGTTTAGTGCCTAAGGTTACAGTGGTCAAAGATTGTGTTTCGCCTCTAGTAAAAACTGCCGATCCGTGTGGTGCAGGCAAATAATCTACTTCACTCCAAATTGGGCGAATTTCATCGAGTTTTCTGCCGTCCAAACGCGTTCTTTCGTCTAAGACTAGGTTTCTAGCAGCTTTTTTCTGAATATCGTGCAAATACATATTTGCCAAATACATACTTACGTCATGTCCTTCGGGCAAGCTAGCTATGTATTCTTTTTTGATTTCTTTGAAAGCATCACTTCTACCGTGTTTGTCAGCGTTTTGTCTTCGGGCAACCTCGTAATATTTATCATAATATTTTTCGAAAAGCTCTTTTTTGAGTTCTTCGTTATGGGTAATATGCGAATAAGTACGTTTGGTTTTTCCTACCAAAGCAGCCAATTCTTCTTGTGCCTTACATTGCGTTTTGATCACTTCATGCGCAACTTGAATTGCTTTGAGAACAGCTTCTTCCGACACTTCTCTACATTCACCTTCCACCATCAAAATATTGTCATAAGAAGCCGCCACTACCAAATCCAAATCGGCAGTTGCCATCAAACTAATACTTGGATTAATGTAATATTCTCCGTTATTTCTAATGACTCTAACTTCTGAAATTGGTGAAGTAAAAGGAATATCAGAAACTGCAATTGCCGCAGAAGCAGCCAAACCTGCCAAAGCGTCAGGCATGGTGTTTTCGTCGGCAGAAAGCAAAACTACTGTAATTTGTACATCAGCCAAAAAATCGTCTGGGAACATGGGACGACAAGCTCTATCAACCAAACGGCTGATCAAAATTTCATAATCGGAAAGTCTTCCTTCTCTTTTCAAGAAACCACCAGGAATTTTGCCCATAGCAGCAAATTTTTCTTGATAATCAACACTTAAAGGGAAAAAATCTGCTCCCTCACGAGCATCCGTAGCGGCAACGACTGTTGCGAGCAACATCGTATTGCCCATTCGCACTACCACCGAACCATCGGCTTGTTTGGCGAGTTTACCTGTTTCAATCTGAATGGTACGACCATCAGGCAGCGTAATTGTTTTGCTGAATACTTGCATCAATTTGTTTTTCTATCTAATTTTTTGACAAGGTAGGATATTTTCTGTAAATTCTAAATTTTTTTCGCTTTTTTATTTTTTTTTAATATAATTTTAAAAACTTTTGCTTAATAGATTCCTGAAAATTTGTTGTTTTTTATCCATAAAATATTCTGTTTGAAACGCTTTTTTGGGGTTTTTCCTTTTTATTTCGCAAACAAAAACAAAGGTTTTTTTAAAGTATTTCAAAAAAAAAATTGATCATGACTACAAAATTCTTACTTTTGCTTTTTGAAAAAGCAACTCCCCCAAAAGCCCTAATTTAACCCAAAAAAAAACGTTAAGGCGGTTGCCTTAACATAGATAATCTTACATTGTTAATCTTA